>DASXKY010000053.1:0-28598 GCA_036496555.1 Burkholderiales bacterium | reverse complement strand
GCGGCCATGAGCTTCAGCGCCTCGACCGCCTTTTCGAGCGGGAAGGTCTGCGACACGTGCGGCCGCAGCTTGCCCTGGCGGTACCACTCGCCGAGCTGGCGCAGGCTGCGCTCGAACTCCTTCGGCTCGCGGCGCACGAAGTCGCCCCAGAACACGCCGATCACCGAGGCACCTTTCAGGAGCGCGAGGTTGAGCGGCAGCTTCGGGATCTCGCCCGCGGCGAAGCCCACCACCAGCAGCCGGCCGCGCCAGGCGAGCGAGCGGAACGCCGGCTCCGTATAAGGGCCGCCCACTGGGTCGTACACCACGTCCACTCCGCTTTTTCCTGTAATCGCCTGGATGCGCTCGCGCAGGTCTTCCTTCGCGTAGTCGATGCCCTCGTCGGCGCCGTGCTCCCGGCACACCGCGAGCTTGTCCGCGCTCGAAGCGCAGGCGATGACGCGCGCGCCGAGGGCCTTGCCGATCTCGATGGCGGCCAGGCCGACGCCGCCGGCCGCGCCGAGCACGAGCAGCGTCTCGCCGGCGCGCAGCGCGGCGCGGTCGCGCAGCGCGTGGTCCGAGGTGCCGTAGGTGAGGAGAAACGCCGCGCCGGTGGTGAAGTCCATGCCCTCGGGCAGCGGCAGCAGCCGCGCCGCCTCGGTCTTCACCTCCTCGGCGAAGGCGCCGTAGGTGGTGAAGGCGATCACCCGGTCTCCGGCCTTGAAGCCGGCGACGCCCGCGCCCGCCTCCTTCACCACGCCGGCGAGCTCACTCCCCGGCGAGAACGGTAGCGGAGGCTTGAACTGGTACTTGTTCTGGATGATGAGGACGTCGGGAAAGTTGACGCTCGCCGCCTTCATTGACACCACGACCTCGCCCGGCCCCGGGCGGGGCGAGGGCAGGTCCTCGACGACGAGCGATTCCGGTGGGCCGAACTGCTTGCAAACAACCGCTTTCATCGCCATAGAATGCCACAGTGACCGCCGAGCCGATCCTGCATCACTATCCGGTTTCGCCTTTCGCCGAGAAGATCCGCGCGATCTTCGGCTACAAGAAGCTCGCCTGGCGCTCGGTCGAGATCCCGATGATCCTGCCGAAGCCCGACGTCGTGGCGCTGACCGGCGGCTATCGCCGCACGCCGCTGCTGCAGATCGGCGCCGACGTCTATTGCGACAGCGCGTTGATCGCGCGCACGCTCGAGCGCATCGCGCCCGAGCCGTCGATCTACCCGGAGGGCGACACGCTCGCGGTGCAGGCCGCCGCCCACTTCGCCGACAGCGTGCTGTTCAACGTCGCCATTCCAATCGGCTTCCAGCCCGGTGGCATGCTGAAGCTGTTCCTGCCCGACGCCACGCCCGAGTTCCTGAAGAAGTTCGCCGAGGACCGCGCCGCGATGCGCGTCGGCGGCACGGTGCGGCGCGGGCCGCTCCACGAGTGCAAGGCGAACCTCGCCGCCGTCCTCGCGCGCGTGGAAGCCCAGCTGCGCGGAGCGTTCCTCTTCGGCGCGAAGCCGACGGTGGCGGACTTCGCGCTGTACCACGTGCTCTGGTCGGTCCACCAGCCGCCCATCGCGCGGCCGGCGCTCGATCCTTTCCCGAAGACGGTGGCCCTGATCGAGCGCATCGCCGCCTTCGGCCACGGCAAGCCTTCTGCGCTCTCGAGCGAGGAAGCACTGGGCATTTCGAAAAAATCGAAGCCGGCCGAGATCAAGAATCCGCAGGCGTTCGAGACCGACGGCATCGCGCTCGGCGAGACGGCCGAGGTCATGCCGGTGGACAACGCGCTCGTCCCGGTGCGTGGCGAGCTGCTCCACTGCGGCACCGATGAAATCGCCCTGCGGCGCACCGATCCGCGCGCCGGCACGGTGGTCGTGCACTTCCCGAGATTCGGCTACCAGGTGAAAAGATGCCAAGCCTGAACACCGATGACGGCGTCAAGCTCCACTACGAGGAAGCCGGGGCCGGCACGCCGATCGTCTTCGTCCACGAGTTCGCCGGCGACCACCGCAGCTGGGAGCCGCAGCTGCGGCATTTCTCGCGGCGCTACCGCTGCATCGCCTACAACGCGCGCGGCTATCCGCCTTCCGACGTGCCGCAGGACGTCGAGCGCTACTCGCAGGCGCGCTGGCGCGACGACATCCGCTGCGTGCTCGATGCGCTCGGCATCCAGCGCGCGCACGTCGTCGGCCTGTCGATGGGGGCGTTCGCGTCGCTGCACTTCGGCATCACCTACGGCTACCGCGCGCTGTCGATCACCGTCGCGGGCGGCGGATATGGCGCGCACCCGGCGCAGCACCGCAACTTTCAGGCGGCCAGCCTTGCCAATGCCGACTTCATCCGCCGCGAAGGCATGCAGCGCTTCGCGGCGACCTACGGCCATGGCCCGACGCGCGTGCAGTTCCAGAACAAGGACCCGCGCGGCTTCGCCGAGTACATCCGCCAGCTCGAGGAGCATTCCGCCGAGGGCTCGGCGAATACGCAGCTCGGCTACCAGGCGCGGCGCCCGTCGCTCTACGACCTTACCGCCGAGATGGCGCGCATCGACGTGCCGACCCTGATCATGGCCGGCGACGAGGAGGAGCCGTGCCTCGAGATCTGCCTGGTGATGAAGCGCGCCATCCCGACAGCCGGCCTCGCGATCCTGCCGAAGAGCGGCCATGGCATCAACCTGGAGGAGCCCGAGCTCTTCAACCGGCTGCTCGAAGACTTCTTCCACCAGGTGGAAGCCGGCCGCTGGGGCCGGCGCGATGCGCGCGCGGTGGTGCCTTCGATCTACGGGCCGGGCGGGAAACCTTGAGCGAAGGCAAGCTGACCCTCGAGAAGCGCGGTGCGGTCGGTTGGATCGTGTTCGACTCGCCTGCGAAGCGCAACGCCATCAACGCGGCGATGTGGCGAGGCATCGCGCCGGCGGTCAAAGCGTTCGACGCGGACGCGCAGGTGCGCTGCATCGCGTTCCGCGGCGCCGGCAAGGAAGCCTTCTCGGCTGGTGCCGACATCTCCGAGTTCGAGAAGGTCCGCGCGCAGAATTCCGCCGTTTCGGACTACGACGGCCTGCTCGACCAGGTGCTGCACGCGATCCAGGATTCGCGCAAGCCGTCGCTGGCGATGATCCAGGGCTTCTGCATGGGCGGCGGCCTGGAAATCGCGCTCGCCTGCGATCTGCGCTATTGCGGGGAGTCGGCGCAATTCGCCATTCCGGCGGCGAAGCTCGGCCTCGCCTACAACGTCGAGGGCCACAAGCGGCTGCTGGAGACGGTCGGCCACGCGCGCGCGAGGGAGATCATGTTTCTGGGCGGACGCTACGTCGCGAACGATGCGCTCGCGATGGGGTTGGTCAACGCGGTGCTGCCCGATGCGAAGCTGGAGAAATACGTCGACGGTGTCCTCGAGACGCTCTGCGAGAATGCGCCGCTCGCCATCGCCAACTCGAAAACCATCATCGAGGAATACGTGAAGTCCGCAGGTGCGCCGGACCAGAGGGCGATGCGGGCCGCCATCGACCGCTGCGCGACGAGCGAGGACTACAAGGAAGGCCGGCGCGCGTTCATGGAAAAGCGCAAGCCGCGCTTCACCGGAAAATGAAGCTGAAGATCGAATCGATCCGCGTGCGGGCGGTGGCGGTGCCGATGAAGCGCCAACTGCAGACCAGCATCGCGGCCGTGACGATCGCGCCGCTGCTTCTCATCGACCTGCGCACCGACGCCGGCATCGTCGGCCGCTCGTATCTCTTCAGCCCGGGCAAGCCGCACCTGCCGGCGATCGCGAAGCTGGTCGAAGCGATGGCGGAGATGGTGCAGGGCGACGCGGTGGCGCCGTTCGACCTGGAGAAGAAGCTGCGCGCGCGCTACGCGCTCCTCGGCGTGCACAACATGGTGCTGTTTGCCATCTCGGGCATCGACATGGCGGCCTGGGACGCGCTCGGCCAGGCGCTCGGCCAGCCGCTGGTGCGCCTCCTCGGCGCGGCGCCTCGGCCGATTCCCGCCTACAACTCCAACGGGCTTGGCCTAATGCCGCTCGCGCCGCTGGTGAAGGAAGCGCGCGAGCTGGTGGACGAGGGCTTCGGCGCCGTCAAGCTGCGCCTCGGCCGGCCCGACGCGCGCGAGGACCTCGCGGCGCTGCGCGCGGTGAAGAAGGAGATCGGCGCCGACGTGCTGCTGATGACCGACTTCAACCAGGGCCTGACGGTCGCGGAAGCGATCAAGCGCGGCCGCATGATCGACGAGGAAGGCGGCGTCTACTGGATCGAGGAGCCCATCCGTGCGGATGATTTCGCGGGCTGCGCCCGCGTTACCCGTGAGGTGGTCACACCGGTCCAGATCGGCGAAAACTTCATGGGGCCCGAGCAGATGGCGCAGGCGCTCGCCGCCGGCGCCTGCGACTATGTGATGCCCGACGCCGAGCGCATCGGCGGCGTTACCGGCTTCATGCGCGCCGCCGCGCTCGCGCAGGGCGCCGGCGTCGAGATGTCGAGCCACCTGTTTCCGGAGATGAGCTGCCACGTGCTCGCCGCCACGCCCACCTGCCACTGGCTCGAGTTCGTCGACTGGGCTTCGCCGATCCTGAAGAATCCCCTGTCGGTGCAGAAGGGCCACGTCGCCATCCCGGAGCGTCCCGGCCTCGGCATGGAATGGGACGAGAAGGCCGTCGAGCGGTTCGCGCTCTGATGTTCGACCGGCATTTCGCCCATTGGCCGGAGGGCCAGCCGAGGACCATCGAGGTGCCTCGGCATACCGTCTACCGCAATCTCGAGGCGAGCGCGCTCCGCTACCCCGAGCGAACCGCCATCGACTACTACGGCAAGCGCATCCAGTACGCCGACCTGAAGCGGGAGGTCGACGCGCTGGCCGGCTTTCTACAGCAGCGCTGCGGCGTGGCGCGCGGCGACCGCGTGCTCCTCTACCTGCAGAACTGCCCGCAGTTCGTGATTGCCTATTACGCGATCGTGCGCGCCGATGCGGTAGTCGTTCCGGTCAATCCGATGAACCGCACCGAGGAGCTGCGTCACTACGTCGAGGACTCGGACGCCGCCGTGGCGATCGCCGGCCAGGACGTCTTCAAGCACCTCGAGCCGCTCGGGCTGAAGCATGTAATCGTCGCGGCGTACTCCGACTACATCGATCCGGCGACCGATCTGCCGCTGCCCGATTTCGTCCGCGCGCCAATACAGAGGTTTTCTTCCGAAAACGTCTCCTACTGGAGGGATGCGCTGGGCGAGAAACTCCGACCCGCAGAGCATGCAGCGCAACCCGAAGACCTCGCCGCAATGCCTTATACATCGGGCACCACCGGCAAGCCGAAGGGCTGCATCCACACGCACGCGAGCGTGCAGGCGACCACGGTGCCTTACCTGTACTGGCGCGGCGTGCAGGACCACAGCGTGGTGCTTTCCGCCCTGCCGATGTTCCACGTCACCGGCATGCAGGCGGGTATGAACGCGCCGCTGCATCTCGCCTCCACCATAGTGCTGCTGTCGCGCTGGGACCGCGATTGCGCGGCGATGCAGATCGAGCGCGCGAAAGTGACCAACTGGTCGGCGATCACCACCATGATGGTCGACTTCCTCTCCAACCCCAATCTCGGCAAGTACGACCTGTCGTCGCTGAAGCAGCTCGGCGGCGGCGGCGCGGCGATGCCCGAGGCCGTGGCGCGCAAGCTCGAGGAAGTGATCGGCCTGCCTTTCGTCGAGGGCTATGGCCTGTCGGAGACGATGGCGCCGACGCACATCAACCCGCCGCAGCGCCCCAAGCGCCAGTGCGCCGGCATCCCGTTCTTCAACACTGACGCGCGTGTGCTCGATCTTGAAAGCAATAGAGAAGTATCGGCAGGGGAAGTCGGCGAAATCGTGGTCCACGGCCCCCAGGTGTTCCGCGGCTACTGGAAGCAGCCGCAGGCGAGCGCGGAAGCCTTCATCGAGCACGACGGCAAGCGCTTTTTCCGCACCGGCGACCTCGGCTACTACGACGAAGAGGGCTATTTCTTCATCACCGACCGGCTCAAGCGCATGATCAACTGCTCGGGCTTCAAGGTCTGGCCGGCCGAGGTGGAGGCGATGCTCTACGCGCACCCCGCGATCCAGGAGGCCTGCGTCATCGGCGCCCGCGACGAATACCGCGGCGAGACGGTGAAAGCTTTTATCGTCCTGAGGAACGCTTCGAAACAAACGACATCCAAAGAGATCATCGACTGGGCGCGCGAGAAAATGGCGGCTTTCAAGGTGCCGCGCGTGGTCGAGTTCGTCGACGCGCTGCCGAAGACCGCCACCGGCAAGATTCTGTGGCGCGAGCTGCAGGAAAAGGAAAACCGAAAATGAAATGGCTTTCGTTCTTTCTCTTCACCGCAATATCTTTTTCAGTGCAGGCGCAGGTCCAGGTCGAAAACGCCTGGTCGCGGGCGACGCCGCCGGGGGCGAAGGTGGCGGCAGGCTACCTGACCATCCGCAATCAGTCGGCTTCGCCCGACCGCCTGGTCGGCGCTTCTTCGCCGGCCGCGGCGCGCGTCGAGACGCATACGATGGAGATGAAGGGCGACGTCATGCGCATGCGCGAGGTGAAGGGCTACGAGGTGCCGGCTCGCGGCAGCTTCGAGCTGAAGCCCGGCGGCGCGCATCTGATGCTCGTCGAGATCAAGCGGCCGCTCAAGGAGGGCGAGCGCGTGCCGCTGGTCCTGCGCTTCGAAAAAGCCGGCGAGGTGAAGACCGAGCTAGCGGTGCAGGGGATGGGCGCGACGACGCCGCACGGCCACTAGGCGAACACCAGGCGGCCGAGCCACCAGGCGAGGCCGGCGATGAACGCCGAGCACGGGATCGTCAGGATCCACGCCCACACCAGGTCGCCCGCCACGCCCCAGCGCACCGCCGAGACCGACTGTGCCATGCCTACGCCGACAATCGAGCCGGTGATGGTGTGCGTGGTCGAGACCGGGATGCCGAGCGCGGTGGCGAGGAACAGCGCGACCGAGCCGGAGATCTCGGCGCAGAAGCCGCCGACCGGACGGATCTTGGTGATGCGCTGGCCCATCGTCTTGACGATGCGCCAGCCGCCGAACAGCGTGCCGAGGCCGATCGCCAGGTAGCAGACGACCACCACCCAGATGGGCGCCGGGTCGCTGTGGCCGGTGTAGCCCGCGGCGATGAGCAGCATCCAGATGATGCCGATGGTCTTCTGCGCGTCGTTGCCGCCATGGCCGAGGCTGTACATCGAGGACGAAAAGAGCTGCAGGCGCCGGAACAGGCGGTCGACCCGGCTGGGCGTCGAGCGGCGGAAAAGCCACGAGATGCCGAGCAGGAGAAAGGCGCCGACCACCAGGCCGATGAAGGGCGAGATGAAGATGAAGGCCACCGTCTTCAGGATGCCGGCCGGAATCAGCGCCCAGGTGCCGGCCTTCGCCACGCCGGCGCCGCACAGGCCGCCGATCAGCGCGTGCGAGGACGAAGAGGGAATGCCGTACCACCAGGTGATCAGGTTCCAGGCGATGGCGCCGACCAGCGCACCGAACACCACGTACTGGTCGATGATGCCCTGGTCGATGATGCCTTTGCCGACGGTCGCCGCCACGCTGAGGTGGAACACGGCGACCGCGAGGAAGTTGAAGAAGGCGGCGAGGATCACGGCCTGGTAGGGCTTCAGCACACGTGTCGAGACGACGGTGGCGATCGAGTTCGCCGCGTCGTGGAAGCCGTTCATGAAGTCGAAGGCGAGCGCGATCACCACCAGCGCGAACACCACCCCGAAGCTGATCGAGAGGCTTTCCACGCGCCCTACGAGTTTTCCAGGACGATGCCTTCGATGATGTTCGCCACATCCTCGCAGCGGTCGCTGATCGTCTCCAGCAGCTCGTAGATGGTGCGCAGCTTGATCAGCTGCTTGACGTCGGGCTCGTCGCGGAACAGCTTGGACATCGCCGCGCGCAGCACGCGGTCGGCGTCGGATTCCAGCCGGTCGATCTCCTCGCAGCACTTGAGGATCGCCTCGGGGTGCTTGATGTTGGTCAGCAGGCCGACCGCGGTCTTCACCCGCTCGCAGCACATCTGGTTGATCTCGGCGAGCTGCTTCGCCTCGGGCGTGACGCGGCGCAGATCGTAGAGCGCGATCGACTCGGCGACGTCCTGGATCAGGTCGAGGATGTCGTCGAGGGTGGTGATCAGCTGGTGGATCTGGTCGCGGTCGAACGGCGTGATGAAGGTCTTGTGCAGGAGCGCGATGGTCTCGTGCGTGATTTTGTCGGCGGCGCGCTCGGCGACGTCGATGCGCTGCGCGTGCGCATCGAGCTCGGTGAAGGTGCCGATCATCTGCGCCAGCTCGCGGCCGCCCTCGGCGATGCGCTCCGCGTGGGCGTTGAACAGGTCGAAGAACTTGCCCTCGCGGGGCATCAGGCGGCCGAGCATCGCGTTTACTCCAGTGAGCCGAGACCGCGCGATCTTAAGGCTTTTATTTCGATTTCGTTGAACCCCCAATCCAGCAGGGCCTGCGCACCCGCTTCGCCGCGCTCGGGCGGTGCACGCCGCACGCTTGCCGCAGTGCGGGAGAAGCGCGGCGCCGGCGAAGGCTGCTCGATCCCTCCCAGGGTGAAGAAATTCCTCCTGGAAACATTGTGCGCGTCGCGCCGCGCTTCGGACCAGGACAGAACAGGCGCGAAGCAGGCGTCGGAGCCGTCGAACACCCGCACCCACTCGTCGCGCGTCTTCGCACGGAAAGCGTTCTCGAATAGCGCCTGCATCTCCGGCCAGCGCGCACGGTCGTGCTGGCCGAGGTCGGGCACGCCGAGCTTCGCGAGCAGCTCCTGGTAGAAGCGCGCCTCGATCGAGCCGATGGCGACGTACCCGCCGTCCTTCGTCTCGTAGACGTTGTACCAGGGCGCGCCGGTGTCGAGAACGTTGTCGCCGCGCGCTTCGCTGAACTGCTTCGAATGCAGGAAGCCGGCGAACATCGCCGCCAGCAGCGACGCGCCTTCCACCATCGCCGCGTCGATCACCTGGCCCTTGCCCGAGCGCTGCGCCTCGATCAGGCCGCAGGCCACGCCGAAGCCGAGCAGCATGCCGCCGCCGCCGAAGTCGCCGACCAGGTTGAGCGGTGGCACCGGCGCCTCGCCCTTGCGGCCGATGGCGTGCAGCACGCCGCTCAGCGCGATGTAATTGATGTCGTGGCCGGCGCGCGCGGCGAGCGGGCCGTCCTGGCCCCAGCCCGTCATGCGGCCATAGACGAGCCGCGGGTTGCGCGCGAGCGCGGCGTCCGGCCCGAGCCCGAGCTTCTCCATCACCCCGGGACGCATCCCTTCGATGAGAGCGTCGGCCCTGCCGATCAGTTGAAGGGCAATTTCCCCTGAAGAATTCCTCTTCAGATCGAGCGTGACCGAGCGCTTGCCGCGCATCATCACCGCCTCCGAGCGCTTGCGCTCAAGCCCGAGGTCGGTCGCGGCCGGCCGGTCGACGACCAGCACGTCGGCGCCCATGTCGGCGAGCAGCATGCCGGCAAACGGCGCCGGGCCGATCGACTCGAATTCGAGCACCCGGATTCCGGCGAGCGGCCCCATGACCCGATAATACAGAATGCCCGCGCGCTACCCGGAGCGGATCGTTTGCCTGACCGAGGAGACGACCGAGACTCTCTACCTGCTCGGCGAGGAGCGTCGCATCGTCGGCATCTCGGGCTACACGGTGCGCCCGCCGCGCGCGCGCCGGGAAAAGCCGCGCATCTCCGCTTTCCTCAGCGCCAAGACCGGCAAGATCCTCGAGCTGAAGCCCGACCTGGTGCTCGGCTTCTCCGACCTGCAGGCCGACATCGCGCGCGACCTGGCGAAAGCCGGCCTCAACATCATGATCTTCAACCAGCGCTCGGTCGACGAGATCCTGTCGATGATTCTTACCCTTTCCTCGCTGGTTGGGGCCGCGGGCAAGGGAGCGAGGCTGGTTTCGGAACTGGAAGCCGGACTGGCAGGCGTGCGGAGAACCGCGAGCTCGTTCAGGAGGAGACCAAAGGTCTACTTCGAGGAATGGGACGAGCCGATGATCAGCGGCATCCGCTGGGTGAGCGAGCTGGTCGAGATCGCCGGCGGCGAGGACGTCTTCAAGGAGCGATCTTTTTCCCAGTCGGCCTCCGGACGCATCATCGGCGACGCCAGTGAGGTGGTGAAGAAGCAACCCGAAGTCATCATCGGTTCGTGGTGCGGGAAGAAATTCCGCCCTGAGAAAGTTGCGGCGCGGCCGGGATGGGAGGCGATCCCGGCGGTGCGGGAAAACCGGCTCTACGAAATCAAGTCCGCAGACATCTTGCAGCCCGGCCCGGCCGCGCTCACCGACGGAGTAAGGCGGATCTTCGAGATCCTCAGCGCGACTCAAGTCCCTTGAGGATCGCCAGCGCGAGCTGCATGGAGAACTCGTAGGTCTTCGCGTCGTAGACCTTCGCGTCCTTCATCATGTAGCCGTGCTCGACGCCGGGGAAGACGTGCAGCTCGAGGTTCTTCAACCGCCTCGCCAGGTCGCGATACGCCTCGAGGACCGGCGGCGGCGCGAGATGGTCCTTGTCGCCCCAGATGACGCATACCGGCTGGCGCACGCCTTCGAGCTCGCCAGCGTAGTCGAGCATCTGCGTGCCGTGGCAGGAGATGCCGGCGTCGTAGCCGAGGCGCTTCGGCCCGAGCACCGCGTACGGGCCGCCGTAGCAGAAGCCGATCACCGCGGCCTTGCCGTTGAAAAGAGGTTGCTCGCGCAGCAGCGGCAGCACGTCCTTCAGGTCCTGCTCGCCCGTCTTGATCTTTTCCGGCCGCGGCTGGCCGCGCGGCGCGGAGCGCGGGTCCTCGCGCGTCAGCGGGCCGGGCGTGGTGCGCCAGAAGAGGTCCGGCGCCGCCGCGAGATAGCCGTGCGAGGCGAACTCGTCGGCGATCGAGCGCAGATCCTTGTCCACGCCATGGATCGCGGAGGCGAGAACGATGGCGGGCGCTTTGTTTTTCACGGCGGGCGTGACCAGATAGCAGTCGAACTCCGGCCCTTGGGCCGAGCGGATCCTGAGGTCCTGCCTCTTCATCGTCATGGGCTCTTTACGCCATGCGTGTCGAACGAGGCGGCGAGGCGCTTGAGGAACTCGCGCCGCACGTTGTCGCGCTGGTGCGGCACTACCTTGAAGCGGCAGCGCAGGCCGATGCCCCATAGCTCCCAGCGCTCGACGCCGAGGATCTCGAGGTCCTCCAGGATCGCGGGCGCGAACTGCGCGTCCTTGCGCATCGACTCGCCTACTTCGCGCATGGCAGCGAAGGCCGGCTCGATATGGTGGTGGCCGAGGATCGCACCGTCGATCATCGCGTAGGCGAACCAGCGCGTGCGGTTCACCACCATCTTGATCTCGCCGTTGGGCACGAAGTAGACGTAGCCGTCGCCGTCGCGCAGGCGCACGTAGCGCAGCGTCATCTCCTCGACCTCGCCCGCCTTGCCGGCGACCTCGACCACGTCGCCTTCGCGGATCTGGTCCTCGATCAGCAGGAAGAAGCCGTTGAAATAGTCTTTGATCAGGCTCTGTGCGCCGAAACCGATGGCGATGCCGGCGACGCCGGCGGTGGCGAGGATCGGCGCCACCGAGACGCCGAATTCGCTCAGCACCAGCATGCCGGCGACCAGCACCACCAGCACGGTGCCGACGCTGCCGAGCATCGCGTTGACGGTGTGGAGGCGCCGCAGGTCATCGCCCTGGCGGCGCCGCTGCGCGGCGTGCTGCAGCCGCTCGATCAGCCGCCCGGCGAAGCGCTGCACCAGCCAGGCGAGCAGCAGGATGACGACGACACGCGCGCCGCGCACTACCAGCAGGCGCGCGTCGTCGTCGAGGTTGTTGAAGAAGCTGAGGAGGCTATCCAGCAGTCAGTGGAGACCCAGTGACGCCTCGATGTTCCGCACCATCGCCACCAGGCGCGGACCGATATCGTCCTCGAGCTGGCCTTTCTTCATCATGAAGGCCGGCACGGCGCAGTTGAAGGCGACGATCTCGCCGTCGACGGTGCGCCGCATCGGCACGCCGACCGCGAACACCTCGCGCTTCAGCTCGCCGAGCGAGGCGCAGAAGCCCCGCGCGCGGATGTCCTCGAGCGCCTTGTTCACCGAGGCGAGGTACTTGCGGTGCGACTCGGGCTCCTTGACCTTCATCTGGTTCAGCACCGCCTCGCGCTCCGGCGGCGTGCACGCGGCGAGGAAGGCGCGGCCGATCACCGACTGCGCGATCGGCACCGAGGTGCCGATGTCGGGCAGGGTGGTGATGCCGTTGCCGCTGCGGCTCGACTCGACGTAGACCATGCTGAGGCGGTCGCGCACGCCCATCGACACCGAGCCGTTGCAGTAGTCGGCAAGCTCCTTGAGGAGCGGCCGCGCGACCTGGCGCACGTTCATGGAGGCGAGCAGCGGATAGCCGATCGACAGCACGGCCGAGCCGAGCTGGTACTTGCCCAGGCGCATGTTGTGCCGCAGGTAGCCCAGCTTGGTGAGCGTGTAGGTGAGGCGCGAAACCGTCGGCTTGGGCAGGCCGGTGCGCACAGAGATTTCCTTGTTGCCGAGCAACGGCTCGAGCGGGGTGAAGCAGCGCAGGACTTCCAGGCCGCGCGCAAGCGTGGTCGCGAACTGGCGGTCGCCTTCGTGCTCGTAGCTGAAAGTCGCAGGAGGCGCGGAAAGCGGCGCCGTGGGTTCAGGGGCTCCCATGTACTCTTTTCCTTTTGTCTGTTTCTGGGTTTCTGAGATTCGGCTGCGGAGTGTTTCGCGTTTCGATATTCTGTTGGGGGCTCATTCCTGTCAACTTAGTCATACCAGATTTCGCATAGTGAAATCAAGCATGTTCAATCTGAGCGGGCAGGTGGCGCTTGTGACGGGGTCGACTCGCGGCATCGGCAAGTCGATCGCCGAGGAGCTGGCCCGCGCCGGCGCGAAAGTGGCGGTGTCGAGCCGCAAGGCCGAGGCCTGCCAGCAAGTGCAGCAGGAGTTCGAGCGCGCCGGCTTCGAGGTGCTGGCGCAGCCGTGCAACGTCTCGCGCAAGGAGGACCTGCAGGCGCTCGTGCAGGCGACGGCCGCGAAGTGGGGCCGCATCGACATCGTCGTCGCCAACGCGGCGAGCAACCCTTACTACGGACCGCTGACCGACATTCCCGACGACGCCTTCGACAAGATCCTCGCCAACAACCTGAAGAGCGTGCTCTGGCTCGCCGGCATGACCCTGCCGGGCATGGCGGAGCGCCGCCGGGGCAGTTTCATCGTCATCGGCTCGATCGGCGGCCTGGTCGCCAACACGGTGATCGGCGCATACGGCATCTCCAAAGCGGCCGACCACCATTTGGTCCGCAACCTGGCGGCCGAGTGGGGGCCGAAGAACGTGCGCGTCAACGCGATCGCGCCCGGATTGGTGAAGACCGAGTTCGCGCGGGCTCTGTGGGAGGACGAAAAGCGCGCCGCGGCCCGCATCGAGGCCACCCCCTTGCGGCGGCTGGGCGAGCCGCGCGACATCGGCGGCATCGCCGTCTTTCTGGCGTCAGACGCGGCAGCTTTCATCACCGGTCAGGTCATCGTCGCCGACGGCGGCGTAACCATACTGTGAGGCGTTTTCCATAGGACACGTTTGAAACACCCTCGCGTCACCCCGCGGCAGTAGACTTTCCGTTCGGAGGAAAGCCATGGATCTCAACTACTCGCAGGAAGAGCTTGCGTTCCGCGACGAGGTGCGCGCCTGGCTGGAGGCGAACCTGCCGCAGGACCTGCGCCAGAAGGTCGCCGACTACGCGCACCTGTCGAAGGAAGACCTGGTGCGCTGGCACAAGATCCTCGCCAAGAAGGGCTGGGTGGCGCCGGCCTGGCCCAAGGAATGGGGCGGCACCGGCTGGAACGTGGTGCAGCGCTACATGTTCGAGGAGGAGCTCGGCTATGTCGGCGCACCCCCGCTGATTCCCTTCGGCTTGACGATGTGCGCGGCGGTGTTGCTGCAGTTCGGCAGCGAGGCGCAGAAGAAGAGGTTCCTGCCGCGCATCTACGACTGCGACGACTTCTGGTGCCAGGGCTATTCAGAGCCGGGCTCGGGTAGCGATCTCGCTTCCCTGAAGACCAAAGCGGTCAGGCAGGGCGATCACTACGTAGTGAACGGCCAGAAGACCTGGACCACCCTCGCGCACTACGCCGACTGGATTTTCTGCCTGGTGCGCACCGATTCCGGCGAGAAGCGCCAGGAAGGTATCTCGTTCCTGCTGATCGACATGAAGACCCCCGGCATCACCGTGCGGCCGCTGATCCTGATGGACGGCGCGCACGAGGTGAACGAGGTGTTCTTCGACGACGTCAAGGTGCCGGCCGAGAACCTGGTGTTTCAGGAGGGCAAGGGCTGGACCGTGGCGAAGTATTTGCTCGGCTACGAGCGTATGAACACCGGCCGCGTCGGCGAGTCGAAGCGCCAGCTCGCCAAGCTGAAGAAGCTTGCCGCGCCGATGATGAAGGACATGCGCTTCCGCGACCGGCTGTCGCGTCTGGAGGTCGAGCTGATGGCGCTCGAGATCACCAACCTGCGCTTCCTCGATCGCATGCGGCGGACCGGTCAGCCGCCGGGCGCCGACGTCTCGATGCTGAAGATCAAAGGCACCGAGATCCAGCAGGGCGTCACCGAGCTCATGATGCAGGCCCTGGATCCCGCAGCCAGCGATGAATTCAGCATTTCAATCAGAAAACGGTATCTGTCGACGCGCAAGACGACGATCTACGCCGGCTCGAACGAAATCCAGCGCAACATCATCGCCAAGATGACCCTTGGGCTGTAAGGCAAAGGCAGGTCTATGAACTTCGATTACAGCGAAGAGCAGCAGCTGCTGGCCGATTCAGTTAGACGCCTGCTGCAGAAGGACTACGAGTTCGAGGCGCGCAAGAAGACCGTCGCTTCCAAGGAGGGCTATAGCCCCGCGATCTGGGCCAAGCTCGCCGAGATGGGCCTCACGGCGCTGCCGCTGCCCTCGGAGCACGGTGGCTTCGGCGGCGGCGCGGTCGACCTGATGGGCGTGATGGAGGCGTTCGGCGAGGCGCTCGTCGTCGAGCCGCTGGTGCCGACGATCCTCGGCGCCCTGCTGGTGGCGAAGGGCGGCTCGGCCGAGCTGAAGCAGTCGATCCTGCCCGCGGTCGCGGAAGGCCGGATGAAGCTCGCTTTCGCGCACGCCGAGCCCGGCTCGCGCTATGACCTCAAAGCGGTCAAGACGAAGGCGAGCGGCGCGAAGCTCGATGGCGCCAAGAGCGCGGTCCTCGGCGCGCCGATGGCCGACAAGCTGGTCGTGTCGGCGCAGGGCGGCGGCCTGTTCGTCGTCGATGCGAAGCAGGTAAAGCAGCAGGCATTCGCCACCATCGACGAGATGCGAGCGGCCGACCTCGTGCTGAATGGTGCGGAGGGCATCCCCCTGCAAGGCGGCCTCGCCCTGATCGAGGAGATCGCCGACTTCGCCAGCGCGCTCGCCTGCGCGGAGGCCGCCGGGGCGATGAAGTTCGCCTGCGACACGACCCTTGAGTATCTGAAGACGCGCAAGCAGTTCGGCGTGCCGATCGGCACCTTCCAGGCGCTGCAGCATCGCATCGTCGATCTGTACATCGCGCAGGAGCAGGCCCGGTCCATGGCTTGCTTGGCTTGCTCCAAGGTGGATGCTGCCGAAAGCCCGACCGAACGCGCCCGCGCCGTCTCGGCGGCGAAGATCAAGATTGCCGACAACGCGCGCCTGATCAGCCAGGAGGCGGTGCAGCTGCACGGCGGCATGGGAATGAGCGATGAGCTGAAGATCAGCCACACCTTCCGCCGCCTGACGGTGCTCGGGCAGCTGTATGGCGACGCCGACCACCACCTGGAGCGCTTTGCCTCGCTTTAGCGTTTTTCTGCTGGTGCTGCTGGCCGGATGCGCCTCTTCTGAATCTCATCAAGAGACAAAAGAAGAAGAAGCGTCGCCGGTCGCCAACCTGCCGGCGACCTTTGCCAATACCCCCAGCTGCGACGGCTGCCTGGGCGTAACCCTCACCCTGCGCCCCGACGGCGCCTACCTGGTGCGCGAGCGGCTCGACACCTCGGAGTTCTACGACTTCGGCCGCTGGCGCCAGGGCGCCGACGGGTTGCTGCTCGAAGGCGGCCGCGACTTGCCGCGGCGCTACGCCATCCAATCGCCCGATTCGCTCGATTCGCTCGAAGGCACGCAGGGGGGCGAGCTGAAGCGCCAGCCTCAGGTCGAGGCGCTGCGCGGCCCGTTCCGCGTCGTCGGCCGCTACGACGGCGCCGCGTTCCGCGAGTGCCGCACCGGCCTCGCCTGGCCGCTCGGGGAGTCGCGGCCCGGCGAGCGTCTAAAGGAGGAGTTCACCGAGCAGCACCTGGCCGAGTCGCTGGTCGCCATCGACGGACGCCTCGAGGCGCAGGCGGGACGCGAAGTGCTCGTGGTGTCGCGGCCTGCGACCGTGCTCACCGGCCAGCGCTGTCCCGGTTAAACTCGCTCTCCCGATGGAGAACAAGCGAGTGCTCCTCGCCAGCCGGCCGAAGGGCTGGGTCAGCGAAGACAACTTCCGCATCGAAACCGCGCCCGTGCCGCGCCCGCGCGAGGGCGAGGTGCTGGTGAGGAACCTGTGGCTATCGCTCGACCCGTACATGCGCGGCCGCATGAACGACGTCAAGTCCTACGCCGCCAAGCAGGAGCTCGACCAGGTCATGGTCGGCGGCACGGTCGGCGAGGTGATCGAGTCGAAGAATGCCAAGTTCGCGGCCGGCGACAAGGTCCTCGGCGCCTTCGGCTGGCAGCAATACGGGCTGTCCGACGGCAAGGGCCTCAACAAGGTCGACGCGGGCCGGGCGCCGCTCTCGGCCTACCTCGGCGTGCTCGGCATGCCGGGCGTGACGGCCTGGGTCGGCTTGCTCGACATCTGCCAGCCGAAGGCGGGCGAGACCGTCGTGGTGTCGGCCGCATCGGGCGCGGTCGGCAGCGTGGTCGGGCAGATCGCGAAGATCAAGGGCTGCCGCGCCATCGGCATCGCGGGCGGCAAGGCCAAGTGCGACTACGCGGTCAAGGAGCTCGGCTTCGACGCCTGCGTGGACTACAAGGCGGGCGACGTCAGCGAGGGCCTCAAGGCCGCCGTGCCCGCGGGTATCGACTGCTACTTCGAGAACGTCGGCGGCGAGATCCTCGACGCGGCGCTGCGGCGCATGAATCCGTTCTCGCGCATCGCGGTGTGCGGGCTGATCTCGCAGTACAACGCCACCGACCCGTACGGCGTGAAAACCTTCCAGTCGATTCTCACCAACCGCATCAAGGTGCAGGGCTTCATCGTCTCCGACCGCGTGGAGCTGTGGCCCAAGGCGCTGGCGGACCTCGCCGGCTGGCTCGCGACGGGACAGATCAAGTACCGCGAGACGGTGACGGAAGGCCTCGATAACGCGCCGCGAGCCTTCATCGGTCTTCTCAAAGGCGAAAACTTCGGAAAGCAACTCATCAAACTATGATCGATCTCTACACTTGGCCGACACCCAACGGCCACAAGATCCACATCATGATGGAGGAGACCGGCACGCCCTACCGCGTGATCCCCATCGATATCGGCAAGGGCGAGCAATTCAAGCCCGACTTCCTCAAGATCTCGCCCAACAACAAGATGCCGGCGATGGTCGACCCCGACGGGCCCGGCGGCAAGCCCTTCGCGCTCGCCGAGTCGGGCGCGATGCTGTTCTACCTCGCCTCCAAGACCGGAAAGTTCCTGCCGGCCGATCTCGCCAAGCGCTGGACGACGATGCAGTGGGTGATGTTCCAGATGGGCCACATCGGCCCGATGCTCGGCCAGGCGCACCACTTCCTCGGCTACGCGCCGGAGAAGATCGAGTACGCGATGAACCGCTACAAGAACGAAGCAAATCGCCTGTACGGCGTGGTAGACCGCCGTCTCAAGGAATCGAAGTACCTCGCTTGCGACGAGTACACCATCGCCGACATGGCGACCATGCCCTGGCTGCGCTTTCCCGAGCGCCAGGGAGTGAACATCGAGGAATTCCCGGCGCTCAGGCGCTGGCGCGACGCGCTGCTCGAGCGTCCGGCGGTGAAGCGCGCACTGGACGTGCTGAAGGATGCGCGCCGCGCCGGCGAGATGACGAAGGATCAGAAGGAAAATCTTTTTGGCGCCACTCAGTATGCAAAAAGGTAGGGTGGTCTGGATCACCGGCGGCGGCTCAGGCATCGGGCTCGCCGGCGGCATCGAGCTCGCGCGCGCCGGCGCGCACGTGATCATTTCCGGCAGGAGCCGGGAAACCCTGCTTGCCAGTGAAAAGCAAATCAAAGCCGTCGGCAGCTGCGAGGCCATTTCGATGGACGTGGCCGACCAGAGCGAGGTGGCGAAAGCGGGCGCCGAGATCCACAAGCGCCACGGCCGCGTCGACGTCCTGATCAACAGCGCCGGCATCAACCATCCGAAGCGCAATTTCCGCAGCGTCTCGATCGACGGCTGGAACCAGATCGTGGCCATCAACCTGTCCGGCATGTTCTATTGCGTGCAGGCGGCGCTGCCCGGCATGCGCGAGCGCAAGGACGGCCTGATCATCAACGTCGCCTCGTGGGCCGGACGCTACGCGAGCACGCTGACCGGCCCCGGCTACAACGCCACCAAGCGCGCGGTGATCGCGCTCACCGAGTCGATCAACATGGAAGAGTGCATGCACGGCGTGCGCGCCACGTCGATCCTGCCCGGCGAGGTGGCGACGCCGATCCTCGAGAAGCGGCCGGTGCCGCCTTCGCAGGAGGAGCGCGCGCGCATGCTGCAGGCCGACGACCTCGGCAAGACCATCCTGTTCGTCGCCTCGCTGCCGGCGCGCGCCTGCGTCAACGAGCTCATCATCAGCCCGACCTGGAACCGCTTCTACCTGGGCGGTCTCGAATCTCCCAAAAACTAGAAACGCAGCCACTGATCTTCCTTCGGGTGGGGCTGCCGTTTCTGGCGGGCTACTTCGTCTCGTACGTGTACCGCATGGTGAATGCGGTGCTCGCCCCGACGCTCGCTGCCGAATTCGGGCTCACCGCGAGCGGCCTGGGCCTTCTCTCCAGCGTGTACTTCCTCTCCTTCGCGGTGGTGCAGCTGCCGGTCGGCGTGGCGCTCGACCGCTTCGGGCCGCGCCGCGTCAACGCGGCGCTGCTCCTCGTCGCCGCGGCGGGCGGCGCCTGGTTCGCCGCCGCCCATTCGTATCCGGCGGCGGTGGCAGCGCGCGTGCTGATCGGCGTCGGCGTGTCCGCCTGCCTGATGGCCTCGCTCACCGCTTTCGTCCTGTGGTATCCGCCAGAGAAGATCTCCACCATGAACGGCGTCGCGTTCTCGGCCGGGGCGCTCGGCGCGATGACCGTCACCGTGCCGCTCGAGCTGCTGCTGCGCGCGTGGCCGTGGCGCGAGGCTTTTCTCTTGATCGTCGGCGCGAACCTGGCCGTGAGCCTCGTGCTCTGGCTGTGGGTGCCCGAGCGGCGCGAAACGAAGCGCGGCGAGCCGCTCGCCGGGCAGCTGCGCGGACTCGCCGCGCTGCTGCGCGACCCGGCGTTCCTGCGGCTCGCCGTATGCGTCGGCGCGAGCCAGTGCGCCGCCGTCGCGTTGCAGACACTGTGGATCGCCACGTGGCTGCGCGACGTCGCCGGCTGGGACCGCGCGGCGGTTGCGCGCGGGCTCCTCGCCGTCAACGTGGCGATGATCGTGGGCTATCTCGTGTTCGGACGGCTCGCCGACGCCTGGCAGCGCCGCGGGCGCAGTGCGGTGCCGCTGCTAGCCGGCGGCGTGGCGCTTTCGGCCATCAGCCTCGGCGCCCTGGTTTTCGGCGTCCACTCGCTTGCGCTCTGGTGCGTCTTCGTCGGCGCCGGCACGGCGGTGGTGCTCGCGTACTCCGTCCTCGCGCGCCGTTACCCGAGGGAGATGGCGGGCCGGGTGAACACGGCCATCAACGTCATCGGCTTCATCGGCATGTTCAGCGGGCAATGGGGCATCGGCGCCGTGCTGAGCCTGTGGCCGGCGACGGCGACGGGGTACGCACCCGAGGGCTATCCCTGGGCGCTCGCCGCGGTGTGGATGGTGCAGCTCGCCGGCCTCGCCTGGCTCTGGTCGGGCCGGCGCCTGCTTACGACGTGAAGTAGATGTCGCGGTACGAGGCGTAAATCGAGCCGATTACCACCGGCACCAACACGAGCAGGCCGAGGAACAGCGGGATCATCGCGATCACGCTGGCGATCGTCAGCACGACGCTGTAGAGAAGCATCGGCAGGATGTTCTTCAGGGAGCCGAAAAAGCTGTCCTTCAGCGCGTCGAGCGTGCCGCGGCCGTCGAGCGCCACCAGCGCTGGCGCGAACCAGACTGCCGCCCACACCGGGATCATCAGCGCGAGCATGACCAGCACCGCGAGGATCAGGCCCATCGCCGCCGCCGGGTTCTGCACCCCGCCGCCGCCGCCGAACACGGCGAACATGCTGACGCCGCCGATCAGGCCGACCACCACGATGATCACGATCTGCGCCACCAGATTGAAGGCGCCGATCGCGGCCAGCGGGCCGAACTTGTCGCGGAACCCGGCGAAGAGATGGCCGATTTCGAGCTCGCCGCCCTCGGCGAGCTGGCGGCAGCCGATCATCACGCCGCCGGCGAACACCGGGCCGAGGATCGCCAGCGCGAGCGAGCCGATGAGCGGAATGATGCCGACCACGATCATGATCACGAACGCGACCACCGTCAGGCCGATCCACATGCCCGGCTGGCGCTTGAAGAGCTCCCAGCCGCCGACCACCCAGTCCCAGCCGCGGCCGGCGCCGACGCCGCGGCCTCGCGGAACGAAGTTGCCCTGTTGCGGAGTGGCCGTGTCGGCTACAGCGGCTTTCGGTGTGGCGTAGGGGTTCGAGCTCATGACTTCTCCCTCATTTTTCTTTCTGTCTGACCCGGACGGTGGCGATCGCCTTGGCGACGAGCGAGCCATCCTCGTTTCTTGCCTCGGCTTCGACGAAGCTCATGCTACGCCCATCCTTGAGCACGCGCGCCTCCGCCAGCAGCTTGTTCCCGGCGCCGCCGTCGATGAAGGAGGTGCTCATGTCGATGGTGATGGCGCCGATCGAGCCGGGGTGCAGGGTGCGCGCCGCGGTGCACAAGGCGATGTCGAGGAGCGACATGATCACGCCGCCATGAAGCGTTCCCATGCTGTTGGTGAGGTGCTGCTCGACGGGCAGCGAGAGCTTCGCGGTGCCTTGCCCGAGGTCCTCGGTGAGGATCTTGAGATGGGCAAGGAACGGGATCTTCTTCTGGTACTCGCGGGTGTAGTCGAGAGCGCTCATCTCGCGCGCATCGCTCATATGATCGTCGCGCCGCCGTCCACCGCGATCGCCTGGCCGGTAATGTGGCGCGAGGCCTCCGAGGCGAGCAGCACCACCAGGCCCTTCAGGTCCTCGTCGTTGCCGACGCGGCCGGTGGGGGTCGTTTCCAAAATCATCTGCAGGTCCTTGCCGAGCGTTGCCTTGGTCATCTTCGACGGGAAGAAGCCCGGGCAGATGGCGTTTACGGTGATGCCGTGCGCGCCCCACTCGGCGGCGAGCTGCCGAGTGAGCCCCACCAGGCCGTGCTTGGTGGCGTTGTAGGCGACGGTGCGCACCACGCGCGGGTCGCTCGCGGTGATGCCCGCCACCGAGGCCGTGTTGATGATGCGCCCCCACTTGGCGGGAATCATCGAGCGCTTCGCGACCTGCTGCGAGAGCAGGAACGCGCCGGTGAGATTCACGTTCACCAGCTTGTCCCAGGCTTCGAGCGGATGGTCTTCCGCCGGCGCGCCCCAGGTGGCGCCGGCATTGTTGACCAGGATGTCGACCTTGCCGAAATCCTTCAGCACCGCGTCGGCGAGCGGCGCCACTTGCTCCCGTTTGCCAATGTCGGAAACATACGAACGGGAAGAAATCCCAAGGGAACTGAGACGGGCAGAAGCCTCGTCCAGCTCGTCTTTCTTCCGCGCGCTGATCGCGACCTTCGCGCCCATCTCGCCCAGCGCCTCGGCCATCTGCAGCCCGAGGCCGCGCGAGCCCCCGGTGACGAGGGCGGTTTTTCCCTTCAGGGAAAGAAGATCCTGAACCCTCATCCCTTGAGCTGCAGCGACTTGTACTCCAGGAATTCCTCGAGGCCATAGATGCCCGCCTCGCGACCGTGGCCGGACTGCTTGAAGCCGCCGAAGGGCGCGTTCATGTTGAAGGCGCCGCCGTTGACGTCGACCTGGCCGGCGCGGATACGCCGCGCAACGCGTTGCGCGCGCGCCTCGTCCTTCGACCACACTGCGCCGGCGAGGCCGTACGGGCTGTCGTTGGCGATGCGCACCGCGTCTTCCTCGTCCTTGTAGGGAATGATCGACAGCACCGGCCCGAAGATCTCTTCCTGCGCGATGGTCATGTCGTTGCGCACCTTGCCGAAGACGGTCGGCTTCACATAGTAGCCGCCGGCTGGCACGCCCTCGGGCTGCTCGGCGCCGCCAGCGAGGAGCTCCGCGCCCTCGGCGACGCCCTTCTTGATATAGCTGCGCACGCGCTCGAGCTGCGCCTGCGAGGTGAGCGGTCCGAGCCTGGTGGTCTCCACAAGAGGGTCGCCGACCACGAACGTCTTGGCCGCTTCCGCCGCCAGGCGGGAGGCTTCCGGATAGAGAGAATCCGGCACCAGCATGCGCGTCAGCGCCGTGCAGGTCTGTCCCGAGTTGAGGTAGCAGCCGTTGACGGTGCCTTTCACCGCCGCCGCGAGATCGGCGTCGTCGAGGATCACCGAGGCGCTCTTGCCGCCGAGCTCCAGCGCGACGCGCTTCACGGATTGCGCCGCGAGCTCGCTGATCCTCTTGCCCGCGCGCGTCGAGCCGGTGAAGGAAATCATGTCGACGCCCGCGTGCTTCACCAGCGCCTCGCCCGCGGCGGCGCCCGTGCCGGTGACGACATTGAAGACGCCCTTCGGCAGGCCGGCGGCTTCGACCGCTTCGGCGAGGAGGAACGCGTTGAACGGCGCGACCTCGGAGGGCTTCAGCACTACAGTGCAGCCCGCGGCGAGCGCCGGCGCCACCTTGAGCGCGATCTGGTGCAGCGGGTAGTTCCACGGCGTAATTGCGCCGACCACGCCAACCGGCTCGCGCACTACGAGCGAATTTCCTACTCGGGTTTCAAAAGAAAATTCTTTCACCAGCCGGGCATAGTTCGCGAAGTTCGCGATCGGCAGGCCGGCCTGGATGCGGTTCGCCATCTTGAGCGGCATGCCGACTTCCTGCGCGATCAGCTTCGCCAGCTCGTCGGCGCGCGCTTTCAGGCCGGCGGAGATTTTCTCGAGGTATTCGGCGCGCTTTTCCGCCGGCGTGTCGCGCCAGCCGTCGAGCGCGGCGCGCGCCGCGGCGACGGCCACATCGATGTCCTTCGCCGTGCCGGCGGGGACGCGCCCCATCACTTCGCCGGTGCCGGCATTGTGGACGTCGATGGCCTCTTTGCCGGCGGGCGTGACCCAGCGGCCGTCGATGAAGAATTTGTCGCGGTTCAGCATGGCGTATCGGGAGGTGAGTGGAGGATGAGAGGAGGAGGCGATTATACTGACGCGATGCCACGCAAATCGAAAGCGGTCATCTGCCGCGAGCTGAACCAGCCGGTCGTGGTGGAGGAGATCAACGTCGACTCCCCCAAGCGCGGCGAGGTGATGGTGAAGATCGCCGCCTGCGGCGTGTGCCATTCCGACCTTTCGGCCACCAACGGCACCATCCCGCTGCCGCCGCCGCTGGTGCTCGGCCACGAGGCGGCGGGCGAGGTGGTGGAGGTGGGCGAGGGGGTGACGTCGCTCAAGCTTGGCGATCACGTGGTGTCTTCGTTCATATATATGTGCGGTGAGTGCCGCTTTTGCGCTGCCGGGCGACCGGTTCTCTGCTTGGAGCAGGGAAAGGCGCTCACCACGCTGCCTGACGGCAGCGTGCGCACGCGGGATGCGAGCGGCAAGGCATTGAGCGTCTTTTCGGGTTGCGGAGTCATGGCGGAATACGCGGTGCTGCACCTCGATAACCTGGTGAAGATCGACCCGGCCATCCCGCTCGATCGCGCCGCGCTGGTCGGCTGCGCGGTGACGACCGGTGTCGGCGCGGTGTTCAACACCGCGCGGGTGAGGCCCGGTGCGTCGGTCGCGGTATTCGGCTGCGGCGGCGTCGGCCTGAACGTGGTGCAGGGCGCGCGCATCGCCGGCGCCGGCAAGATCGTCGCCCTCGACACCAATCCGGCGAAGCTCGAGATGGCGAAGGAATTCGGCGCGACCGACGTCCTGCTGGCCAAGGAGGATCCGGTCAAGGCGCTGAAGAAGCTCACCGGCGGCGGGCCCGACTACGCCTTCGAGTGCGTCGGCAGCGGCGAGCTGGCGGCGACGGCCTTCCGCTCGATCGGCCGCGGCGGCACGGCGGTGGTGGTCGGGGTGGCGAAGCCGGGCGACTCGACCGCGGTGCGCACGATGACGCTCCCGTTCGAGGAGAAGACGCTCACCGGCAGCTACTTCGGCTCCTGCGTGCCGCGCATCGACTTTCCGCGGATGCTGGCGCTTTACATGGGCGGCAGCCTCAAGCTCGATGAGCTGATCACGCACCGCTACCAGGTGGAAGAAGCGGCCGCCGCGTTCGCCGACCTCGAGTCGGGCCGCAACGCGCGCGGCGTGATCGTCTTCTAGGCGGCAGCGCGGGATGGCCGAACGCATCCTGGTGGTCGACGACCAGCGCACCAACGCAGAGATGGTGGCGGGGCTGCTGCGCAACCTCGGCTACGAAGTGCACATCGCGCTCGACGGCGAGGCGGCGCTCGAGCGCGTGCGCACGGCGCCGCCCGACCTGGTGGTGTCCGACATCAACATGCCGAACATCGATGGCTACGAGCTGTGCCGCCGCCTGCGCGCCGACGCGGCCCTGGCGCTTCTGCCGGTGATCCTGATCACCTCGACCGAGGCGCACACCGAGCGCGTCAAGGGCATCGAAGCCGGGGCCGACGACTTCCTGATGAAGCCGGTCAACTGGCCCGAGCTGTTCGGCCGGGTGAAGCGGCTGCTGAAGGTGAAGGCGCTGCAGGACGAGATCAAGAACCTCAACGCGCGGCTGGAGGAGCGCGTGCGCGACCAGGTGTCGCAGCTGGAGCGCCTCGGGCGCCTGAAGCGCTTCTTCTCGCGCCAGGTGGCTGAGGCCATCGTCGCCGGCGGCGAGGAACTGCTGAAGCCGCACCGGCGCGAGATCACTGCGGTGTTCCTCGACCTGCGCGGCTTCACTGCCTTTACCGACCGCGCGGATCCCGAGGAGGTGCTGGAGCTGCTGCGCAGCTACCACGCCGCGCTCGGCCGCACCATCGACGAGTACGGCGGCACTCTCGAGCACTTCGCGGGCGACGGCATGATGATCTTCTTCAACGATCCGTTCCCGGTGGACCGGCCTGCCGAGCGCGCGGTGCGCATGGCGATCGCGCTGCAGCAGGACTTCCGGCCGATCGCCGAGGCGTGGGACAAGCTCGGGCACCAGGTCGGCCTCGGCATCGGCATCGCGCAGGGCGACGCGACGCTCGGCCTGATCGGCTTCGAGCAGCGCTGGGAGTACGCCGCGATCGGTAACGTGCCGAACCTCGCCGCGCGGCTGTGCGGCCAGGCCGGCGCCGGCGAGATCGTGCTCGACGCGCAGACCGAGCATGAGGTCGCGCACCTCGCCGACACCGACTCGGTCGGCCCGCTCAAGCTGAGGGGCTTCCAGCACCCCGTGCCGGCATTCCGCCTTAAGGCGCTGAAAGCCTAGTCAGTCGTTGCCGGCGCTGATCTCGCGCGCGAGGTCCTGCGCGTCGCTTTCGTCCCAGTCGAGGCCGAGGGTTTCCTCGTCCCATTCCTCGGCTTCCTGCTCGAGGGGAAACTCGTCCTCGTCGGGGCCGTAGACATCGTCGAGCGTCATGTTCGCCGTCTCCATTGGTGCGTCGGATGACGGCGCTATTCTTGGCGGCGCTGTGTTACACGCCGACGCGCAATCTCTGCTCCACCAGGCGCGCGGCCGGTCAGGCTACTTCGAACAGGCCCGCCGCCCCCATGCCGCCGCCGATGCACATCGTCACCGCCACCAGCTTCGCGCCGCGGCGCTTGCCCTCGATGAGCGCGTGGCCGACGAGGCGCGCGCCGCTCATGCCGTAGGGATGGCCGAGCGCGATCGCGCCGCCGTTGACATTCAGCTTCTCGTCGGGGATGCCGATGCGGTCACGGCAGTAGAGCACCTGCACCGCGAAGGCCTCGTTCAATTCCCAAAGGTCGATGCTGGTAACGCTTTTTTTTGCGTTTTCCAATAATTTTGGAACAGCAAAGACCGGCCCAATGCCCATCTCCTTCGGGTCGCAGCCGGCGACGGCGAAGCCGCGGAAGATGCCGAGGGGCTGCAGGCCGCGCTTCGAGGCTTCCTTCGCGCTCATCACCACGGCCGCCGAGGCGCCGTCGGAGAACTGGCTGGCGTTGCCGGCGGAGATGACGCCCCCCTCGATCGCCGGCTTGATCTGCGACACCCCCTGCAGCGTGGTGTCGGCGCGGATGCCCTCGTCCTCGGCGGCGGTCACCTCCTTCATGGTCTCGGTGCCGGTGGTCTTGTCGACCACCTTCATCTTGGTGGTGATCGGCGCGATCTCGTCCTTGAACTTGCCCTCGGCGCGCGCCTTCGCCGCGCGCTGCTGGCTCCTCACGCCGAACTCGTCCTGCTTCTCGCGCGAGATGCCGTACTTCTTCGCCACGTACTCGGCGGTCTGCAGCATCGGCCAGTAGATCTCGGCGTGGTGGCGGTGCAGCCACTCGTCCTGGAAATGGTGCTTGTTCATCTCGTTCTGCACCATCGAGATCGACTCGACGCCGCCGGCGACGTAGACGTCGCCTTCGCCGGCCAGGATGCGCTGGCTGGCGAGCGCTATGGTCTGCAGGCCCGAGGAGCAGAAGCGGTTTACCGTCATGCCGGGCACTGTGTTCGGGCAGCCGGCGCGAATGGCGATCTGGCGCGCGATGTTCCAGCCGGTGGCGCCCTCCGGATTGGCGCAGCCGATGATCACGTCCTCGACCTCGTCGGCGTCGACCTTGGCGCGCTCGAGCGCGGCGTGCACCACGTGCCCGCCCATCTTCGCGCCGTGCGTCATGTTGAGCGCGCCGCGCCAGCTCTTGCACAGCGGCGTGCGCGCGGTGGAAACGATCACGGCCTCATTCATTGAATTTCCTTCCTTCCTTCGCGAGTTTCACGAGGAGCGGCGCAGGCTTCCAAGCCTGACCTTGGTAGCCTTTTTGAAAATTCTGTATTGCAGATAAAACCTTGTCCAGCCCGACCGTGTCTGCATAGAACATCGGCCCGCCCCTATACGGCGGGAAGCCGTAGCCGGTGAGATACACCATGTCGATGTCGGAGGCGCGCAGCGCGATGCCTTCCTCGAGGATGTGCGCGCCTTCGTTCACCAATGCGTAAATCAATCGCTCGACGATCTCCTCATCGGAGATCGTTCGCGGCTTTACCTTGATCTCATCGCGGTAGGCGGAAAGGATTTTGTCGACATCGGGGTCGGGAATGGGCTTGCGATTCCCGGATTCATATCGATAGAACCCCTTGCCGGTCTTCTGGCCGAAGCGGCCCTGCTCGCAGATGCGGTCGGCGATCTTCGAGTAGACGAAATCCGGGCGCTCCTGATAGCGGCGCTTCCTGATCTCCCAGCCGATGTCGTTGCCCGCCATGTCGTACATGGTGAAGGGGCCCATCGCCATGCCGAACCTCGCCATCGCGGCGTCGACCTGCTGCGGGCTGGCGCCCTCGTCGGCGAGGAACAGGCTCTGCTGGCCGTACTTCTCGAGCATGCGATTGCCGATGAAGCCGTCGCAGACGCCCGAGACCACCGGCACCTTCTTCAGCGCCTTGCCCAATTTCATTGTGGTTGCCAGGACGCTTTTGTCGGTTTGTTTTCCTCTGACAACCTCCAAAAGCCGCATCACGTTTGCCGGGGAGAAGAAGTGCGTGCCGATCACGTCCTGCGGGCGCTTGGTCGCCTGCGCGATCTCGTCGACGTCGAGCGTGGAGGTGTTGGTGGCGAGAATCGCGCCGGGCTTCGCGGTTGCATCGAGCTTCTTGAAGATGTCCTTTTTCACGTCCATCCGCTCGAACACGGCTTCGATGATGATGTCGGCGCTTTTGATTTCATCCAGATTTGCTTTTGGGGAAATCAAAGCCATGCGCTTGTCCATCTCCTCTTGCTTCAGCCGGCCCTTGGAAACGGTAGCCGCGTAGTTCTTCCTGATGATGCCGATGCCGTTCTCCACTGCCGCCTGATTCATGTCGATCAGCGTCACCGGAATGCCGGCGTTGGCGAAGTTCATGGCGATGCCGCCGCCCATGGTGCCGGCGCCGATCACCGCCGCTTTCTTCACCTCGCGCACCGGCGTGTCTTCGGGCACGTCGGGGATCTTCGAAGTCTGCCGCTCGGCGAAGAACATGTGGCGCAGCGCCTGCGACTCCGGCCCGCGCACCAGGCGCTCGAAGCCGGCGCGCTCCTGCTTGCGGCCTTCGTCGAAGGGCAGCGTCGCCGCGGCTTCCGCGCAGGCGACGATCTCGAGCGGCGCTGGGTAGCCCTTCGATTCCTTCGCCACCTGCTCGCGCACCTGCG
>DASXKY010000052.1:0-8819 GCA_036496555.1 Burkholderiales bacterium | reverse complement strand
GGCGACTTGACCGGCACCACCTCCGACATTCTCGACCAGCTCGGCCTCGCCGGCGCGGTGCCGGCGTCGGTGCTGCGCCCGAGCGATCCGCGGGCGCGCATCGTCGGCCCGGCGCTGACGGTGCTGAACCGCGCGCGGCAGGAACCGGTCGCCGAGGCGGTGGCGAAGAAGAAGTCCGGCCTCGGCGAAATCCAGGCGCACCGGATCGCGCAGGCGGGCGACGTGCTCGTCGTGCAGGGCGTGCCGAACGTCTCCAGCCTTGGCGGCGTGTCCTCCACCGTCGGCAAGCGCCAGGGCGAGATCGGCGCGGTGGTCGACGGCGGCGCGCGCGACATCGACCATTCGCGCGGCATCGGCTACCCGGTGTGGTCCTCGAGCGTCACGCCGATCACCGGCAAGTGGCGTGTCGAGACGGTGGGCGTCAACGTGCCGGTGACGATCGCCGGCGTCGCCGTCTCGCCCGGCGACCTGGTCCTCGCCGACGAATGCGGCGTGTGCTTCGTTCCGGCGGCGCGGGCCGCCGAGGTGCTGGCGCTCGCGCAACGCCAATCCGCCTGGGAAGAGGAGCGGCTGCGGAAGCTGGCGGCCGGGATTTCGCTCGACGATTTCGTGAAACTGCCGCGCCCGCAATGAAGATCGTTCCCAGCGGGCGGATCCTGGGTGCCAGCGTGGAGGGGCTGGACCTGTCTTCCGCGCTTGCCGAAGAAGACGTAAAGGATTTGGTGCAGACCCTGGGAAAGCACAGCGTTCTCCGTTTCCCGCGGCAGTCATTGGGAGGCAAGCAGCTGCGCGACTTCGCCGCGCGCTTCGGCGAGCTCGAGATCAACGTGGCCTCCGGCGCCTATCAGGAGCCGGGCGTGCCGGAAGTGATGATCCTCTCGAACATCGTCGAGAACGGCCGCCCGATCGGCCTCGCCGACGCAGGCCAGGACTGGCACACCGACATGTCCTACAGCAAGACCATCGCCTTCGCCAACGTGCTCTACGGGGTCGAGATCCCGCGCCGCAACGGTCACGCGCTCGGCAACACGGAATTTGCCAGCACCTGCGCTGCTTACGACGGTCTCCCCGAGGAGCTCAAGGAGCGGCTGGAAGACAAGACGGTTCTCCACGATTTCAACAAATTCTGGGAGATGATGCGTCGCGAGAAAGGCAGCAAGCGTCCCGCGCTCACCGAAGCGCAGAGGAAGCAGAAGCCGCCGGTCTCGCACCCGCTCTTCCTCGAGCATCCGATCAGCGGCCGCAAGGTGCTCTATGCGAACCCGGGCTACTCGGTGCGCATCAACGAGCTGTCGCAGAAGGAAAGCGACGAGACGCTGGAGTTCCTCTTCGCGCACCAGCTCAAGCCCGAGTACCGCTACAGCTTCCAGTGGAGCGAGGGCGACGTGCTGATGTGGGAAAACTTCGGCACGATCCACAGCGCCGTTGCAGACTACGGCCCCGATGAACACCGCCTGGTGAAGCGCTGCCAGGTCATGGCGACGAGGTTTGGCCTATGAAGAAATTTCTTTTATTTCTATTTCTATTTCTGACCACGGCAGCCCATGCACAAGACTATCCGGCGAAGCCGGTCCGGCTGGTGGTCGGTTACTCGGCCGGCGGGCCGACCGACGTCATTGCGCGGCTTCTCGCGCAGGACATGGCGGCGAGCCTGGGACAGGGCGTGGTGGTCGAGAACAAGACCGGCGCCAACGGCTTGATCGGCACCATGGAGGTGAAGCGCGCGACGCCCGACGGCTACACGATCCTGATGACCACGCTCTCGCACAACGTCAACGCGATCCTGCTCGCCGACAAGAAGCCCTACGATCCGCTCGCCGACTTCGCGCCGATCGGCCTGGTGACGCTGCTGCCGCTCGTGCTCGTCACGCGGGGCGACGCGCCGCTCGACTCGGTGCCGGCCCTGATCGCGGCGGCGAAGGCGAAGCCCGGCGAGGTGTCCTACGCTTCGGCCGGCAACGGCGGCTCCGCCCACCTCGCCGGCGCATTGCTCGCAAGCCTTTCCGGTGCGCAAATGACGCACGTGCCGTTCCGCGGCAACGCGCCGGCGCTCACCGAGGTGATGGCGGGCCGCGTGACTTTCATGTTCTATCCGATGGTCGGCATCGCCGAGCAGGTGGCGCAGAAGCGGCTCAAGGCGCTCGCCGTGAGCACCGCTGCGCGCCATCCCGACTACCCCGGCGCGCCGACGATGGCAGAGGCCGGCTTCCCGGGGTTCGAGGAATACACGCAGGGCCTGGGCCTAGTCGCGCCAGCGGGTACACCGGCGGCCGCGGTTTCCAGGCTGAACGCGGCGATGCGCGCTTCGCTCGACCGGCCGGAGACGAGAGAGCGCCTGAAGGCGCTCGGCGCGGTGACGCAGCCGAGCTCGCCGGCGGAATTCAGCGATTGGCTGAAGAAAGACGCCGAGCGCTGGGCGCGCGTGATCAAGGCCGCCGGCGTGAAGGCGGACTGACCCTGGAAAAACTGCCGCCGCCGGTCGTTCCGGGCAATTTCTACGCCGCCGGGCTGAACTATCGCGCCCACATCGAGTGGGCGAACCACGCGCACCACGCGACCTACAAGGTACCCGAGCGCGCCGATATCGGCTATCGCTCGAACAATGCGCTCATCGGCAGCGGCCACGACATCGTCATCCCAAGAGACTCCACGGGGCCGCTCGAGTTTGAAGGGGAACTTGTCGCCGTTATCGGGAAAAAAGCAAAAAACCTGAGTGAAGAAAAAGCTCTTGATTGCGTAGCGGGATATACGTTAGGCAACGACGTAAGCGAAAGAACCTGGCAACGCAGCGACCGCACGCTCTGGCGCGCGAAGAACAGCGACACCTTCAAGCCGATGGGCCCGCGCATCGTCTCGGACATCGATCCGATGAACCAGGTCATCGAGGTGCACATCAACGGCAAGACGGTGTCGAGCTACAACACGAAGGGGATGATCTTCAGCGTCGCGCACTTCATCTCGCGCATGTCGCACTACGTGACGCTGCATCCCAACGATGTCATCTGGTTCGGCTGCGACGGAGCCACCGAGCCGGCGTTGCAGCCGGGCGATCTGGTGGAAGTGGTCAACGAAGCGATCGGCGTCCTCGCCAACCGCGTTCTGCGAGAGGCCTAGGTCTTCGCCCGCGTCATGAACACGAGGCGTTCGAAGAGGTGCACGTCCTGTTCGTTCTTCAGCAGCGCGCCGTGCAGCGGCGGGATGATGCTCTTGCGATCCTTCGAGCGCAGCGCCTCGGGCGGGATGTCCTCCGCGAGGAGCAGCTTCAGCCAGTCGAGGAGCTCCGAGGTGGAGGGCTTCTTCTTCAGGCCCGGCACCTCGCGCACCTCGAAGAATACTTCCATCGCCTCGCGCAGCAGCGACTTCTTCAGCGCCGGGAAGTGCACCGCGACGATCTTCTCCATCGTCTCCTTGTCGGGGAAGCGGATGTAGTGGAAGAAGCAGCGGCGCAGGAAGGCGTCGGGCAGCTCCTTCTCGTTGTTGGAGGTGATGAACACGATCGGCCGGTGCTTTGCCTTGACCAGCTCGCGCGTCTCGTAGACGTAGAACTCCATGCGGTCGAGCTCGCGCAGCAGGTCGTTCGGGAACTCGATGTCGGCCTTGTCGACCTCGTCGATCAGCAGCACGCAGGGGCCTTCCTGGGTGAATGCCTGCCACAGCATGCCCTTGACGATGTAGTTATGGATGTCGTGCACCCGCGGGTCGCCGAGCTGCGAGTCGCGCAGGCGGCTCACCGCGTCGTACTCGTAGAGGCCCTGCTGCGCCTTGGTGGTCGACTTGATATGCCACTCGAGGATCGGCAGGCCGAGCGAGCGCGCCACCTCGAGGGCGAGCATGGTCTTGCCGGTGCCGGGCTCGCCCTTCACCAGCAGCGGCCGCTGCAGCGTGATCGCCGCGTTGACCGCGAGCGTGAGGTCCTCGGTCGAAACGTAGGCAGCCGAGCCTTTGAAGCGCATTTCGCAGCTTTCCGCGGGGAAAATTGGTTGGCGAGGCGATTTTGCCTCGCAAATTGGATTCTAGCAGCGGCTTTCGCTAGAATCCCCGCGGGCTCACAGACCTAGAAGAAACGAAATGTCCCGACTCCTGTTCAACGCCGTGCTCGCCGCCGCGCTCGCCTTCGGAGCGCAAGCCGCGCTCGCGCAGGCGAAAAAGGCGAAGAAACCCGCCGCCGCAGCGGCGCAGCCGAAAGAAATCGTCGGCAACGCCGACGACGCGCATCGCGACAAGATCGCGATGTGCATCGGCTGCCACGGCATCCCCGGCTACAGGACCGCCTTCCCCGACGTCTACCACGTGCCGATGATCGCCGGCCAGCAGCCCGGCTACATCACCGCGGCGCTGAAGGCCTACCGCGAAGGGCAGCGCCCGCACCCGTCGATGCGCGGCATCGCGGCGAGCCTGAGCGACCAGGACATCGCCGACCTCGCCGCCTACTACGGCTCTGAGCACGCGGCCGCGGCGCCCGCGGAGGCCAAATGAGGAACTTCGCTTTTGCGGTCGCCGCGCTGGCTCTTTCCTTCTCGGCTCACGCCGGCAACGCGAACGACGGCAAGGATCTCGTGAAGGCCAAGGGCTGCATCGCCTGCCACGGCGAGATGGGCGAGAAGCCGTTAGCGGCCGACCAGCCGATCCTCGCCGGCCAGTACAACGACTACCTGGTGCGTGCGCTGAGCGACTACAAGAGCGGCCGCCGCAAGAACCCGATCATGACGGGCATGGCGGGCCAGCTGTCGAAGCAGGAAATCGAGGACCTCGCGGCCTGGTTCTCGAGCCAGAGGAAGACCACGCTGCACAACCAGCGCTAGCGCCGTCCTTCCCGCGCAAGCGGGAATCCACGGCTATTTCTCGAGGCACCTCAGATAGGCATCCGCGTCCGGCGGCGCCTGGTCGCGCCGCGCTCGCCACATGACCTCGGTCAGGCACTCGATCGCATGGTGCAGCGCCGCGTGCCGGTCGCCGTGGCGACCGAGCAGCGCGCGCCAGCGCTGCGCAATGCCCGGCGGCTGGTCGATGGAGAGCTGCTCCTCGAAAGCCAGGTGCAGGCTCATGTGCAGGAAGGGATTGGTCTCGTCGGTGTAGTCCTTGTCGCGGAACTTCGCCGGCAGGCTGAGCACGCCGTGGTATTCCGGGTGCAGCAGGATCACGTCGAGCGCCAGCGACTCGATGCCGGCGAGCGGCTCGCCGGCGCGGTACTTGCGCCACGCGCCGAAGAACATCTCGCGCACCTGGTCCCGGGACGGGTCAAACATCCTTCGTCTTCCCCTTGAATTCGCACAGGTCGCGGATGATGCAGCGCGGGCAGTCGGGCTTGCGCGCGAGGCAGACGTAGCGGCCGTGCAGGATGAGCCAGTGGTGCGCGTTCATCAGGTACTCGGGCGGCGTGAACTTGAGCAACTTCTGCTCCACCTCGAGGGGATCCCTGCCCGGGGCGAGGCCGGTGCGGTTGGCGACGCGGAAGATATGGGTGTCGACCGCGACAGTCGGCTGGCCGAATGCGGTGTTGAGCACGACGTTCGCCGTCTTGCGGCCGACGCCGGGAAGGTTTTCCAGCGCTTCTCTCGTCTCCGGCACCTGACCGCCATGTTGAAGAAGAATGATTTCCGACAAGGCGACGACGTTCTTTGCCTTGGTCCGGTAGAGCCCGATGCTTTTGATGTACTCCTCGAGCCCCGCCACTCCCAGCTCGATGATTTTTCCCGGAGAAGAATAATTCTGAAAAAGCTTCTGCGTGGCCAGGTTGACCGACTTGTCGGTGGCCTGCGCCGAGAGCACCACCGCTACCAGCAGCTCGTAGGGCGAGCGGTAGCGCAGCTCCGTCGTCGGATGCGGATTCGCCGCCTGGAAGCGGCGGTAGATCTCGGCGCGCTTGGCGGGGTTCATCTCTTCCGGCGCGCGAGCGCGGCCGCGACCACGGCCTTGCGGCTTGCATCAAACCCGATCTTTGCGCGCTGCAGGCGGGTTTTCCTGTGGCGCGCGCGCGCTTTGGCGGCCAGCTTGTGCCCGGACGTCCAGGCGCCTCGCGGGGCGACCATGTCGATGCAGTCCACCGGGCAAGGCGGTAGGCACAACGCGCAGCCGATGCACCAGGACTCGACGACGGTGTGCATCAGGCTGCGGGCGCCGACGATCGCGTCGACCGGGCAGGCGTCGATGCAGCGTGCGCAGCCGATGCAACGGCCTTCGTCGATCAGGGCGACGGTCTCCCGTTTCACAAGGCAGTGTAGGCGCGGCCAGCGTCTCGCGCGAGGTATTCGTGGGTCACTTTGCCGTTGCGTACCTGAATGCCGGTCTTGAGGTTTTCACCGAAATGATTTTTCGTCAGTTCAACAACGAAAGGCAAGACCGCCAGCTCGAGGGCGAAGCTCGCCGTGCGCGCGCAGGCCGCGGGCATGTTGGGCACGCAATAGTGGACGATGCCTTCCTCGATGTAGACCGGCTCGCTGTGCGACGTCGGCCGCGAGGTTTCCGCGATGCCGCCCTGGTCGATGCCGACGTCGACCAGCGCCGAGCCGGCCCGCATGCGCCGCAGCGTCGCGCGCGTGATCAGCTTGGGTGACATCTGCCCGGGAGTGAGCACGCCGCCGATGACAAGATCGGATTCCGAGATGGATTGTTCGGGGTTGTCGATTCGAAATTCCACCTTTGGGTAAAGTCGTTTCAAGGAGGGAAACTTATTCTCGGATCGAGCAAAGACGGCAACCTTCACGCCCATGCCGTGGGCGACTGCGAGAGCGTTCGAGCCGACGTTGCCGGCGCCAAGGATCGTCAGCTTGCCCGGTGCGACGCCCTCGATGCCGGAAAGCAGCACGCCGCTGCCGCCGTTCTGCTTCTGCAGGCACCACGCGCCGGCCTGCACCGCCAGCCGGCCGGCGATGGCCGACATCGGCGAGAGGATCGGCAGCCCGGCGGCCTGGCCGACGGTCTCGAACGCGATGAAGGTCGCAGCGGACGCGAGAGCGGCGTCGAGCAGCGGCGGCTCGGGCGCGAAGTGCTGGAAGCCGAACACCGTCTGCCCGCGCCGCGGCCGCCGATACTCGTCGGGCTGCAGTTCCTTCACCTTCACCACCAGATCGCAGTCCCAGGCGTCGCCTATCGCGGCGCCCGCCTTGACGTAATCCTCATCGGAGAAGCCGGCGCCTTTTCCGGCGCCTCGCTCCACGACCACGCTCGAGAGTTTCGCCACTCCCGAGGGAGTCAAAGCTACCCGGAATTCGCCATCCTTTACTTCGCGCGGAATGCCGATGCGCATTCGGCCACCAGGTCCGGGCCGCGATAGACGAGCCCGGTGTAGAGCTGCACGAGCGACGCGCCGGCGGCGAATTTCTCGGCGCCGTCGGCGCCGCTCAGGATGCCGCCCGCGCCGATGAGGCTGGCTTCGCCTTTCAGGTGGAGATGCATTTGTCGCAACACTTCGGAAGATTTTGTCCTGATGGGCGCGCCCGACAGGCCGCCGGCCTCCTCGGCGTGCGGCAGCCCCTCGACGCCTTCGCGTCCGGTGGAAGTGTTCGTCGCGATGACGGCGTCGATGCGGTGGCGCCGCACCGCGTCGGCGATGGCGCGGACCTGCGCCTCGTCGAGGTCGGGCGCGATCTTAAGCGCGAGAGGTATTCTCTTGCCGTGCTTTTCGGTCAATCTGGCTCTGCGGTCTGAAAGCGTGCGGAGCAGAGTATTCAACTGCGAGTCCTCCTGCAGATCCCGCAGATTCTTCGTATTGGGAGAGGAAATGTTGATGGTGACGTACGAGGCGCTGGAATACACTTTCTCGAAGCCGATGGCGTAGTCATCGACCGCGCGCTCGGCAGGCGTGTCGGCGTTCTTGCCGATATTGATGCCAAGGACGCCTTTCCATTTCGCGCGCGCGACGTTGCGCAGAAACTCATCGACGCCGACGTTGTTGAAGCCGAAGCGATTGATGATCGCGTCCCTCTCGACGACGCGGAACAGCCGCGGGCGCGGATTGCCAGGCTGCGGCCGCGGCGTGACGGTGCCGACCTCGATGAAGCCGAACCCCATCCGCGCCAGCGCGTCGATATGCTCGGCGTTCTTGTCGAGCCCTGCGGCGAGCCCTATCGGATTCGGAAACCTGAGGCCCATCACCTCCCGCGGCGCGGAGGGGACCGCAGGAAAACTCAGGAAATCCGATAGACGGAGGGTGAGCCGGTGAGCGGTTTCGGGATCGAGAGCGAAAAGGAGCGGACGCGCGAGCCAGTAAAGGCTCAAGCCGGCGTCTCTTCGCTCGCGCGCCGGCCGAGGCGGCGCCAGGCGCCGCCGACGAAGCCTTCGATCGGCTCGAACTTCGACTTGTAGGCCATCTTCGGGCTCTCGCGGATCCAGTAGCCGAGATAGAGGTACGGCAGGCCGAGGCGGCGGCAGGATTCGATCTGCCAGAGCACGTTGTAGGTGCCGAAGCTCGCGCCGCGGCGCTCGGGATCGTAGAAGGTATAGACCGACGATAGCCCGTCGGGCAGATAGTCGACGATCGACACCATGACCAGCTGGCCATTCTCGCGGAACTCGATCAGGCGCGTATCGACGCGGCTCTGCAGCAGGAAGTGCGAGTACTGGTCGCGGCTGTCGTTGTCCATCCCGCCGCCCGAGTGGCGCTTGGACTGATAGCGCAGATAGAGCGCGTAGTGCTCGAGGCGGAACTTGAGCGGCTGCGCCTGCGCGATGAGGCCACCGTGCTGCTTGAGCGCGCGGCGCTGAGAGCGGTTGGCGTCGAATTCTCCGGCCGGGATGCGCACCGGCACGCAGGCGCGGCACGCGTCGCAGTGCGGCCGGTAGGTAAAGATGCCGCTGCGGCGGAAGCCGGCCTTGACCAG
>DASXKY010000051.1:0-4875 GCA_036496555.1 Burkholderiales bacterium | reverse complement strand
GACCGGCGGCTCCTCCTCGAAGAAGGCGAACATGTGGCGGATCATCGCCTGGTTCGAGCACCACATGCGCTGCGTGTTGATCACCGCCTTCGGCTGGCCGGTCGAGCCCGAGGTGAAGAGGAACTTGGCGATGGTGTCGGGGCCGACGCGCTCGTGCGCCTCGTCCACCGCTGTCGTCGGCTCGACGAGCAATTTCGCAAAATCGCCTCTATCCAGTACCTCCGCGCCCGAGGCAACTTCGAGCGCACTTCCAAATGCCTTCCGGTCCGACGCGTACACCAGACCCGGCGTCGTCACGCGCATGACATGCTTCAGCTGCGCGAAATCCTTCGAGAGCAGCGAGTACGCCGGCGACACCGGCGCATACGGGATGCCCGCATAGAGCGCGCCGAGCTGGATCAGCGCGTGCTCGATGTCGTTGCCCGATAGCACCGCGACCGGCCGCTCGGCCGAGAGGCGGCGGTCGATCAGCGCCTGCGCGACGCGGCGCGCGCGGCTTCGCGCCTGCGCGTAGGTGAGCTCGATCCACCCACCGGGCCCGCGCTGGGCGAGAAACACGCGCTCCGGCGCGCGCGCGGCCCAGTGATCGAGCCGCTCGGTCAGCCTGCGCGGATAGTCGGGCAGCCGATCGGGCGAGCGCAGAACCAGGCAGCCGTCGGCGCGCCGCTCGGCGACGACCGCCTGGCGGGCGAGGCGCACGCTTCGAATCATGCGGCCAGCTTCTCCAGCAGGCGCAGGAGCTCGCGCCGCTCCCGGCCGGCGAGCCGGCCCGCGAAGCGCCGGTCCTGCTGGCGCACGCGGCGGCGCAGCGTCTCCAGGACGCGCCCGCCCTTGGGCGTGAGGTACAGCCCCCAGGCGCGGCCGTCGTCGGGCCGGTGGCGGCGCTCGGCGAGCCCGCGGCCCTCTAGCCAGTCGGTGAGCAGCATCGCGCCGGAACGCGCGGTGCCGAGGATCTGTCCGAGCGTGCTCTGGGTAATGCCGGGATTCGCGTTCAGGATCACGAGTGCGGTGAAGCGCGGCGGGGTGACGCCGGCCCCGGCGGTGGCCCGGTGGAATGCGTCGAACGCCGCGACCTGGGCGCGGCGCAACGCGTAGCCGAGGTGCTGGTCGAGATCGACGTAGTCGATGCCCTCGACCCGCGCTATGCTGCTCGGGCGGGGACCGCGGGCCGGGCCTTTCCTCATGACCGGCGATTGTAGTCCTATGTAACAATATCGAATCCTTGAGGAGGAGAAAACGATGAAACGCCGTCAGTTCAACCGGGCGCTCGCAGCCGCTGCAGCGTTTTCCGCGCTGCCGGGCATCGTCAAGGCGCAAGCGCCCAAGCTGAAAGTCGGCGTGATCCTGCCGCGCTCGGGCTACCTCGGCTTCATCGGCCAGTCGTGCCAGAAGGGCGCCGACCTGGCGCCGGGCGTCATCAAGGAAATGCTCGGCGTGGACGTCGAGCTGATGAACGCCGACTTCGAGTCGAACGTCGACACCGCCCGCACCCGTGCGGAACGCCTGATCCAGGAAGGCGCGCACGTGCTCGTCGGCCCCTTCGACTCCGGCGCCGCCGCGGCCATCGCGCAGGTCGCCGAGCAGCGCGGCGTGCCCTTCGTCATCAACATCGCCGCCGCGCCGCAGATCACCGAGCAGGGCTACAAATACGTATTCCGCAATTTCCAGACGGCGATCGACATCGTCAGGAACGGCCTCGACCTGATCGGCGATCTGTTCCAGGCGACTCATACGGTGCCGCGCACGGCGGTCTACATGCACGTCAACGATACCTTCGGCCAGGCGATGACCAAGGGCATCGGCGCGCTGCTGCCGCGGCGCACACAGCTCCCGTTCAAGATCGTCGACACCATCTCCTACGACCCGGCGGCCAAGGACCTCACCGTCGAGGTGTCGAAGGCGAAGGCAGCCAACGCCGACTTCCTCCTCCTGGTCTGCCGCCTGAACGACGCCATCATCCTGCGGCGCGAGATGGTGAAGCAGCGCTGGAACCCGATGGGCATCGTCAGCCCCGGCTCGCCGGGCATGTACGAAGAGCAATACTTCAAGGCGCTCGGCAAGCTCTCCGACTACTCGATCTCCAACGTGCCCTGGTACAACCCGAATTCGAAGCTGACCAAGGTGGTGGAGAAGGCCTTCCTCAAGCAGAACCCGAAGGACAAGCTCGACTTCCACGGCCTCAACGCAGGCTTCACCTTCGAGGCGATCCTGATCGCCGCCGACGCCTACAAGCGCGCGCGCAGCACCGACCCGAAGACGCTGGCCGACGCGATCCGCCAGACCAACATCGTCGACAAGATGTCGCTCGGCGGGCCGATCAAGTTCAACGAGAAAGGCCAGGTCGAAGGCATCGGCTCCGCCTGCGTGCAGAACATGAACGGGCTGCCGACGGTCGTGCTGCCGCAGGCCGCCGCCAAGGCGAAGCCGGTGTTCCCCGCCCCCTATTACAAAAAAACGTAGTTGTCTCTTGACCTCGTAGCGAACGTAGTCGTCGCCGGGGTGCTGACGGGGCTGCTCTACGGCCTGATGGCCCTCGGCCTGTCGGTGATCTTCGGCGTCGTGCGCGTGGTGAATTTCGCGCACGGCGAGATGATGACCGTCGCCATGTACGCAGCGACGGTGCTGTTCGCCGAGCTCGGCCTCGATCCCTTCGTCTGCGTCCTGCCGGTGGCGGCGGCGTTCTTCGTCTTCGGCTACGTCCTGCAGCGCGGCCTGATCAACCCGTTCATCACGCGCCCGGAGCATTCGCAGTTCATGCTGCTGGTGGCGGTGGCGATGGTCCTGGTCAATGCGCTGCTGATGGTCTTCGGCCCCTCGGCGCGCACCGTGCAGGTCGACTACCAGCTCGAGTCGTTCGAGATCGGCAAAATCCTGGTCGACAAGGCGCGGCTTTATGCGGCTTTTGCCGCAGTGATTACCGCTTCGGCCCTTTTCGCGTTTTTCAAACTCACTCTGGTTGGAAAGGCCATTCGAGCCGCCGCCGATAACCACCTTGGCGCCCTGGTCGTCGGCCTCGACGTGAAGCACCTCTACGCCCTCACCTTCGGGCTCGGCGCGGTGTGCGTCGCCGTCGCCGGCTGCGCGATGGTGTTGTTGGTGGACGTCACGCCGCCGCTCGGCCCCGCCTACACCCTGCTCGCCTTCGTCATCGTCATCGTCGGTGGGCTGGGCTCCATGCCCGGCGCGCTCCTCGGCGGCATGCTGATCGGCGTCTCGGAGGCGCTCGCCGGACTCCTCGTCGCGCCCTCAGCGAAGGGAATGTTCTCTTTCGGCCTTTTGATTTTGGTTTTGCTCTTCAGGCCGCAAGGCCTCTTGGGAAAGAAGACTTGAGCAAGGCCAGCGCAGCGCTCGCGGTTTTAGCGGCCCTATTGATCGCCCTGCCGGCGTTCGCGGGCAACTATGCCTTGTCGGTCGCGACGCTCATTCTCTATTTCGCCTACACCGGCCAGGCCTGGAACGTGATGATGGGCTTCGCCGGGCAGCTCTCGCTAGGCCACGCGCTCTACGTCGGCGTCGGCGCCTACGCGGCAGGCGGCCTGTTCTTCCACTACGGCATCGGGCCGTGGGCCGGCCTGTGGCTCGCGATCGCGCTTTGCGTGGCGCTCGGCCTGTTCGTCGGCTTCCTCGCCTTCCGCTTCGGCATCTCGGGCGTCTACTTCGCGCTGCTGACGATCGCCTTCGCCGAGTTCACGCGCATCGGCTTCGATCACCTCGACTGGCTCGGCGGGCCGGGCGGCATGTTCCTGAAGGTCGCGCAGCGCGACACGTGGGACATCCTCAACTTCCGCGGGCCGCCGCTGATGTACTACTACGCAATCCTGTTCCTTTGCGCCGCTGCGCTTGCCCTGTGTCGTTTGCTCCTGAGAAGCAAGGCTGGCTACTACTGGCAGGCGATCCGCGAGAACGAAGAGGCGGCGCAGGCGCTCGGCATCGACACCTTCCGCTGGAAAATGCTGGCGGTGGCGATCAGCTCGGCGATGACCGCGGTATCGGGCGTCTTCTTCGCCTTCTACTACAACAACCTGTTCCCCGAGCAGATCTTCCACATCAGCCGCTCGATCGAGATCATCCTCGGCCCGGTGATCGGCGGCGTGGGCACGCTGTTCGGCCCGATCCTCGGCGCGGCAGTGCTGACGCTGCTCTCCGACGGCATCACCGACGGGCTCGCCGCGCTCGGCTGGGAGATTCCCGGCATCAAGCAAGTCTTCTACGGCGTGGTGCTGCTCGGCGTGGTGATGTTCCTGCCGAACGGCATCTGGCCGCCGCTCGCCCGAATGCTCCGCCTGCGCAAATGATCCTTCTCCAGGTCAAGGCAATCAGCAAGTCGTTCCGCGGGCTGAAGGCCGTATCGGACGCATCGTTCGAGCTGACCGAGGGCAGCATCAACGCGCTCATCGGCCCGAACGGCGCCGGCAAGACGACCATTTTCAACATGGTTGCAGGCGTATTCCCACCCGACTCCGGATCGATTTTCTTCCTCGGCAAAGCGATACACGGGCTACGCCCGCATCAGGTCTGCGCGGCCGGAATCGGCCGCACCTTCCAGATCGTCAAGCCCTTCGCCGGCCTCTCCGTTGTCGAGAACGTGATGGTCGGCGCTTTTCTTAGAGAGAGAAGCGAGTCAAGCGCCCGGAGGGCCGCAACGAAGATTCTGGAGAGGCTGCAGCTCGCCCCGAAGCGCGACCTTCCCGCTTCGGCCCTCACGCTGCCCGACCGCAAGCGTCTCGAGGTGGCGCGCGCGCTCGCCACGCGACCGAAGCTGCTGCTGCTCGACGAGGTGATGGCCGGCCTGCGGCCGACCGAGACCGATCAGATCGTCGAGGTATTCCGCGACCTCAACCGTACCTACGGCACCACCATCCTGCTGATCGAGCA
>DASXKY010000050.1:0-27952 GCA_036496555.1 Burkholderiales bacterium | reverse complement strand
GGAGGTCGAGCACTTGATGGGTCCGGCGGCCGACAAGCGCGCCGGGCCGAACGGCGAGACGGTGCTCTGGTTTCCGCGCCTGCCCGCCGGCCGCGTGAGCTATGCCGCGCGCATCGGCGCCGACGGCAAGCTGATCGCCGTCGAGCAGCGGCTCACGCCGGACAACCTCGCCAGGCTGCAGCCCGGCGTCTCGCGCGAGAGCGACGTGCGCGACCTGCTCGGGCCGCCCTCGCGCGCCGATCCATATCCGCGGCAGCAGCGCGACGTGTGGACCTATGAAGCGCACGGAATCCAGCCGCAGCTCATGGTCGTGCAGTTTTCGAAGGACGGCGTGCTGCGCGAGGCTTATATGTTCGACGATCCGGCCTTCATTTCGCAGCAGAGCTCGGAGTGAGGCTGCGGCTCGCCCTGGTGCTGCTGGTTGCTGGCTGTGCGAGTTATAGCGGCCGCGGTCTGGCGCCGGGACAATCGACCGAGGCCGACGTGATCGCGACGATGGGCGCGCCGGTGGAGACGCGGCCCGGCGTCATTGCGGGCGAGAAAGTGCTGTGGTACCCCCGGCTACCGTACGGCCGCGCAAGCTACGCGGCGCGCATCGCAGCTGACGGGAAACTGATTGGCATCGAGCAGCGTCTCACGGAAGAGAACCTGGAGAGGCTGGAGAACGGCAAGATGACCGACGAGCAGGCCCACGATTTTTTCGGCCCGCCCTGGCGGGTGGACCAGAATCCGCGCATGCAGCGCGAGATCTGGACCTACCAGTTCCCGGCGATACCGAGACCGAAGGTGCTTTACCTGCAATTTTCGCCCGACCACCTCCTGCGCGAGCACTACTATATGGACGATCCGGACGCGCGGCTGGTGCCGGGCAGGATCCTGCCTTGAAGGAGACTACATGAAACGCATCTTGGTTTTTTGCGCGGCGACGCTGCTCGCCGCGTGCAGCACGTTCCAGCCCCCGCGGCCGGGCGAGCCGGCCTCGGAGCTCGAGAAGCAGATGGGCCCGGCCGCCGACAAGCGCGTGCATTCGGACGGCGAGACCTGGTACTACTATCCGCGCCAGCCGCACGGCCTTTCGATGTACGTGGCGCGCGTCGGGCAGGACGGCAAAGTCATCGCGGTCGAGCAGCGCCTCACCGACCAGAACGTCGCCAAGCTGCAGAAGGGCAAGACTAACGGCGACGAGGTGCGCGATCTGCTCGGGCCGCCGTGGAAGGTGTGGCCCTTCCCGCGCATGCAGCGCGACATCTGGGAATACCGGATGACCACCGACGCAGGCGGCGGTACACCGCAGGGCCTGTACGTTCAGTTCTCGCCCGACAGCATCGTGCGCGAGGTCTACATGCTCAACGACCCGGACAACCGCCTGAGCGAGTGCTGCGGAAGATGAGGTAAAACGGCCTACTAGCCGCCGAGTCGCTTGCGTAGCTCGGTTTTCAGCACCTTGCCGTAGTTGTTCTTGGGTAGCGCTTCGACGAAGCGGTACTCGCGCGGCCGCTTGAACCGCGCGATATTGTCGAGGCAAAGCTGCTCCAGCTCCTCCTTTTGCACTGATTCCTTGACTACCAGGAAAGCGACCACCTCCTCACCCCATTCGGCGTGAGGGCGGCCGACCACCGAGCATTCCGCGACGGCGGGGTGGCGCAGCAGCACTTCCTCGATCTCGCGCGGGTAGATGTTGGAGCCGCCCGAGATGATCATGTCCTTCGAGCGGTCCTTGATCGTCAGGAAGCCGCGCTCATCCAGGCTGCCGACGTCGCCGGTGTGCAGCCAGCCGCCGCGCAGCGTCTTTGCCGTCGACTCCGGATTGCTCCAGTATCCGCGCATCACGCAGTCCGAGCGCGTCACGATCTCGCCGGTGTCGCCCGGCGGCACCTCGCGGTCGCGCTCGTCGAAGATTTTCACTTCCACGCCCGTGCGGGCAAGTCCGCAGGTCTCGAGGTTTTCCCTTCTGGAATGCATTTCCCGGGAAAGTCCCGTGATCGTCATGGGACTCTCGCCTTGTCCGTAGAGCTGGTAGAGACGCGGGCCGAAAAGGTCGATCGCGCGCAGGCTGTCGGCGACGTACATCGGCGCGCCGCCGTAGACCAGGCACTTCAGCTTGCGCGGGGTGCGCGCCGCTGCGCTCGAGAGCAGCCGCACCACCATCGTCGGCGCGGCGAAGAACGAGGCGCCGTCCCAGTGCTCGAGCAGCTCGAAGATCTCCGCCGGCTCGAAGTGGCCGCTCTCCGGGATGACGTTCACCGCGCCGGCGGCGAAGTGCGGCAGCCCGTAAAGGCCCGAGCCGTGCGAAAGCGGCGCCGGATGCAGGATCGAATCGCCCGGCGAGAGCTTGTCGATGTCGGCGAAGTAGGCCTGGGTCTGGAACAGCATGTTGCGATGCGTGAGCATCGCGCCCTTCGGCACGCCGGTCGTGCCGCTCGTGTAGAACAGCCAGGCGACGTCGTCCGGGCCCACGTCCGCCGGCTGGCTCGCTTCTTCGCGAAGACTCTCGATTTCTTTCGTGAGAATGCCGTTCACAACGTCCGCTTGCAGCTCGGGCGACACGAAGCAGACCTTCGCGCCGGAGTTCTCGACGATATAGGCGAACTCCTTGGCGTGCAGCTTGGCGTTCATCGGCACGGGCGTGAGCCCCGCGTGCCAGCAGGCGAACAGGATCTCGTAGTACTCGGGACAGTTCCTCATCGCCAGCGCGACCCGGTCATGCTTTTTCAGGTTCATTTTTCCAGTGAGGCCGGCGGCAAGGCGCGCGACGCGCTGCGCGAGGACACCGTAGGTGAGAAGCGCCCTCCTGCCGACGGCAAGCGCCGGCCGCTCAGGCTGCGAGCGTGCGCTGCGCAGCAGCAGATGTGCCAGATTCATGGAGGTCGAACAGGGCGCGGGCGTTACGGGTTGTTTCGGCGGCGATTTCCTCCACCGGCCGCCCGAGCGCCCGCGCGACCGCGCGCGCGACGTGCGGAAGAAAGGCCGGCTCGTTGCGCCGCGCCCTTGGCTGCGGGTGCAGATCGCGCGGCGTGAGGTAGGGCGCATCGGTCTCGAGCAGCAGGCGGTCGCGCGGGATCTCGCGCACCAGCTCGATCAGGTGGCGGCCGCGCCGCTCGTCGCAGATCCAGCCGGTGATGCCGATGTAGAGCCCGAGGTCGAGGCAGGCGCGCAGCTCGTCGCGCTGGCCGGTAAAGCAATGCGCGACGGCGTTCTTCACTTTTGCGCTCTTCAGTATTTCCGCGAAGCGCGGATGCGCATCCCTTGAATGAAGGAACAGGGGCTTCTGCAGGGACAGAGCGAGCTCGATCTGCGCGACGAACCATTTCTCCTGGTCCGGGTGCGGCGAGTAGTTGCGGTTGAAATCGAGGCCGCATTCACCGATCGCCACCACCCGGGAATCCTTTGCCAGCTCGCGCAGCTGCGGGATGGTCTGCGGCCCGCATTCGCGCGCATGGTGCGGGTGGACGCCGGCGGTGCAGGGCAGGCCGAGCGCGCGCCCGCGGCGGCTGTCCTCGACGGTGGTGCCGGTGACGATGACCGCGACGCCGCTTTCGCGCGCGCGCGCCAGCACCTCCGGCAGATCGTCCTGGAAGGACGCGTGAGTCAGGTTGGCGCCGATGTCGACCAAAACGGGTATTGCGCTCATGGTCGAGGCGAGTATAGCTTTGCGTTCCAGGAGGATTCGCATGAACCAGCTGCTCGCCGCTCTCGCCCTTCTTCTTTCTGCAGCGCTGCCGTCGGGCGCGTCCGCGCAGGCCTGGCCGTCCAAGCCGGTGCGGTTCATCGTGTCGCTCGGGCCCGGCTCGGGCGCCGACCTCGGCGCGCGCCTGTATGCCGACCGCCTGACGAAGATGTGGGGCCAGGCCGTCGTGGTGGACAACCGTCCCGGCGGCGACGGCGTCATCGCCATCAACGCGGTGATCCAGGCGAAGGACGACCACACGCTGCTCTGGGGCCCGACGGCCAATTTCGTCGGCCATCCCTACAGCCTCGACAAGATACCCTACGACCCGGGCGAGCTGGTGCCGGTGGCCAGGGTGTCGGGAACCGTCGTCACGCTAGGCGTGCCGGCCAGCCTGAAAGTCGCGTCGCTCAAGGAGCTCCTCGACACCGCGAAGCAGAAGCAGGGCTCTCTCAACTGGACGACCGCGGTGACGATGACCGACATCATCCTCGAGGGCTTCCTGAAGACGCAGGGGATCGAGGCGGCGCACGTCCGCTACAAGCAGCCGGCGGAAGCCGTGAACGATCTCATCAACGAGCGCATCCAGCTCTACAGCTCGGCGTATGCGATCGTGCGGGCGCAGGCGCAGGGCGGCAAGGTAAAGCTGCTCGCCGTGCAGGCGCGCCACCGGGTGCCCGGCCTCGACCTGCCGACCGTCTCCGAGCTCGGCTTTCCGGGCCTCAATTTCGAAGGCCTGGTCGGCATCCTCGCCGCGCGCTCGAGCAGCCTGCCTGGAGAGGCCCGTGACCGCATCGGCGCCGACGTCAGGACCGTATCGAAGGATCCGTTCGTCGCCGAGCGCCTGGCGGCAACCGCGCAGCTGAATGTGCCGGGCGACGCGACCGAATTCGCCAAATCGATCGATGAGCAGGTGAAGCAGCTCGCCGACGCGGCGAAGCTGCTCGGCATCAAGCCGAAGCAGTAGCTATAGCTTCTTCAGGCGATAGAGCAGCTCGAGCGCCTCGCGCGGCGAGAGCTCGTCAGGGTTGATTTTTTGCAGCTCCTCCCTGAGGGGATCGACTTGCGGCTCCGCTTCTGTTTTTTGTGTTTTAGAGAACAAATCATCCTGGTTGCCGCGCGTGACGCTGGCTTCCTCCAGGAGCTGCAGGTAGCGGCTCGCCTGGCGGATCACCGACTTCGGCACGCCGGCCAGCCCGGCGACCTGCAGGCCGTAGCTCTGGCTTGCCGGGCCTTCCTCGACGGCGTGCAGGAACACCACGCTGTCCTTGTGCTCGACCGCGTCGAGGTGAACGTTGGCGACGTCCTTGTGCTCGAGCGCCAGGCGCGTCAGCTCGAAGTAGTGCGTCGCGAACAGGCTGAGTGCCTTGTTTTTTTCGACCAGCGCCTTCGCGATGGCCCAGGCGAGCGCCAGGCCGTCGAAGGTCGACGTGCCGCGGCCGACCTCGTCCATTAGCACCAGGCTGCGCTCGGTCGCGTTGTGCAGGATGGCGGCGCTCTCGGTCATCTCGACCATGAACGTCGAGCGGCCGCCGGCGAGGTCGTCGGCGGCGCCGATGCGCGTGAAGATCTGGTCGAGCGGACCGAGGCGCGCGGCCTTCGCCGGCACGAACGAGCCGACGTGCGCCATCAGCGCGATCAGCGCCACCTGCCGCATGTACGTGGACTTGCCGCCCATGTTCGGGCCGGTGATCAGCAGCAGGCGCCGCGCCGGCGAAAGCCGGGCATCGTTCGCGATGAAGTGATCGCTGGACGTTTCCATTCCCGCTTCGACCACCGGATGGCGGCCGCCTTCGATCTCGAGTCGGATGTCGTCGACGAACTGCGGCCGCGCATAGCTCCGCTTCGCTGCAGTCAGCGCAAAGGACGACAGCGCATCGACCTGCGCGAGGGCGCGGGCAATGGCCTGCAATGCTCTCAGGTGTTCGTTCAGGAGGGACAGCACCTCCTCGTACAGCGACTTCTCCAGGGCCAGGGCGCGGTCGCGCGCCGAGAGCGCCTTGTCCTCGAAGGCCTTCAGCTCGGGGGTGATATAGCGCTCGGCGTTCTTCAGCGTCTGGCGGCGCCGGTAGTCGTCCGGTACCTTGGCGGCGTGCGAATTGGTGATCTCGATGTAGTAGCCGTGCACCGAGTTGTACGCCACGCGGAGGTTGGGAATGCCGGTCCTCTGCCTTTCCTTCAATTCAAGATCGACTAAGAAATCTCCCGCGTTCGCTTGCAGTCCCCGCAGTTCGTCCAGCTCCGGACGATAACCGTCGGCGATGACCCCGCCGTCGATCACTCGCGCCGCGGGCTCCGGATGAACGGCGTTTTTCAGCAGCTCGAGGCATTTCTCCGGGACCGCCAGGTCCTTGCGCATCTCCTCGAGCAGCGCGCTGCCGGCCGGCAACGCACCCTGCAAGGCCGGCAGCAGAGCCAGGCTGTCTCGCAGGCCGGCGAGCTCGCGCGGCCGCGCGTTGCGCAATGCAACGCGCGAAGTGATCCGCTCGACATCCGAAAAGCCGCGGAGGACCTTATGAAGGCTGGCGGCCCTGTCTTGCAGGCATACGACCGCCTGGTGGCGAGCTTCGAGTGCTTTGCGGTCGCGTAGCGGATGGTGCAGCCAGTGGCGCAGCAGGCGGCTGCCCATGCCGCAGGCGCACTCGTCGAGCAGCGAGAAGAGCGTCGGTGCGGATTCGCCGCGCAGCGTCTCGGTGAGCTCGAGGTTGCGGCGCGTTGCCGCGTCGAGGCGCAGGTACTCGCCGGCTCGCTCCGCAGTGACCGCGGTGACATGCGAGAGGGCCTGGCCCTGCGTGCGCGCCGCGTACTCGAGCAGCGCGCCGCAGGCGCCGATGGCGAGCGTCATGTCCTCGACGCCGAAGCCGGCGAGCGTCGCGGCGCCGAGCTGCTTCAGCAGCTTTCTCTTTCCCGCCTCCATGTCGAACTGCCATTCCGGCAGCTTGGTGGTGAAGTAGCCGCGCAAATCCTCTTTCGCCAGGACTTCCGCGGGCCCGATCCGGCGCAACTCGTTTTCCAGCGCCTGCGGCGCTATTTCCGCTACGCGCAGCGCTCCGCTCGCCAAAGATAGCCATGCCAAGCCTACGGTGGCCTTGTCCCTGTTCAAGGACAAAAGAATGTTGTCCGACTTGTCCTCCAGCAGCTCCGAGTCGGTGAGCGTGCCGGGCGTGACGATGCGTGTGACCTGGCGGTCGACGGGCCCCTTGGCCGTCGCCGGGTCGCCGATCTGCTCGGCGATCGCCACCGACTCCCCGAGCCTGACCAGCCTGGCGAGGTAGCTCTCGACCGAGTGGACCGGCACGCCGGCCATCTTCACCGGCTCGCCTGCCGACTGGCCGCGCTGGGTGAGCGTGAGGTCGAGCAGGCGCGAGCCTTTCTCGGCGTCGTCGTAGAACAGCTCGTAGAAATCGCCCATCCGGTAGAACACCAGGATGTCGGGATGCTCCGCCTTGATGCGCAGCCACTGCTGCATCATCGGCGTGTGACCGGCGGCGTTCGGCGCTGCGGGCTGGTTCACGCCGGCATTTTATTGGATCGCGGCAAGGCCCTTCCAAAAAGAAAAAAGCCCGGTCGCCCGGGCTTTTTGCTGTGCGTGCGGCGAGCTTAGATAGGCTTGATGTTCGTCGCCGCCGGGCCCTTGGCGCCCTGGGTGACGTCGAACGAAACCTTCTGCGCCTCCTTCAGCGACTTGTAGCCATCCATCTGGATGGAGCTGTGGTGGGCGAAAAGATCCTTGCCGCCGTCGTCCGGCGTGATGAATCCGAAGCCCTTGGAGTCGTTGAACCACTTCACGGTACCTGTTGCCATGTGCCTGTTCCTTTCATGTGGCGAGGCGAGTCCGGCCTCGCGCCTACGGGCATGACGATCAAGAAGGGGAATTGGCCGGCCACTTCGGCACCGCTTGCGCGGCGTGGAGGGACTGCGCACTTCACTGCTTGAAAGATCACTGCGGCGGCGAGTCTAGCACGCCGCGCCGGTTAGCGCTTCTTGAAGGGAAATCGCCTCTTCGCCGGCCCCGGAGTGGCGGCCTTGTCCAGGTGGCGGTAGCTGATGCGGCCGCGCGTGACATCGTAGGGCGACATCTCGAGGCTGACCCGGTCGCCGGCAATGATGCGGATGCGGCGCTGGCGCATCTTGCCGCCCGCGTAGGCGAGGACCTCGGCGCCGTTCACCAGCCGCACGCGGAACTGCGTATTTGGCAGCACCTCGTGCACGGTGCCTTCCATCTCGATCATTTCTTCTTTGGCCATTTGAGGACTCTTTCTTCCCACGGAAAAGCGCATGCGATATAGACGCACGCGATTGCAAAGGAGAGCAGCCACCACGTAAACAGGCCGACGAGCCTGCTGAAGCTGCCGCCGAAAGTTACCACCGTATCGAGCGCGATGCCGAAGGCGCTGAGCACCAGTACCAGCGCAACGCCTGCGGGCCAGTACAGCAGCGTCGCCACGATGCTGGCCATCACGGCCGCCTGTGGCAGCGCCACGATGACGGCACGCGCGCGCGACGGGGGGGCACTATCGATCTTAGGACGCCGCCTTCCGGCCCCACTTCGCCCAGAATTCCGTGCCGCGCTTCTCCACCTCGAACACGATCACGGTTTCCGCATCGACGCCGTGCACGCTGTTCGCGCGCTCCTCGGGAAGGTGGTCGGGGCTCATCTCACCGTACACCAGGAGGCCTTCGGCGCGGCCGAGTTCCATGGCGCGCTTGCAATGCTCGAGGCGCTCCTTTCCGGCGGGAATCTCGGACCAGGGCCGCGACCCATCGACGTTGGGCGCCCAGAGCAAGCAGCGGCAGCCGCCCTCTGCCGACTCGACCGCATCGGCCCACAGCGCCATGACGACCGCTCCGTCGGATTTGCGCAGCCCGCTCCAGCTCGCCGGGTCCTGCAGCCATACGCCGCGCGCCTCGAAGGCGCGCGCGCGCGCGATTAGCTGTCGCGCCTTGGTGCGGCGGCGCGTTCCGCTGCCGGCCGCGCGCGCACGGCGCGGCGTCGAGGCACGCAGCGCTTCGCTGCACACCGCGACGACGGTGGCGTTGTTCAGGCGCTCGGCGTTTTCACGCAACTGCTTGATTTCCTGCACGCTGAGGCGCGCGACGCGCTCGAGCGTCCATTCCTCGGATCGCGAGAATGCGGCGACGTGCTTCGGTGTCGGTAACGCCATGCTTCGCTCCTATTGGCGGGAATTGCGAAGCGGCGGGGAGACCCGGAGCGGGTCGGCTTTTGACGCTAGGCTTCGTCTACCTTTATACCACTATTGCGCTGTTTCGGCAGCATATTTGGCTCTGCGCATCGCGCCGATCGACCCACGGATTGAATCCAGTCCGCGCAAGAATCAGCGACGTGCGCGACGGCTTATGGGCGGGGCGAGCCTTCGCGGTTTATACCCAGCTCGGAGAGTGTCTCGTCATCGAGCTGGCCGCTTACGTTGATGTCGGCGGCGAGCTGGAACTGGGCGAGCGCGGCTTGGGTCTTTGCGCCGAATTCGCCGTTCACCGGACCAGGATCAAAGCCGAGCAGGCGCAAGCGCTCCTGAATGCTCGAGATCAGGCCGGAGTAGGGATCTGCGAGCGCCGGGGTTTGGGGTTCCGGATATGCCTCCTCCGGATGAATCGAGGTGAACGCACTGCTGCCGATGGTCAGCGAGGGAGCGACCAGGAGCAAGGCAGCGGCGTAAGTCCGCCAGTCCATGCCTGGGGCGGAGCAAGCGACGTACCTAGCGCAATGCCTCGAGCAGCTGCGGAAAAACCTTCGGCGTCGCCGCGGCGATCTCGCCGCGATCGAGGTAGCCGGCCTCGCCGGTGAGGTCGCCGACCAGGCCGCCGGCTTCCTGGATCAGCAGCGCGCCCGCCGCCATGTCCCAGGGCGAGAGTCCCAGCTCCCAGAAGGCGTCGAGGCGTCCGCAGGCCACGTAGGCGAGGTCGAGCGCGGCGGCGCCCGCCCGTCTTACGCCGCTGCTGTTCGTCATGAGGCCCTTCAGTTGGCGGACGTAAAGATCGATCCGGGTGAGTTCGCGGAACGGAAACCCGGTTCCCACCAGCGCGTCCTGCAGGCGCAGGCACTTCGAAACGCGGATGCGGCGGTCGTTGAGAAACGCCCCGCGACCCTGGGACGCCGTGAACAGCTCGTTCTTGCCCGGGTCGTAGACCACCGCGTGGGCGAGGACGCCGCGATGCTGCACACCGATCGAGACGCAGTACTGCGGGAAGCCGTGGATGAAGTTGGTGGTGCCGTCGAGCGGGTCGATGATCCAGACGTACTCCGCTTCGACGTTTTCGCGGCCGGATTCCTCGGCCAGGAAACCGTGCGCCGGATAGGAGTGCCTGACGATGGCGATGATCGCTTCCTCGGCGGCTTGGTCGACCTGGGTGACGAAGTCGTTGGCGCGCTTCGCGGTCACCTTGAGCCCGCCGGCCAGCGCCGCACGGTTGATGATCGAGCCCGCCTTGCGCGCGGCGCGAACCGCGATGTTCAGCATGGGGTGCATAAGGGGGGCGTATTCTAGACTGACGGCTATGAGCGACGACTCTGGGCGGAGCGACCTGCGGATCGTGCTTTGTCGCCCGAGCCATCCGGGAAACATCGGCGCCGCCGCGCGCGCCATGAAGACGATGGGTCTCGCCGACCTTCGCCTGGTGGCGCCCGAGCGCTGGCCGGCTAAGGAAGATCAGTGGATGGCCACCCACGCAGCGGACGTGCTGGAGAAGGCGGTGGTGCACGAGGACCTGCTGCAAGCGATCGGCGACTGCGCGGCGGCCTTTGCGCTCTCTGCCCGTCCCCGCGAATGGTCGCCCCAGGTGCTCGACGTTCGCGCCGCCGCCGAGCGCGCGCGGCGGATCGACGGCGCGGTGGCGTTCGTGTTCGGCAGCGAGGAAGCCGGCCTGACGAACGAAGAGGTCTTCGCCTGCCAGTATCTGGTCCACATTCCGGCTAGCCCGGGGTCGACTTCCCTCAACCTCGCCCAGGCGGTGCAGATTGTTTCGTACGAGTTGCGCATGGTGGCCGAAGGGACCATTCCCCCGCAGCGGAAGGAGAGGCTCGCCACGGTGGAAGACGTCGAAGGACTGTATGCACACTTGGAGCAGGCGGCGATGAAGAGCGGCTTCTACGTGCCGGAGACCCGGTCCAAGCTCCCCGAACGGTTGCGGCGGCTGTTCTCGCGGGTCCCGGACCTCGAGCGGGAAGAGGTGAACATCCTGCGGGGCCTGCTCAAGGCGCTGGCGGGCAAATAGTTGATCGAATCACTCGGGAAACCTAGAATCGCTTGATGCTCAGGAAATTGCGTAGCGACATCGCCTGCATCCTGGAGCGCGACCCGGCGGCGCGCACCTCGTGGGAGGTGCTGACCTGCTATCCGGGCCTGCACGCTATCTGGTTCCATCATCTCGCGCACTGGCTGTGGACCCATCGGCTGCGCTGGCTGGGCCGCTTCGTCTCCCAGTTTGCGCGCTGGATGACCGGCATCGAAATCCATCCCGGCGCCAAGCTCGGCAGCTGCGTCTTCATCGACCACGGCATGGGAGTGGTGATCGGGGAGACCGCCGAGGTAGGGGACGGCTGCACGATCTATCAGGGAGTGACGCTCGGCGGAACATCGCTCTATCGCGGGGCGAAGCGCCATCCGACGCTGGGCGCTGGCGTGGTGGTCGGCGCGGGCGCCAAGGTGCTCGGCGGCTTCACGGTCGGCGATGGCGCGCGCATCGGCTCGAACGCCGTGGTGGTCAAGGAAGTTCCTGCGGGAGCGACGGTGGTCGGCATTCCGGGCCGCATCGTCGAAGAGCGCAGTGCGGAGGAGGCGGCCAGGCAGACGGAGCGCTTTTCCGCGTACGCGGTGGTGCAGGAAAATGAGGATCCGTACGCCAAGGCCATCCAGCAATTGGTGGCCCATTCGCAGGAACTTGAGAAGGCGCTAGCAGCGCTCAACGAGAAGCTCGAGAGCGTTGAAAAAGATCAAAAAAGAGAACAGCTTAGAGCGGTGAAGTAAGGTTGACTAAATCGCTCGGGTTTCTGATATACTTGACCGCATTAATCAAGTATTAGGAGCCCCATGAGACTCACTACGAAGGGCAGGTTCGCGGTTACGGCCATGGTCGATCTGGCGATGCGCCAGTCGCGCGGCCCGGTGACGCTCGCTGCCATCAGCGAACGCCAGCACATTTCACTTTCCTATCTCGAGCAGCTGTTCGGCAAGCTGCGTCGCGCCAAGCTCGTGTCGAGCGTGCGCGGTCCGGGCGGCGGCTACAAGCTCGCGCAGGGTCTGCCGGAGATTACCGTCGCCAACATCGTCACCGCCGTCGACGAGCCGCTCGACGCGACGCAGTGCGGCGGCAAGGAGAACTGCTACGACGACCGCCGCTGTATGACGCACGACCTGTGGGCGACGCTCAACGAGAAGATGCACGAGTACCTCTCCTCGGTCTCGCTCGCCGACCTGGTCGCACACCAGGCCGGCAAGCCGGTGGCGGTCATCAAGCATTTCCGCACCGCGGAGCAGCCGCCGCGCCCGGAAGCGAACGAGGGGGAGAAGGTCGCGGCATGAGGCTGCCGATCTACCTCGACTACTCCGCCACCACGCCGGTAGACCCGCGCGTGGCGCAGAAGATGATTCCGTATCTCACGGAGTTCTTCGGCAACCCGGCGAGCCGGTCGCATGCGTTCGGCTGGAAGGCGGAGGAGGCGATCGAGGAGGCGCGCGGGCATGTCGCCGCACTGATCAATGCCGACTCCAAGGAGATCGTGTGGACTTCGGGCGCCACCGAGGGCAACAACCTCGCCATCAAGGGCGCGGCGAACTTCTACAAGACCAAGGGCAAGCACATCATCACGCAGAAGACCGAGCACAAGGCAGTGCTCGACACGGTGCGCGAGCTCGAGCGCCAGGGGTTCGAAGCCACTTACCTCGAAGTTGAATCCGATGGAATTATCAATTTAGAAAAACTAAAAGCGGCCATTCGTCCCGACACCATCCTGGTCTCGATCATGATGGTGAACAACGAGATCGGCGTGATCCAGCCGGTGTGGGAGATCGGCGAGATCTGCCGCGAGAAGGGCATCGTCTTTCATTGCGACGCGGTGCAGGGCGCCGGCCGCGTCGAGATCGACATGCAGAAGCTGAAGGCCGACCTGCTGACGATCACCGCGCACAAGATCTACGGCCCCAAGGGAATCGGCGCGCTCTACGTGCGGCGCAAGCCGCGCGTGCGCATCGAGGCGCAGATCCACGGCGGCGGCCACGAGCGCGGCTTTCGCTCCGGCACGCTGGCGACGCACCAGATCGTCGGCTTCGGCGAGGCGGCGCGGCTGGCGAAGCTCGAGATGGGTGCGGAAAACGAGCGGGTGCGCTCGCTACGCGACAAGCTCTGGAACTCGATCAAGGACATGGAAGAGGTCTACGTGAACGGCGACCTCGAGCGTCGCATTCCGGGCAACCTCAACGTCAGCTTCAACTTCGTCGAGGGCGAGTCGCTGGTCATGGCGGTGAAGGACATCGCCGTGTCGTCGGGCTCGGCCTGCACTTCGGCCTCGCTCGAGCCGTCCTACGTGCTGCGGGCGCTCGGCCGCAACGACGAGCTCGCGCACAGCTCGATCCGCATCACACTCGGGCGCTTCACCACCGAGGAAGAAGTGAAGTACGCGGCGGATCTGATTCGCAAGAAAGTGGAGAAGCTCAGGGAGCTTTCGCCCCTGTGGGAAATGTACAAGGACGGCGTCGATCTCAACTCCGTCCAGTGGGCTGCACACTGAGGAACGCACATGGCATATAGCGACAAGGTCATCGACCACTACGAGAATCCACGCAACGTCGGCTCTTTCGAGAAGGGCGACGAGTCGATCGGCACTGGCATGGTCGGCGCACCGGCCTGCGGCGACGTGATGAAGCTGCAGATCAAGGTCGGCGCCGACGGCCGCATCGAGGATGCGCGCTTCAAGACCTACGGCTGCGGCTCGGCGATCGCCTCGAGCTCGCTGGTCACCGAGTGGGTGAAGGGCAAGACGCTCGACGAGGCGGCGACCATCAAGAACACGCAGATCGCCGAGGAGCTGTCGCTGCCGCCGGTCAAGATCCACTGCTCGATCCTGGCCGAGGACGCGATCAAGGCGGCGGTCGAGGACTACAAGAAAAAGCACAAGTAATGGCGATTACCCTTACCGAAAAGGCCGCCAACCACGTCCAGTCCTTCCTCGCCAAGCGCGGCAAGGGCGTCGGCCTGCGGCTGGGTGTGCGCACTTCGGGCTGCTCGGGCATGGCCTACAAGCTCGAGTTCGTCGACGCGCCGAATCCCGACGATCTGCAGTTCGAGAGCCACGGCGTGAAAGTCGTGGTCGACCCGAAGAGCCTGCCGTACATCGACGGCACCGAGCTCGATTACACCCGTGAAGGCCTCAACGAGGGATTCAAGTTCAAGAATCCGAGGGTCAAAGACGAGTGCGGGTGCGGAGAGAGCTTTAACGTCTAGCAGTTGCAGAACCACTTCGACCTGTTCGGGCTGCCCGCCGCCTTTGCCCTGGACAAAGAGGTTCTGGAGAAGGCGTACCGTGAAATCCAGTCGCAGGTGCATCCCGACCGCTTCGCGCACGCAGGCGACGCCGAGCGGCGCGCCTCGATGCAGTGGACCACGCGCGTGAACGAAGCCTACCGGATCCTGAAATCCCCGGTGCAACGCGCGAAGCACATCCTCGAGCTGCACGGCGTCGATGTCGGGTTCGAGACCAACACCCAGATGCCGACCGATTTTCTTCTGCAGCAGCTCGAGCTGCGGGAGGCTCTCGAGGCGGCTTCCTCGAAGAAGGACGCCGCCGGCCTGGATGCGATCCGCGGCAAGCTGCGGCGTGAAAAGGCGACTCTGGAGGGTGAGATCGCCGACAGCCTTGATGCGAGAAAAGATCGCCAAGGGGCCGCAGGGCAGGTGAGGAAACTGATGTTTCTGGACCGCCTGGACGCGGAAATCGACGAAGCCTACGAGGAGATCGAGTAGTGGCCCTGCTGCAGATCGCCGAGCCGGGCATGTCGCCCGCGCCGCACGAACACCGGCTCGCGGTCGGTATCGATCTGGGCACCACCAACTCGCTGGTCGCGACGGTGCGCAGCGGCGCGCCGGCCGTGCTGCCCGATTCGCTTGGCCGGCCGCTGCTGCCCTCGGTGGTGCGCTACCAGGCCGACGGCAAGGTCGAGGTCGGCTACGCGGCGCAGTCGAAGCAGGCGCTCGATCCGAAGAACACCATCGCTTCCGTGAAGCGCTTCATGGGCCGCGGGCTAAAGGACGTGGCGCACATCGAGAGCGCGCCGTACGATTTCGTCGATGCCCCGGGCATGGTGCAGCTGCGCACCATCGCCGGCGTCAAGAGCCCCGTGGAAGTCTCTTCCGAAGTCCTGAAAGTGCTCCGCGAGCGTGCGGAGTTGTCCCTGCAAGGAAATATTTCGGGGGCCGTGATCACGGTGCCCGCGTACTTCGACGAGGCGCAGCGGCAAGCAACCAAGGATGCCGGCCGCTTGGCGGGCCTCAATGTCTTGAGGTTGTTGAATGAGCCCACCGCCGCGGCGATCGCGTATGGGCTGGAGAACGCGTCGGAGGGCATCTACGCCGTGTACGACCTCGGTGGCGGCACCTTCGACCTGTCCATCTTGAAGCTGTCGCGCGGCGTGTTTGAAGTCGTCGCGACCAGCGGCGACTCGATGCTGGGCGGCGACGACTTCGACCAGCGCGTGTTCTGCTGGGCGGTGGAGCAGGCCAAGCTGCCGCCGCTTGGGCCGCGCGACATGCGCCTGCTGCAGATGAAGGCCCGCGAGGCGAAGGAATACCTTACCTTCCACGGCGAGGCGCCTCTTACCGCCAGACTCTCCAGCGGCGAAGTGGTGGACTTGTCTCTGGATACGGAAACCTTCTGCAGCATCACGCAGACTCTCGTCGGCAAGACGCTTGGGCCGGTGCGCAAGGCGCTGCGCGACGCCGGCCTGACGGTCGACCAGATCAAGGGCGTGGTGATGGTCGGCGGCGCGACACGCATGCCCCAGGTGCAGCGCGCGGTGGCCGAGTTCTTCCGCCGCGACCCGCTGAACAACCTCGACCCGGACAAGGTGGTGGCGCTGGGCGCCGCCATGCAGGCCAACGTGCTCGCCGGCAACAAGCCGCAGGGCGAGGACTGGCTGCTGCTCGACGTTATCCCGCTTTCTCTCGGCGTCGAGACCATGGGCGGGCTGGCCGAGAAGATCATTGCACGCAACACCACCATCCCGGCGGCGAAGGCGCAGGAGTTCACCACCTTCAAGGACGGGCAGACCGGCATGAGCTTCCATGTCGTGCAGGGCGAGCGCGAGCTGGTCGCCGACTGCCGCTCGCTCGCGCGCTTCGAGCTCAAGGGCATCCCGCCGATGGCGGCCGGTGCCGCGCGGATACGCGTTACCTATCAGGTCGACGCCGACGGCCTGCTGCACGTTTCGGCGAAGGAGAGCTCGTCGGGCGTGGAGGCGTCGGTTGCGGTCAAGCCGTCCTACGGCCTGGCCGACGCCGATATCGAGCGCATGCTGCGCGATTCCTTCGACCACGCAAGAGGCGACATGCACGCCCGCGCCCTTGCCGAATATCGCGTCGACGGGCAGCGTCTTCTCGAGGCAACCCGATCGGCGCTTTTGCAAGATGAAAAATTGCTGAATGCTTCGGAGAGCGAATCGATACGAAGCACCATGCTTTCACTCGAGAAACTGCTGGCGGGAACCGACCCCCGCGCGATCAAGCAGGCGGTCGACGCGCTCAACCGCGCCACCGAGGATTTCGCCCAGCGCCGCATGGACGCGGGCATCCGCCGGGCGCTCGCCGGCCGCAAGATCGGGAGCTTCTAGATGCCGAAGCTGAAGGTGCTGCCGCATGCCGCGCTTTGTCCGAACGGCGCGGTGTTGGACGTGGACGCTGGAAAATCCATTTGCGACGCGCTGCTCGAGAACCACGTCGAGATCGAGCACGCTTGCGAGAAGCAGGCGGCCTGCACGACCTGCCACGTCATCGTGCGCCAGGGGTTCGACTCGCTGGAGGACGCCTCCGAGAAGGAAGAGGACATGCTCGACAAGGCTTGGGGCCTCGAGGCCACTTCGCGCCTGTCCTGCCAGGCCAAGGTGGCCGGCGAAGACCTGGTGATCGAGCTGCCGAAATACACCATCAACTACGAGCGCGAGGGAGGCGGGAAAAAACCGTGAAGTGGACCGACACCCGCGAGATCGCCATTGCCCTCGCCGATACGCATCCTGAGGTGGATCCGAAGGCAATCCGCTTCACCGACCTCCACAAGTGGGTGATGGCGCTGCCCGGCTTCAGCGACGACGCCAGCCGCAGCGGCGAGAAAATCCTCGAAGCGATCCAGATGGCCTGGATCGACGAAGCGGAGTAGGATTTTTGCCATGCGGCTGCTGTTTTTCGCGCTCCTGCTGACCGCGAGCTGGCTCGCGTCGGCACAGGTCTATCGCTGGGTCGATGCGAAAGGCACGGTGCATTACTCGAACGAAAAGCCTGCCGACGACGTCAAGCCGACGACAGTCAACATCGACACGACGCCCGGGCCGGCTTCGCCCGAGACGCAGGAGTGCTACACGGTGCGCTGCCAGGGCGAGCGCCTCGAGCAGAGGCTCGCCCGGCGCGAGGAGCTGGAGGCGCGCGACGCGGCGCAGCGTGCCGCCGCTGCGCCCAAGCCGGCGCGCGGCCTGGAGTTCCGCAAATACATCTCCATCCAGCGTGGCATGAGCGAAGGCGAGCTGCTCGGCATCGCGGGCGCGCCCGACCTGCTGGTCGACAACGGCGGAGCCTGGTTCCCGGCCGCCGCGCCGGTGCAGAGCGGCCGCCACGTGCGCAGCGGAGCCATCGTCGGCGGAGCGATGCGTACCTACACCTATCTTCCGACCTCGGCCGATCCATTCACCACCACGATCACCCTCCTCGGCGGCCGCGTCAGCGAGCTCGAGCGCATCCGCAAGTTCTAGGCACGCGCATTGCTCCTGGGGTGACAGTCACTTTCCAGGAGAATGTCGTGGCGGCGAAGGACAAGGTAGAGGGCGAAGGCAGCTACAGCGGCACGCGCACCTACAACCAGCGCACCAGGAAATTCATCGAAGCGGGCAAGGTGAAGCAGGCCGCGCGCAACGCACGGCCGAAGTCGGAGCAGGAAGCGCACCAGATGCAGAAGGCCGAGCGGATCGGCCGAAGCAAGGCGAAGCGCTAGCCGGCGCGCTCAGTGCGCCCGCAGTGAGCCCCACAGGGAATCGAGCCGCGCGTAGCGCCCGCAGCCGCTGACGTAGAAGCGGTACTGCAGAGTGTTCTTCTTGTAGTAGTCCTGGTGGTAGTCCTCGGCCGGCCAGAACCGCGTCGCCTTCGTGATCGGCGTGAGCAGCGGCTGCGGGAACGGCTTGAGCTTCTCCCATTTGGCCTTGGACGCCTCGGCGAGGCGCTTCTGCTCGTCGCTGTAGTAGAAGATCTCCGGCCGGTATTGCGAGCCCGCGTCGCAGAACTGACGGTCGCGCACGGTCGGGTCGTGGTTCACCCAGAACACGTCGAGCAGCTTCTCGTAGCTCACCTTCGCGGGATCGAACGTCACCTCCACTGCCTCGGCGTGGCCGGTGGTGCCGCGGGAGACCTGCTCGTAGGTCGGATGATCCATCTTGCCGCCGGTGTAGCCGGAAACGGCCGACACGACCCCGGGCACCTTCTCGAAGGCCTCCTCGGTGCACCAGAAGCAGCCCGCCGCGAAGGCGGCCTTCTCCAGGTTCTGCGAGAGCACGATCCCCGGGAACGCCAGGAAGAGAAATGCCAGCAGTCTCATTTGCCAAGCTCCTCTTCGGCGGTGGCAGCTACTCGATCTTCGCTTTGGCGCGCAGGCCTTTTACCAGCTCGTCGATGCGCCCCTGCACGAGCTGCTGCTGGATGCGCGGCTTCACCTCTTCGAGGCTGGGAAACTTCAGCGGGCGCACGTCGTCGAGCTGGATGATGTGGTAGCCGAAGCGCGTCTGCACCGGAGTCTCGGTGTACTTGCCCTTCTCCAGCTTGACCATGGCACTGGAGAAGCTGCGGTCGAAGGCGCTGGGCACGTTCCAGTCGAGGTCGCCGCCGCGTGTGGCGGTGCCGGGGTCCTTGGAGTTCTTGGTGGCCAGCTCGTCGAACTTGGCGCCCTTCTTCAGTTCGGCGATCAGGCCCTTCGCCTGGTCCTCGCTCTCCACCAGGATATGGCGCGCGCGATATTCCTTGTCGCCCGCCTGCCCGCGCGTCCTGTCGTATTCCTTCTGGATATCGGCGTCGCTGATCGGATGCTTGGTCACCCAGTCGCGGATGTAGGAGCCGACCACCACCTCCTGGCGCAGAACGTCGATCTGCGCCTGCACCTCGGGCGTCTTGGCGAGCCCGCTGCGGTTCGCCTCCTGCGAGATCAGCTCGCGGTTGATCAGCTCCTCGCGCACCAGCGCGCGCATCTGGTCGTTGTCCTGGCCGCCGCGCTGCTGCTGCTGCCGGATCATGAGGTCCATGCGCGCGCGCGGCACGGCGACGCCGTTCACGGTGGCGACGGCGCCGCCTTTCGCGGCGGGCTTGGCCGCCTTGGCGGGCGGCTTGGCGGCGGGCTTGACGGCCGGCGCGTCGGACTGCGCGAGCGCGAGCGCGGGGGCCGCGAGCAGCACGGCCGCGGCGAGGGTACGGAAGTTCATTGCTTTCCTTTCGTTTCTTCGGGGCTGCGCGCGCTGATGGCGAGCGCGTGGATAGGGTCGTGCATCAGCTCGCCGAGCGCCTGGTAGACCAGGCGGTGGCGGGCGACGGTGCTCTGCCCGGCGAAGCGCGGCGAGACGATGGCGAGGCGCCAGTGCGTGCCGCCGCCGGGGCGGCTGCCCGAGTGGCCGGCGTGCTGCGCGCTCTCGTCGACCAGGTCGAGGGCGACCGGCTCGAGCGCGCGCAGCCGCTCGCGGATGCGCTCGGCGACGCTCAGGATTTTTCTTCCATATGGCGCGCGAGGAACAGCGCCTGGACGACGACGAAGAGCAGCATCAGGCCCATGCCGCCGAACAGCTTGAAGTTGACCCACAGATCGGTCGGGTAGTGGTAGGCGACGTAGAGGTTGGCCGCGCCCATGAACGCGAAGAAGCCCACCCAGCTCCAGTTGAGCCGCGCCCACATCGGCTCGGGCAGCTTGACCTGCTCGGAGAGCATCGAGCGGACCAGGTTGCGCCGGAACACGAGTGCCGCGCCTGCCAGCACCAGGCCGAACAGCCAGTAGAGCACGGTCGGCTTCCACTTGATGAAGGTCTCGTCCTGCAGCACGAGCGTCGCGCCGCCGAAGACGACGATGATGGCGAAGCTCGCCCAAAGCATCGGCTCGACGCGCCGGCGGCGCAGCTTGAGCCATGCCACCTGCAGGCAGGTGGCCGCGATCGCCACGCCGGTCGCGACGTAGATGTCGGCGAGCTTGAAGGCGACGAAGAACAGCAGGACCGGTAACAGGTCGAAAAGAAACTTCATGCGACGCGATTCTACCTATTTCCAGCCGCTGACCGCCTTGCGCGCGGCGTCGTTCGCCGCCCGCACCACCAGCCCGCTCGGCGAAACGCTGACGCGGTATTCGGCGCCCTCGGCCATTGGCACGAAGGCGGCGCTGCCGTACAACGCGTCGGCGAGCGGCAGATAGTCGTGGTAGCGGCGGGCGAGCTGCCAGAAGTCGACCGGCGTGCGCTCGGCAAGGCCGTAGACGGTGCGTTTCGCCGCGCGCTCCTCGGCGAGATCGGTGTAGCGGCCCGACAGCCGGTCCAGGCGATAGACGGTATCGAAGCCGACGATCGTCGCCAGCGGGCGCCATTTCAGAAGCCGCGCGTCGATCTGCCACTCGTCGCCCGCGATGACGTAAGTCTGCGGGCGTTCGCCGGTCGGCTGCACGGTCAGTGAATAGACCTTCGGTGCGACCAGTCGCATCGCCACTCGGGCCGCGTCCTGCTCCTGCGTCAGGCGGTTGTAGCTGCGCAGGCTGGCGGCGCCGAGCGCGCCGAGCGCGCCGAGCGCGACTAGCAGCGCCGCAAGGAGGAGCAGGAGGCTGCCGCTCGCGACGCGCAAGTGGAAGAGCCGGCGGAAGCCTATCGCAGCCAACGGCAGCGCGAGCAGGCCGCCGATGAGGACGATGCCGACGATCAGGTAGCGTACGTCGACCTGCGCGAGGTAGTCGATCATTTGACGCTCATTTGACCAACAGGCCGTGCTTCCTGTGCCAGTCGATGATTGCTTCCTTCGGGTATTCCCGGAAGCGCTTGCCCGACGGGACGAACGACCAGTTCGCCTTGGAGCCGACAAAGATGAGTTGCCGATCCTTCGGCACCGGTAGCCTGGTGTCGATCGCCGAGGCGAACGGATAGATCCACTCCGCCCAGCGCTTGTCCCACGCCCACAGCGCGCTGCCGCATTTCGGGCAGAAGCGTCGCTCACCGCCGCCGCGGGTGGCGCGGTAGGCCTTGGTCCTGCCTTTCACCTCGAGCGTGTCCGCCTCCCCCATGATGTTGATTGCATAGCCGCCGCCGCCCGCCGTCTTGCGGCAGATGCTGCAGTAGCACCACATGTAGGGGTAAGGCGTCCTGGAGCGCAGCGAGAAGCGTACTGCGCCGCAGTGGCAAGAGCCTTTCAGGAGCATGCGATTAATATACCTGCGCACAAGAGGAGGCAGCCTTGTCATTAGTCACATTGATCGAATACGCCGACGCCTCACCCGAGGTCCGTTCGGTTTACGACGACATAATGAAGACGCGCGGCACCGACTGGATCAATAACTTCTGGAAGGCGCTCGCCAACAACCCGGCCGAGCTGCGCCGCGTCTGGTCGAACGTCAAGCAGGTGATGGGCCCCGGCGCGCTCGACCCGCTGCTGAAGGAGATGGTGTACGTCGCCGTGAGCGCGACCAACGGCTGCGAGTACTGCACGTACTCGCACACCGCGGCCGCGCGCAAGAAAGGGATGACCGACGCGATGCTGATGGAGCTGCTGGCCGTGGTCGGGCTCGCCAACGAAACCAACCGCCTCGCCAACGGGCTGCGGATCGATGTCGACTCCCAGTTCAAATAGCCCGCTCGCGCTCTATCTCGCGCTCGTCCAGTTCTTCTTCGCGACGACCTGGACGATCTACGTCCTCTACCTGCCGCAGCTCGCCGCGCAGGCGGGCATCGACAAGCGCTGGGTGCCATGGATCCTCGTCGCCGACCAGGCGGTATTCGCGGTCATGGACGTCCTGACCGGCTTCTGGATCGACCGCGTGCGCCGCAGCCTCGCGCGCTACGGCGAATGGATCCTCGCAGTCACCGTCGCTTCTTGCGTCGCATTCGCCTTCCTGCCGTTCGTCGGCGCGACCCTGATGCTCGCGCTGCTCGCAGTCTGGGCGGTCACTTCGTCGGCCTTGCGCGCGCCGCCCTGGGCGCTCCTCGGGCGCTACGCTGCGACGCCTTCACTGCCGTGGCTTTCCGCGCTGGTGCTGACCGGTAGTGCCATCGCGGCCGCTGCCGCGCCGTACCTTGGCGTCGCACTGCGCGGCATCGATCCGAAGGTTCCTTTCATTCTTTCCACGCTGACACTCGTCGCCACGGTCGTTGGGCTGGTATACGTCGAACGGCAAGGCGTGCGGAGTGAAACCGTAGGGGAGGAGGGTGCGCGAGAAGAACCTCGAACCGTGCTGTTGTTCTTCGCGGCGCTGCTGCTGCTCGCGCTAGGTTTCCAGGTTCACTTCTCGCTGAATTCGGCGCCGCAATATCTGCGCTTCGCGACCCCGAGCGAGCTGCCGTGGCTGATGCCGGTGTTCTGGATCGGCTTCAACGTGCTGGTGTTCCCGGCGGCGGCGGTGGCGCGTCGTCTCGGCAATGCGCAGACGATGGCGCTCGCCGGAGCGGTCGGCGCCCTGGCGGCGCTCGCCGCGATGCTGGCGACGAATCTCGCTTTGCTGGTCGCCGCGCACTTTCTCGCCGGCGGTGCCTGGGGCGCGGCGAGCGTCGCGGCCTACTCCGCGGCGATCGCTTTCGGCCGCACCGGCAGGGAAGGGCGCTTCCTCGGCACGCTGTTCGCGATGCTGGCGATCGCGGCGTTCGTGCGCATCGGCACCGTGGCGAGCGGCGCGATCGGCGATCCGGCGCTCAGGACGCTCCTGCCTTGGCTGCCGCAGAGCGCCTGGCTCCTCGCAGCGCTGCTTTTGGCTTTCGCGCTTCGCCCGGCAGGCTCCTACCGTCCGGCGTGAGGTGGCAGCTCTCTGAGGATCTCGTCGGTGTGCTCGCCGAGCGCCGGCGGTCTTCCGGGTTGTTGGTTCTTGGCCAGGGGTGAAACGAAGGTCTTCGTAGCTCCAGTCGGCAGCTCGAGCGGCTGGACCCAGCCGTAGTGCTCGACCTGCGGGTCGGAGAGAGCTTGAGAGTAAGTGTTGATCGGTGCGCAAGGCACGCCTTGCTTCCTTGCGATGCCCAGGCACTGCTCCGCCGTCAGCAACGCGAATTTCTTTTCAAGCAGTTCCTTCAGCGCTTCCTGGTTCTTCGCTCTCAAAGCTGTGGATGAAAATCTTTCATCCTTCAACAACAAATCACATTCAAATCCCTCGCAGGCGCGCCGGAAGAGGTCGTCATTGCCGGCGGCCATGACGAAGTAGCCGTCCTTGCACTTGAACGCCTGGTAGGGCGCGTTGCGCGGGTGCGCGGAGCCGAGCTTCTGCGGGTCCTTGCCGCTGCCGAAGTACTCGCTGGTCTGCAGCGCCGCGATCGCCAGCGTCGTCCCCAGCATCGGAACATCTAGATGGCGCCCTTTGTTCTCGCGAAGAGCAGCAACGATGGAAAGAGCGGCGTACAGGCCCGCGGCGAAATCGGTCAGCGGCACGCCCGACTTCACCGGCGCGCCGCCGGGCTCGCCGGTCACGCTCATCACGCCGCCGATCGCCTGCAGCGTGACGTCGAAGCCGCCTTCCTGCGAGCGCGGGCCTTGCTGGCCGAAAGCCGAGATCGAGCAGTACACCAGCTGCGGTTTGCGTTTCTCGAAATAGTCGTAGCCCAATCCGAGCCGGCGCATCACGCCCGGCCTGAAATTCTCGAGCACGACGTCGGCGGAGAGACACAGGCGCTTCGCGTAGTCGAGATCGCCGGGGTCCTTCAGGTTGAGAACCACCGAGCGCTTGCCGCGGTTGAGCGAGGCGAAGTTCTCCGAGTAGCCGCCGGTGTGCGGCGGCCAGTTTCGCATCCCGTCGCCATCGGGCGATTCGACTTTGATAACGTCGGCTCCCAGGTCGGCGAGCAGCAGACCGGCGAAGGGGCCGGCGGCGATCTGGCACAGCTCGATCACGCGCACGCCGCGCAGCGGCAGGAACGGGGAGGACATTGGAAGCGAAATTACCACCGCGGCTCGGTGTCGTCATCCTGATGGGCATCGCGGTGGCTTTCGCCTCCAACCACATCTCGGCGCGGATCGCCTTCGATCATGGCGCCAGCGTCGTGACAGGCGTGTTCGCCCGCTCGCTCTTTACGGCGCTCGCCGTGTCCACGCTCCTGCGCCTCCAGCGCATTCCCATGGCGCTCTCGCCCGCGCAGCTGTGGCGCGCGGGGGTCATCGGCGTCGTGCTGGCCGTGCAGAGCTACTGCCTTTATTCGGCAGTCTCGCAGATCACGGTGGCGCTGGCGCTGCTCGCCTTCAATACCTTTCCGGTGATGCTCTCGCTGATGAGCTGGGCCGCCGGGCGCGGCCGGCCGGGCCGCCGGGCGGTCACTGCCATGGCGATCGCGCTCGCCGGGCTGTCGATCGCGCTCGGCGTGTGGGGCAAGCCGATCGGCGCGGGCGTGCTGTGGGCGCTCGCCGCGGCGCTCGCTTTCGCCACTGCGCTGTTCCTTACCGACCTCTGGCTGAAGGAGGTCGACGGCCGGGTGCGTTCCGCGCTGACCATGGCGACCGTGGCGGTGCTGGTGGCGATCGCCGGAATCGCGACCGGCGCCTTTCGGCCGCCGGCGGACGCGACCGGCTGGGCCGGCATCTGCCTGCTCAGCATGTTCTACGGCCTGGCGATCACCTCGGTATTCGTGGTGCTGCCTAAGATGGGCTCGGCGAGCTATGCGGTGGTGCTCAACTTCGAGCCGATCTCGCTTCTGTTCCTAGGCTGGATGATCCTCGGCCAGGGCATCGCACCGGTGCAGATCGCCGGCGCATTCCTCGTCGTCGGCGCGATCGTCTGGCTCGGGCTGGCTAGGAAATAACGACTTTCTCTTTTTCCAAATACATTTTTTCAACAAGAGCGGATCTGCGCTCCAGCACCGCGCGCTGGTTCATGTAGCCCTTGTCGGTGATCTCGTTGGCGTCGATGGAGGGCGGCTCGGACATCACCATCAGCCGGCAGATGCGGTTCGAGCTCGGTTCCGCGGAGAATTGCTTGAGGATTTGAACGAGCTTGTCCGTGACGTCGATTCCCTTCACGGCAGGGCTCAAGAAAACCAAGGCGCCGATCTCGTTGCGGTCGTGGCCGGTGATGACGGCATCCTGGATGACGGGGTCGCCGGCGGCGATCAGGCGCACGCGCAGCGCGCCGACGTGCACCCAGGTGCCGGTGGAGAGCTTGAAGTCCTCGGCGACGCGCCCGTCGAAGACGATGCCGCGGCTCGGGTTGGCCGGATCGGCGAACCTGACGGCGTCGCCGATGCGGTAGAAGCCTTCGTCGTCGAACGCGCCGGCGGTGAGGTCGGGTCGCTTGTAGTAGCCCGGCGTGACGTGCGGCCCGCGCACGCGCACCTCGAGCTTGCCGGCCGCCGGCACCAGCTTGAGCTCGCACCCCGCCACCGGCAGGCCGATCACGCCGGGGCGCTCCATGTGGAAGTGCACCGAAGTGGCGAGCGGCGAGGTCTCGGTCGATCCCCAGGCCGACAGCATCGCCGGCTGCTTGCGTTCCTGCTTTGACAAGGCGAGCAGGCGATCCCACAGGTTCTGCGGCAGCGCGGCGGCCGCGTAGAACACCATGTCGAGGTCGCGGAAGAAATTGCGGCGCAGCGCCTCGTCCTGCTCGAGGAAGGGCAGCAGCAGGTCGTAGCCGCGCGGCACGTTGAAGTACATCGTCGGCGCGATCTCGGCGAGGTTCTTCGCCGTCTGTTCGACGAGGCCCGGCACCGGCTTGCCGGCGTCGATGTACAGCGTGCCGCCGTTGCGCAGCACCATGTTGAAGTTGTGATTGCCGCCGAAGGTATGGTTCCACGGCAGCCAGTCGACCACCACCGGCGGCCGTTCCTCGACGAAGGGCCAGGACTGCGCGAGCATCTGCTGGTTCGCACAGAGCATCTCGTGCGTGTTGATCACGCCCTTCGGCGTGCCGGTCGAGCCGGAGGTGAAGAGAATTTTTGCAATATCTTCTTTTTTTAGCTTGAAAAACTCTCTTTCCTGGGTCGAGCCGGGATTCGTCTCCAGGATCTCCGGCATCGATGCCGACTTGGCGCCGACTGCGGCGAGCGCCGGGCCGAACTTCTGCGGATCGGCGGTCCAGACGAGGCCCGGCTGCAGCAGCTCGAAGATCATCTTCAGCTTGCCGAAATCCTTCGACATCAGTGAATAGGCCGGCGACACCGGCGCCACCGGCACGCCGACGTGCATCGCGCCGAGCGCGAGGAGGGCGTGATCGATGCTGTTGTCCGAGAGAATCGCGACCGGCTTGTCCTGGCCGAGGCCCTTGTCGAGCAGGTACTGGCCGACGCGGCGCACCGCGCCGAACGCTTCGCGGTAGCTCAGGCTCTTCCAGCCGCCCGACGGCGCCCGCTCGCAGAGGAAGGCCCGGGCCGGTGCCTGGTCCGACCATTTGACGAGCCATTCGGTGACGCAGCGGGCGTAGCCGCCGAGCTTCTGCGGCGAGCGCAGCAACAGGCTGCCGTCGCCGCGCTTCTCCACGGCGATTTCGGGGGAGGCGAGCTTCAAAGCGTCTTAACCAGGCTTTCGCACGTGGCGATGCTGCGCAGGTGCGAATCGCGCATGCGTCCGAAGAGATCCTGCGCCTCGCGGTCGAGGCGCGGCAGCTCCGCTTCGAATTTCGTCACGGCCCATTTTAGCCCGCGCGTCAGGTACTCGAGCTGCTCGCGCGCTCCGGTCACCGCGACCGCCTTGTCGTAGAACTTGCCGGTGGCGTGGCTGTAGGCGCCGCCGGCTTTCTCGATCAGCTTGCCGATCAGCGCGCAGTTGTGCGCCTCGTCGGCCTGGATGGCGCGGAGGATTTTCCAGGCTGCCGAATTTCTTTCGAACGAGCCCATGTAGACGACGAGCGCCTTGGCTCCCGCGCGCTCGGCCTCCAGCATCTCGTTCAGGAAGTCAGTGGACTTTGACGTACTCGTACTCTACGGGCAGGTTGTTGATGCCGCGATCGGGCGGGGCGATCCAGCCCGCCATCTTGCCCGGCTCGGCGACGCGCTTCATCAGCGAGTGGACGAACGCCTTGTCGGCCTCGGACGGGATCCATTCGCCGAGCCGCTTCTCATATTCATCCTTTGCGATCAGCTTGCCTTCCGGCGTCACCGGCTGGCCCATCCAGGCGCCGATCGAGCGGCGGAAGCTGTTGGCGGGAAGGCTGAGGCGGAACGAGTGGCCGGCGCGCTCGATCAGCCGGTTCCAGCGCTTGAGGCCGATCTCGCAGTCCTTGAGGTAGGACTCGCGCATCACCTCGTTCAGCGCGTTGAGCAGCGGAACCCGTTCTTTTCCGGTCGGGGTATTCATTTCAAAAACCGATGAACGAAGCACGTGGTCCTCGTACTGTGACTCGTCCGGGCGGCCCTTCAGGCCGTTGGCGAAGTTGGCGGCCGAGTTCGAGGAGATCTCGTTGCCGAAAAGATCGAGCGAGGAGGAGCACCAGAAGTTGAGGTACTTCTGCAGCAGCGGCAGATCGACCGCGCCCGCCGCACGCACCTTCGCCGGGTCGTCGGAGCCGATCTCCTTCATCACTTCCAGCGTGCGCTTCACCACCCGGCCGAGGCCGGTCTCGCCGACGAACATGTGGTGGGCTTCCTCGGTGAGCATGAAGCGGCAGGTACGCGAGAGCGGGTCGAATGCGCTCTCGGCCAGGCTCTTCAGCTGGTACTTGCCGTCGCGGTCGGTGAAATAGGTGAAGCAGTAGAGCGACAGCCAGTCGGAAATCGGCTCGTTGAAGGTGGTGAGGATACGCGGCTTGTCGGCGTCGCCCGAGTGGCGCGTGAGCAGCTCCTCGGCTTCCTCGCGGCCGTCGCGGCCGAAGTAGGCGTGCAGGAGGTAGACCATTGCCCACAGATGGCGGCCTTCCTCGACGTTGATCTGGAACAGGTTGCGCAGGTCGTAGAG
>DASXKY010000049.1:0-1566 GCA_036496555.1 Burkholderiales bacterium | reverse complement strand
ACGAAGACGGAGATCTTCGGCAAACCCTCCGCGCTGCCGCTCGCGATCGCACCCACTGGCGGCATCAGCGCCGGCCGCCCGGGCGCCGAGCTGATCCTCGCGCGCGCGGCAAAGGCATGCGGCGTGCCTTTCACGATGGCGACGCCTTCGGCGTTCAGCATCGAGCGCGTGGCGCAGGAGGTCGGCGGGCGCCTGTGGTTCCAGCTGTACGCAGTCCGCAATCTCGAATTCAGAAAAAATCTCGTCCTCAGAGCCAGGAACTCGGGCTATGAAGCCGTGCTGGTCACCGTCGACCTGCCGGTGTCGGGCAAGCGCGAGCGCGACCCGCGCAACGGCTTCCACACCCCGTACTCGCCGAGCTGGAAGAACTCGCGCGACGTGATGTTCAAGCCGGCGTGGCTGCTCGACATCATGCGCAGCGGGCTCCCCGGCATGGCGAACCTCGACGGCTATCCGTTCAGCACGCCGGCCGGCACCGACATCGTCACCGCGGTGGGGCGTGAGATGGACGCGGGCCTCAACTGGGAATACATCAAGCAGCTGCGCGACCAGTGGCCGGGCAAGCTGCTGCTGAAGGGCGTCGAGCGGCCCGACGACGCCGAGCGCGCGGTCTCGATCGGCTGCGACGGTATCGTGGTCTCGAACCACGGCGGGCGGCAGCTGGATGGAGCGGTGGCGACCCTCGATGCTCTTCCAGCCATCAGTAGTTCAGTTGGGAAGAAAATCACCGTCTTGCTCGATGGTGGCGTCCGCCGCGGCGGCGACCTCCTCAAGGCCCGCGCGCTCGGCGCGCAGGCGGTGCTCACCGGTCGCGCCACGCTTTTCGGCGCGATGGCAGGCGGCGAAGCGGGCGCGCTCCGCGCCCTTGAGATCCTCGCCACCGAGCTCGTGCGCACGATGCAGCTCTGCGGCGTTCGCAACATTTCCGAAATTGCACAGGACCTGATCACGTGAAACGAATCTTCCTTTTCATTGCGGTGCTCTGGGCCGCCGCGTCATTCGCCCAGACCTATCCCACCAAGCCCGTGCGCATGGTGGTGCCGTTCCCGGCGGGCGGGCCCGCCGACATCGTCGCGCGACAGCTGGGCGCCAAGCTCACCGAGGTGTGGGGCGAGGCGCTGGTCATCGAAAATCGCGCCGGCGCGGCGGGCAACATCGGCACCGCGTTCGTGGCGCGGGCGGCGCCCGACGGCTACACGATCCTCCTCGCCACCTCGGGCTTCATGTGCAACCCGAGCCTGTACAAGAACATCGGCTACGACCCGTTCAAGGACTTCGCGCCGGTCACAAACGCCGGCATCAGCGCGACGGTGGTGGTGCGCCATCCCGACCTCGCCGGCGTGAACAGCATGAAGGACCTCGAGCAGCTCGCGCGCACGAGCAAGGTCGACTTCTCCACGCCCGGCATCGGCCTCGCCGGCCACCTCGCCGGCGAGCTCTTCGACGCGATGGCCGGCGTGAAGATGGTGCACGTGCCGTACAAGGGCGCGGCGCCCGCGATGCAGGACCTGGTCGCCGGCCGGGTGCAGCTCATGTTCGACAACTTCGCGAGCGCGTCGGCGCAGA
>DASXKY010000048.1:0-4704 GCA_036496555.1 Burkholderiales bacterium | reverse complement strand
GCCGGCAAGTATCGCCTTGTTGTCTCCGACAAAAGAGATTTGAAAAAAGAAAAGGGCGAAAAATTCATCCGCGCCGACGTATCGAAGATGGCCGACGCGCTGAAGATCACCAAGGGCGTCGACGCGATCGTGCACCTCGGCGGCTACTCGGTCGAAGGCCCGTGGGAAGGCATCCTGCAGGCGAACATCATCGGCTGCTACAACATCTTCGAGGCCGCGCGGCGCAACGGCGTGAAGCGGGTCGTCTTCCCGACCAGCAATCACGCTGTAGGCTTCTACCGCCGCGACCAGACCATCGATCACCGCGTCTATCCAAAGCCCGATGGCCGCTACGGCGTGTCGAAGGTGTTCGGCGAAGCGCTCGGCAGCCTCTACGCCGACAAGTACGGCATGGAGATGTACATGATCCGCATCGGCAACGTGAACCCCAAGCCGATCGACAAGCGGCGGCTCTCGATCTGGATCAGCCCGCGCGACATCGCCCAGCTGGTTTCGATCGGCATCGACAAGCCCGGCATCAAGTTCGAGATCGTCTACGGCATCTCGCGCAACAAGCGCGCCTGGTACGACAACTCGAATGCCTACCGGCTGGGTTACCAGCCGCAGGATGACGCCGAGGTCTGGGCGGCGGAAGTGCTGCGCAATGAAAAGCCCGGCGGCGATGCCGTCGCCGAGATGTACCAGGGCGGGGTTTTCTGCGCGGTCGAGGAAGTGCCGAACCCGGCCGCGCCGGCCAAAACGGTGAAAGGCGCGCCGGCGAGGAAGCGGAGGAACAAATGAAAGCGCCCAAGGGCACCTGCGATACGCACATGCACTTCTACGACGAGAAGCTGCCGGTCGCGGCCGGCGCCTTCATGCCGGGACATTTCGACCTGCCGGCCTACCAGGCGCTGCAGAAGAAGCTCGGCCTGGAGCGCGTCGTCATAGTGCAGCCGAACGCCTATGCCGACGATAACAGCCTGACGGTCGCCTCGATAAAGAAGCTCGGAAGCGCCGCCAAGGGCGTCGCGGTGGTCAAGGCGGACGTGAAGGATGCCGAGCTCGAGCGGCTCACCGAGGCCGGCATCGTCGCGGTGCGCATCATGACCTTCCCGGGCGGCATGCTGCACTTCGACGTCATGGACGCGGTCGTGGCGCGCGTGCACCCGTTCGGCTGGCACGCCAACATCCAGCTCGACGGCCGCAACCTGCCGAAATACGAAGCGCAGATCAAGCGCCTGCCCGGCAAGTTCGTGATCGACCACACCGGCAAGTACATGGAGCCCGTGAAGCCCGATCACGAGGCGTTCAAGTCCCTGCTGCGCCTCGTCGACACGGGGCGCTGCTGGGTCAAGCTGTCCGCGCCGTACGAGACCTCCAAGACCGGAGCCCCGAAATACGAGGACGTCTCGATCCTCGCACGCGCCCTTGTGAAGCACGCGCCCGAGCGCATGCTGTGGGCCTCGAACTGGCCGCACCCGGGCAACCGCAAGCCCGCGCCGCCCGACGACCAGGCGTTGCTCGATCTCGTCGCCGACTGGGCGCCGAACGAGAAGGACCGGCACCGCATGCTGGTCGACAACGCTGCGGAGCTCTATGGTTATTAGGGTGGGGATCGTCGGCCTCGGCATGGCCGTCACGCCCCACGCGAAAAGCCTGCTCGACCTGAAGGCGCGCGTCCAGGTCGCCTACGCCTTCAGCCCCAGCGCCGAGCGGCGCGCGAAATTCGCCGAGCGCTTCCCGTTCCCGCAGGCCGAGCGTTTCGAGCAGATCCTCGACGATCCCGCCGTCGACGCGGTGCTGATCCTCACGCCGCCCAATACGCACCTCGAGATCGCCGAGGAATGCGCCGCGGCTGGGAAGCACGTGCTTCTGGAAAAGCCGGTCGAGATCTCCACGGCGCGCGCAGAACGTCTCGTAAACATTTTCGCCGAAAAAAAACTGAAGCTCGGCGTGGTCCTGCAGCACCGCTTTCGCCCCGCTGCAGAGCGGTTGCACGACTTGCTGCCGCAACTCGGCAAGATCGTCTCGGCGTCGGCGATGGTGCCGAACTGGCGGCCACAGAGCTATTACGACCAGCCGGGGCGCGGCACGCGCGCGCGCGACGGCGGCGGCGTGCTCCTCACGCAGGGCATCCACACGCTCGACCTGTTTCTCTCATACGCCGGCGAGCCGCAGGAAGTGAAGAGCTTCACCACCACCACCCCGGCGCACCGCATGGAGACCGAAGACCTCGCCTGCGCCGCGGTGCAGTTCCAGAGCGGTGCGCTGGGCGTCGTCCATGCGACGACCACGGCATATCCGGGCTTTCCCGAGCGCATCGAACTGATCGGCACCCAAGGCACGGCGTCGCTCGAGGGCACCTTCCTGCAGGTCGACTTCCACGACAAGCCTTCGATCCAGTTCTCGACCGATGGCGGCGGGGGCGGCACCGGCGCCGATCCGATGGCCTTCCCGCACGACTGGCACCGCGGCGTGCTGGCCGACTTCCTCTACGCCATCGAGCAGGACCGCGAGCCGCGCGTGAGCGGCGCCGAGGCGCTGAAGGTCCACCGCTTCATCGACCGCCTGCTGCAAAGCCGCTGATCAGGCGGTTCACGCGCTCGGCAGCTTCGAGCATGGTGAAGTGCCCGGTCTCCGGCACCACCTCGACGCGCGCGTTCTTCAGGCCCTTCTTCAGCAGATCGAGGTAAGGCGAGCTCTCGCCCGCCTTCAGCATCGTGCGCTTGAGCTCGGCGTTGCGCGTGGTGCTCTGGATCACGAGCACCGGCACGCGCACGGCGGCGAGCGCGGCGTCCATCGTCGCCGCGTCCCAGCGCGCCATCGCCGGCCAGAGGAGCGGGCCGAACTGCAGGCTCTGCTTGAGCGCGCGCGCGACGATCGCATCGGCGAGCGCCGAGGGCGCGAAGAACATCTGCCGGAACAGGTTCTCGGCGAACGCCGGATAGCCGGACTTCGCCACCGCGGCGCGCGCGGCGGCCTCGTCCGCCACCGGATCGCCCCAACCGGTGCGGCTGCCGTCGATCAGCACCAGCCCGCCGATGCGCTCTGGCGCCACGCGCGCCGCCTCGAGCACCACTCTGCACCCCATGCTATGACCCACTAAAAAGCTTTTGTCTAAATCTAAAAGAGAAAGCAGGGCGGCCACATCGCCACCGAAATTCTCGATCGTGCATTCCTGCGGCCGGCCCGGCGTCTGGCCGTGCCCGCGCAAATCACAAGCGACGATCTCGAACCGCTTTTTCAGTTCCGCTATTTGTAAACCCCAATCGTCGCTCGAGCAGGCGAAGCCGTGCACGAACACGAGCGGCGGCGTACCGCTCCCGGTACGGACGTAGTGCATGGACTCCCTTTCAGTCTTCTGCGTGCGCCGCCGGCCGGTGCGCGGCGACCAGCTTTTGCGTGAGCTGGACCGGCGCCGGCTCGTAGTGGCTGAACTCCATGCTGTAGGAGCCGTGCCCCGCGGTGAGCGATTTCAGCCGCGCCGGGAAATGCTCGAGCTCGGAGAGCGGCGCCTGCGCCGAGATTTGCACCGTGCCGGGCCGCGGCGCGTCCGAGCCCTTGATGTGGCCGCGGTGGCCCGAGAGCTCGCCGGCGACGTCACCCATCTTGGTCTCGGGCGCGGTGATCTCGACGTTGACGATCGGCTCGAGCAGGATCGGCCGCGCCTTGCCGAGCGCATCGAGGAACGCCTTGCGCCCGGCGGAGACGAACGCCACTTCCTTCGAGTCGACCGGGTGGTGCTTGCCGTCGTACACCGTTACGCGCACGTCCTGCAGCGGATAGCCGGCGAGGAAGCCGGAGTCGAGCACGCCGCGCACGCCTTTCTCCACCGCCGGGATGAACTGGTTCGGGATCGCGCCGCCCTTCACGCTGTCGACGAACTCGAAACCCTTGCCGCGCGGCAGCGGCTCGACCTTGAGGAACACCTCGCCGAACTGGCCGGCGCCGCCAGTCTGCTTCTTGTGGCGGCTGTGGCCGTCGGCGCGCGCGGCGATGGTCTCGCGGAACGGGATCGACGGCGGCCGCGTGTCGAGCTCGAGCTTGTACTGCGAGGACATTTTCTCGAGCACCGTTTTCAGATGCATCTCGCCGAGGCCCCGCATCACCGTCTCGTTCGCCTGCAGGTTGTGCTCGAGGCGGAAGCACGGGTCCTCGGCCATGATCTTGTGCAGCACGTCGGACACCTTCTGCTCGTCGCCGCGCTTCCTTGGCAGCACCGCGAGGCCGAACACCGAGGTCGGCAGCTCGAGCGCGCGCGCGTGGACCTGCGCGTCGGATGGCGAGTCGTGCAGGATGTGGTCGAACTGGATGTCGTCGATCTTGGTCACCGCCAGGATGTCGCCGGGCAGGCCTTCGTTCACCTCGATCTGGTGCTTGCCGCGCAGCTGGTACAGGTGGCCTGCCTTGACGGGCTTCCTCCCCTCGCCGATGTAGAGCTGGGTGCCCGGCGTGACGCGGCCCTGGTGCACGCGGAACACCGCCAGCCTGCCGATGTAGGGATCGATCTCGATCTTGAAGACGTGCGCGAGCACATGGCGGCCAGGATCGGGCACCGGCTGCAGGTCGGTCGCCTCGCCGCCCGCCGCGGGCACCGAGACATAGGCGGGCGGGTTGCCCTCGGTCGGATTGGGCAGCAGCTTGATGATCACCTCGAGCAGCTCGGCGATGCCGGCGCCGGTCTTCGCCGAGGTGAACACGACCGGGATGAGATGGCCTTCGCGC
>DASXKY010000047.1:0-10948 GCA_036496555.1 Burkholderiales bacterium | reverse complement strand
GGCCTGCCGGATCCACCAGGTGGCGTAGGTCGAGAACTTGTAGCCGCGGCGGTATTCGAACTTGTCCACCGCCTTCATCAGGCCGATGTTGCCTTCCTGGATCAGGTCGAGGAACTGCAGGCCGCGGTTGGTGTACTTCTTTGCGATCGAGATTACCAGGCGCAGGTTGGCCTCGGTCATCTCGCGCTTGGCGCGGCGCGCCTTCGCCTCGCCGGTGGACATCTGCTTGTTGATGTCCTTGAGATCCTTGATCGGGATGCCGATCTTCTGCTGGACGGCCTGGATCTTCCCCAGCAGCTCGAGGATCGAGGGCTCGACGCGCCTCATCTGCTCGCTCCAGGGCTGGTCCGAGTTGACCTCGGCGGTCAGCCAGCGCTTGGAGCCCTCCGTGCCGGCGAACACCTTGATGAAGTGCGGGCGCGGCATCTGCGCCTTCTCGACGCTCACGTCGTGGATGGCGCGCTCGTATCGGCGCACCTCGTCGACCAGGCTGCGCACGCTGTCGGAAAGCCGCTCGACGGTGCGCGCGGTGAAGCGGATGGTCATCAGCTCGCTCAGGACCTGCTCGCGCACGCGCAGGTAGTCCTTGTCCTTGGAGCCCTTGCTCTCCAGGACCTTGCCGGCCTTCTCGAACAGGCGCCGGATGCGCGCGAACTTCTCACCCGCCTCGCCCTTCAGCTTCAGCATGCTGGCCGATTGTGCGGCTTCGGCCGCTTCCTCGTCCTCGCCCTCTTCTTCCTCGATCTGCGCCTCTTCCTCCTCGGGGGAGGGCTCGGCCGCCTTCTTCGGGTCGAAGTCTTCCTTGGCGTTGGGGTCGATCAGCCCATCGACCACTTCGTCGATGCGCATCTCGTCCTTCTCCACCTTGTCGGCGAGGTCGAGGATCTCCTTGATGGTGGTCGGGCAGGCGCTGATCGCCTGGATCATGTGGCGCAGGCCGTCTTCGATGCGCTTGGCGATCTCGATCTCGCCCTCGCGCGTCAGCAGCTCGACCGAGCCCATCTCGCGCATGTACATGCGCACCGGGTCGGTGGTGCGGCCGAATTCCGAATCCACTGTCGAGAGCGCGGCCTCGGCCTGCTCCTCGACATCCTCGTCGGGCTGCGCCACGGGCGCGGCGTCCGAAGCGATGAGCAGCGTCTCCTGGTCGGGCGCTTGGTCGTAGACCTGGATGCCCATGTCGCCGAACGTAGAGATGATCGCTTCGATCTGCTCGGCGTCGACCAGGTCGTCGGGCAGGTGATCGTTGATCTCGGAGTACGTGAGGAAGCCGCGCTCCTTGCCTAGCTTGATCAGGTTCTTAAGGCGCGTGCGGCGCGTCTCGGCGTCTTCCTTCGGCAGCTCTGCAGGGATCAGCCAGGCTTCCTTGCCGCGGCGACCGCCGCGGCCGCCCTTGCCCTTGGCTTTGACTTCGTTGACCTTGGCTTCGAGGAGCTCGAGCGCCTGCTTCGCGCTCTTGACCGGAGTCTTCGCCTGCTTGGCGGCGGCTTTCGGATCGAGCTTAGCGGCCGGCGCCTTGGCCGCCACGGCGGCCTTGATCACCTTGAGCTTGCGCGCCTGCGCTACGCCCTTGGCGTGCAACTTCTTCGCCGGACGCTTGCCGGCGTGCGAGCGGAGTCGCTTGACTGCGCCGGCCTTCTTCTTCGCGGCGGCGACCTTCTTCACTCTCGACTTGCGCTTCTGCATCCTTGCTTCCCCCGGTTTTCTGGCCCGACTTCGAAAAACCTAAGATTGTACCAAAGGGCTAAACATTCAAGGGCTTCGCCGTATTCCTTCCCCTTGAATATCAAGCAAGAAATCTGCCACCTGCGAGGCTACGCGTGACTTCGATTCTCGGCAGACACCGCGCCTCGAAGCTGGTTGTAGATTTTTAATTTGTCGTTGTACGCCGCGAGCTCGTCCTTTGACCGTAATCCACTCCCTAGAAGGCGCTCAAGCTCGACCTTGCGACGAAGGACATCCAACTTGCCTAGCGCCCCCTGAAACTCCCACTTTGCCTCTTCTCCGGTCAGCCCCAACTCTTCACCATACCTGTTGGCGTCGAGGACGACGTTGAGAGACGGACTGCTCTCCAGGTGATCAATCAGCTGCCCAATTGAGAGTTCTTCGCCTCCATAAACGTCCTTGATCGCCAAAAGGGCCTGACTCTCCGGCAGGTCGCCCCTCAGCAACGAGGGTTCGATGTGAACGACCATAGGCAAGTCCGCAAGTAACGAATAGAGCAGGCTCCACTCATTGGAGCGGTGGGTTGAAAAACTAATCTTGGCAGGCGACGGGCGCCTAAACCTCTGAACCTCCGGCACTTCCATCAACTGCCGAATCTCGTAGTCCGAAACCTGGCCTAACTCGGCCACAGCGTTGATGACCTGAATTCGAAGAGCCGGCGCTGTCAGCTTCTGAACGTATGGCTTTGCCAAAGCTAGGAACCCCGCTCTGCCCTCGGGTGTCTTGAGGTCCGACTGGCTGCCTAGTTCGCTCAGCAGGAACTGCGAAAGAGGCTGTGCTTCGCGCACGAGTTTCTCGAACAAGTCCTTGCCGTGCTTCCTTATGTACGTATCCGGATCATCTCCATCTGGGAGAAATAAGAAGCGAACCGGCTTGTGGTCGGGCGCCAACGCCAGACATACCTCGAGCGCACGCCATGCAGCCTTGCGGCCCGCGGCATCACCGTCGAAGGAGAACACCAGCTCATCGGCAAGCTTCAGAAGCTTGGTGACATGGATCGGTGTCGTGGCGGTGCCGAGCGTGGCAACCGCGTAGCCGACGTCGAACTGGGCAAGCGCCACCACATCCATGTAACCCTCGACTACGAGGACGCGGCCTGCGGCGCGGATAGCGTCGCGCGCCTGGACCAGCCCATAGACCTCGCGGCCCTTTTCGAAAAGCGGCGTCTCGGGGGAGTTAAGGTACTTGGGCTCACCATCGCCGATCACCCGGCCGCCAAAACCGATCACGGCGCCACGGGTATTGAGGATCGGAAACATGACGCGGTCGCGAAACCGGTCGTAGCGCTTGCCTTCGTCGTTGACAATGACTAGGCCGCATTCCACCAACGACTTGTCGTCGTACTTCTCGAACGCGGCCTCTAAGCCCTGCCAGTTATCGAGCGCATAGCCAATGCGGAAGCGCGCAGCGATTTCGCCCGTCAGACCGCGCTTTTTCAGGTACTCGATTGCATGCGGCGACTTCTTCAGCCCGGCGCGGTAGAACTCCATCGCTTTTCCCATCAGCCCGTAGAGATCGGTTTCACGCTCCTTGCGCGCGGCCTCTTCGGGCGTGCGCGGCTGCTGTTCCGGCACTTGCATGCCGACCGAGGAGGCGAGGTCCTTCATCGCGTCTACGTAACCCATGCCGGCGTACTCCATCATGAAGCCGATGGCGTTGCCGTGCTTCTGGCAGCCGAAGCAGTGGTAGAACTGCTTCGCCGGGCTGACAGAGAAGGATGGCGTCTTCTCGCCGTGGAACGGGCACAGGCCGACGAAGTTGGCGCCGGCCTTCTTCAGCTGGACGTAGCGTTGCACCACGTCCACGATGTCGACCCGGTTGAGGAGATCCTGCTTGAACGAATCCGGGATCACGCCCCGGAGTTTAGGCTGAAAGCTTCGCTTTCAGAAGGCCGGAAATCTTTCCCATGTCGGCCTTGCCGGCCAGGCGCGGCTTGAGCAGCGCCATCACTTTCCCCATGTCTTTCATGGTGGTGGCGCCGGCCTCCGCGATCGCGGCGGCGACCGCCTTGTCGACGTCGGCATCGCTCATTTGCTGCGGCAGATAGGCGGAGAGGACGTCGATCTCGGCCTTCTCCTTGTCCGCTAAATCGTGTCGCGAGGCCTTCTCGAACTGCGCGATCGACTCGCGTCGCTGCTTGATCATCTTTTCGATCACCGAAACGACGTCGGCGTCGGCGAGCTCGATGCGCTCGTCAACTTCTCTTTGTTTTATGCCCGACAAAATCAACCGGATCGCGGATAGGCGCGCGCTGTCCTTGGCGCGCATCGCCGCCTTCATGTCCTCGGTGATTTTTTGCTTGAGACTGATCTGCTAGTACAGCTTCTGCGGCAGCATCTGGCTGCGCAGGCGCTTGTGGTGGCGCTTTACGGCGGCGGCAAGCTTGCGCTTGCGCTCGGCGGTGGGTTTCTCGTAATACTCGCGGGCGCGCAGCTCGGTGAGCAGGCCCGTCTTCTCCACTGTCCGCTTGAAGCGGCGCATCGCCACCTCGAACGGCTCGTTTTCCTTGACGCGAACTGTCGGCATAGCACCCAGGCTCGAAAGGGGCTGAATTGTATATCAAAATCCGCCTATGCTGATCCTCGGCATCGAGACTTCCTGCGACGAAACGGGCGTCGCCCTGTACGACCGGAAAGCCCTGCGGCTGCTCGCGCATGCCGTGCATTCGCAGGTCGCGATGCACGACGCCTACGGCGGGGTGGTGCCCGAGCTCGCGTCCCGGGACCACATTCGGCGCCTCGTGCCGCTCACACGCGGCGTGCTCGAGCGTTGCGGCCGGAAATTCGGCGAATTGGCGGGCATCGGCTACACCGAGGGACCGGGACTCGCAGGGGCGCTCCTCGCCGGAGCGGCGTTCGCGCACGGACTGGCTGCGGCGCTCGCCCTGCCGGTCGTCGGCATCCACCATTTGGAAGGCCACCTGCTCTCGCCGCTGCTTTCCGCCGAGCCGCCGGCATTCCCGTTCGTTGCGCTGCTGGTGTCGGGCGGCCACACGCAGCTCATGCGAGTCGACGGCGTCGGGCGCTACGCGCTGCTCGGCGAGACGCAGGACGACGCCGCGGGCGAGGCCTTCGACAAGACCGCCAAGCTGCTGGGACTCGGGTATCCGGGCGGCCCGGCTTTGTCGCGGCTGGCGGACTCGGGGACTCCGGGACGCTACAAGCTGCCGCGCCCCATGATCGACAGCGCCGATCTCGACTTCAGCTTCTCCGGCCTGAAGACCGCAGTCCTGACGACGCTGAAGAACCAGAACCCGGCGCACGCCGACCTCGCACGCGCCTTCGTCGACGCGGTGGTGGACGTGCTGGTGGCCAAGTGCGTCCGCGCAATGGAGCGGACCGGGCTCTCCCGCCTCGTCGTGGCGGGCGGCGTCGGCGCCAACCGGCAGTTGCGCGCCGCGCTCGATGGCAGGGCGGCGTCGAGCCGCTTCCGCGTCTTCTATCCCGAGCCCGAGCTGTGCACTGACAATGGCGCGATGATCGCGCTCGCCGCTGCGCTTCGCTTCGAGCAGGCCAGAAGCGGCGCCGAAAGCCTCGGTTTCAGCGTCAAGCCGCGTTGGGATCTGGCGGCGGCGTAGGCTTCGACGCGCCGAGCTTCGACTCCGTGCCGGCGGCGAGGCGCCTGATGTTCTCGCGGTGGCGCCAGACTAGCAGCGCGCTCATCGCTAGCACCGCACCCGTCAGAGGCTGCACGCCGAACAGCCACCAGGCATAGAAAGCGGCGAAGAGCGCCGCCACGATCGAGGCGAGCGAGGCGAAGCGGAAGAAAGCGGCGACGACGGCCCAAGTCACCAGCGCGCCGGCGCCAAGCCAGACACTGAAGCCAAGAAGGGCACCCGCGGCCGTGGCGACGCCCTTGCCGCCCTGGAAGCGGTAAAACGCCGGATAGAGGTGGCCGAGGAACGCCGCCAGGCCGGCCACGGCGACGGCGAGCGCGTCCCCGGTCAGGACCTGCGCGAGCCAGACCGCGAGCCAGCCCTTGCCGGCGTCGCCGGCGAGCGTAAGCACCGCGGCTGCCTTCCGGCCGGTGCGCAGTACGTTAGTGGCGCCGGGATTCTTCGAGCCGTAGCTGCGAGGATCGGGCAGGCGCATCAACTTGCTCACGACGATGGCGAACGACACCGAGCCCAACAGGTATGCTAGAACCGCCGTCAGTGCTATCTGCATCGGGTGGATTCTATAATCGGGCGGAACATGGATGCCATTCTCGTCCGCGACCTGCGCATCGAAGCATCGATCGGCATTCACAAGCGCGAGCTGCACGCGAAGCAGACGCTGTCGATTGACCTCGACATCGGCCTGCCCGGCGATGCGGTATTCCGCACCGACAGGGTCGCCGACACCATCGACTACGAGCAGGTCTCCCTGAAGATCGCCGCGCTCGCCGCAAGCGGCCACTGGCGCCTGGTCGAGACCCTCGCCGAGCGCGTCGCGCGGCTGCTGCTCGACGAGTTCGGCGCGCCGTGGGCGAAGGTGAGCGTGGCGAAGATCGGCATCCTGCCGAACGCGAAGTTCGTCGGCGTGACCATCGAGCGGCGCAAGAGCTAGTCTTCGAGAGCCACGTCGACCAGTTGCGGCTGCAGGGTTCGAACAATCTCGTTCGGTGCAATCCTGACCAGAAAGCCGCGCCGGCCGCCGTTGATGTAGATCGCCGGCAGCCCGAGGATCGAGCGCTCCATGTACACCGGCAGCTTCTTGCGTGTGCCGAACGGCGAGGTGCCGCCGACCTGATAGCCCGAGTGGCGCTGCGCCGCCTCCGGCTTGCAGGGCTCGATGCGCTTCACTCCCGCTTGGCGCGCCAGGTTCTTGGTCGAGACCTTGCGGTCGCCGTGCATGAGGACGATGAGCGGCTTGGCCACCTCGTCCTGCATGACCAGCGTCTTCACCACCTCGTGCTCGGGAACGCCGAGCGAGCCCGCCGACACTTCGGTGCCGCCGTGTTCGACGTACTTGTACTCGTGCGCGGTGAAGGCGACCTGGTTCGCCTTAAGAAAGACCGTCGCCGGGGTGTCTGCCATCGGTTAGCCACGCGGATGATGCTTCGCGTGCAGCGCCTTCAGCCGCTCGCGGGCTACGTGGGTGTAGATCTGCGTGGTCGAAATGTCGGCATGGCCGAGCAGCATCTGCACCACGCGCAGGTCGGCGCCGTGGTTGATGAGGTGCGTGGCGAAGGCATGCCGCAGCGTGTGCGGCGAGATCCGCTTGGCGGGAATCGCTCGCCGGCCATAGCGGCCGATCAACTGCCAGAACGCCTGCCGCGTCATGCCCGTGCCGCGCGCGGTGATGAAAAGGGTGTTGGAGGCTTTTTTTCGCGCCTTCATGTATTTCGTGATCCAGTCGACGGCTTCCTCGCCCAGCGGCACCAGGCGCTCCTTCGAGCCTTTGCCCATCACGCGCACCACGCCCGCACCGAGGTTCACCTCGAAAGTCTTCAGGCCAACGAGCTCGGAGACGCGCAGGCCGGTGGCGTAGAGCGTCTCCAGCATCGCGCGGTCGCGCAGGCCGAGCTCGGTGCCGGTGTCGGGCGCAGCGAGCAACGCCTCGACGTCGTCTTCCGACAGGCTCTTCGGAAAGCGCGGCGCGCGCTTGGGGGGATCGAGCTTGAGCGTCGGATCGACGCCGATGCGCCGCTCGCGCAGGCAATACTGATAGAAGCGCTTCAGGGTCGAGACCATTCTCGCCTGGCTCGACGCCTTTCCCTTCCGGGAAGCGAGGAAGGCGAACAGATCCGCTTCCGCGACCTGGGCGAGGTCCTTATTTTTCAGAAAACCAAAAAGCTGCAGAAGATCGGTGCGATACGAGGCGATGGTGTTCTTCGACAGGCCGTCCTCGAGCCAGAGCGCGTCGCAGAACGCGTCCAGGACCGCCGGGCTCAGGGGCTGAGCGCGAACTCTTCCGGACCGATCTCGTGAGCGAGCAGCCAACGCTTGACCTCGATCAGATAGCCCTCGGTGGTATGCGAGAAGCCGCCGATGCCGTCGGCGGCGACCACCCGATGGCAGGGAATGACGATGGGCAGCCGGTTGTCGCCGCAGCACTGCCCGATGACGCGAGGTGTGGCCAAATGCGCCGCTTCCAGCTCGCGCGCAAGGTCGCCGTATGTGCGCGTTTTGCCTCGCGGAATCTCGCACATCGACTGCCAGACAGCGCGCTGCAGCGGCGTGCCCTCGACTAGCAGCGGAAGGTCGAAGACGGTGTCCGGATTCTCGCGATAGCGCGTGAGCTGTCGCGCTGCCTCCTCCGCCAGCTCGTTTCTTGCAGGAATTCCCTCTGCCGCCGGCGGCAGGTAGCGAATCTCCACGACCTTGCCGTCGCGCGTCTTCACGGCGACCTTCATCCTGGGGAAATCGACGGTTACGTCGTACACAGCTTCTCGATCTTGCCGAGCAGGTCGTCGGGAATCTCGATGCCTTCGGCGCGCAGGCGTTTCTGCGTGCCGAAGCGCTTCGAGCCGGGCAGGCGCACGCCTTGGTCGGCGAGCATCGTGCGCACCACGGTCTCCACGCGCTCGAGATACTTCTCGCGGCCGGCGAGCGCGCCCGGGTCGATGGCGAGGAACGCCTGCCCGATGCGCGGCTTGTTGCCCTGCTCGGAGAAGAACGAGTCGGCCTCTGGCCCGATCGCCGCGCCGGTGAGCGCGGCGCAGATCAGCTCGAAGGCGAGCGCGAGCGTCGCGCCCTTCGCTCCGCCCATCGGAAACAGGCTGCCCGCCTCGATCGCCTCCTTCGGATCGGTGGTCGGCTTGCCGTGGCGGTCGAGCGCCCAGCCCTCGGGGATCTTCTCCCCCTTCTGCATGGCGACCATGATCCGCCCGCGCGTCACCGTAGTGAGCGCGAGGTCGACCACGATCGGATCGGCGTCCTGGCGCGGGAAAGCGAACGCAACCGGATCGGTGCCGAACAGCGCCTTCTTGCCGCCCCAGGGCGGGATCGCCGCCGGCGAATTCGTGAAGGCGATGCCGACCAGGCCCTGCGCGGCAATCTCGAGGACGTGGATGCCGAGCACGCCTATGTGGGCACTGTTGCGGATGCCGGCGAACGCGATGCCGTTGCGGCGCGCGCGCTGGATCACCTGCTCTAGCGCCCAGGCGGTCGACTCGTAAGGCAGCCCGTCGGCGTTGTCGATCAGGCACACCGCGCCCTTGTCGGCAACCAGACGCGGGCGGGCGGCGCCGTCGGCGCGGCCGTTCTTCAGCATCGCGCAATAGAACGGGACCCGCGACATGCCGTGGGTGGGCAGGCCCTGCTCCTCGGCCCGCACCAGATGCTCGGCGGTGGTCTCGGCCATGCGCTCGTGGGCGCCGGCGCAGCGCAGCGCCTCGCTCGCAAGTCGAAACAAATCTTCCCGCTTCTTCTTCATAATCGGCGATTCTATCGAAGAGGAGGCAGTCCCCATGGGCAAGATGATCGAGCTCACCGCCGCCGACGGGCACAAGCTCGCCGCGTACCGCGCGGATCCGGCCGGCAAGCCGCGCGGCGCAGTGGTGGTGATCCAGGAAATCTTCGGCGTCAACAGCCACATCAAGGCGCAAGCCGACGGCTACGCGAAGGACGGCTATGTCGCCGTCGCGCCGGCGCTGTTCGACCGGCTGCAGAAGGGCTACGACACCGGGTACTCGCAGCCCGAAATCCAGGCCGGCATCGGCATGATGCAGAAGCTCGACTGGAAGAACACCATGGCCGACGTCCAGGCAGCGATCGACGAAGCGAAGAAAGCGGGCAAGGTCGGCATCGTCGGCTGGTGCTACGGCGGAACGGTGGCCTGGGTGGCCGCCGCGCGCGCGAACGGCCTCGCCGCCTCGATCCCGTACTACGGCGGCGGCATGCCGAACTTCGTCAACGAGAAACCTAAGGTGCCGGTGATGGCGCACTTCGGCGAGCAGGACCAGTCGCCGACCCTCGACCAGGCGAAGGCGATCGCCAAGGCCCACCCCGAGATCGAGGCTCACTACTACGCCGGCGCCGGCCACGGCTTCAACTGCGACGCGCGCGGCTCCTTCAACGCGGGCCAGGCGCAGACGGCGCGCGAGCGCACGCTCGACTTCTTCCGCAAGCACCTCGGCTAGGCGTTGGCGGCGCTCGTCCTGCAGGTCAGGGTCAAGCCGCGCGCGGCCATCTCGTCGCTCGAACAGATCGCCGACGGCACGTGGGTGGCAAAGGTCAAGTCACCGCCAGTGGACGGGAAGGCCAACGCCGAGCTCGTAGCCCTCGTCGCCGACCGCTTCGACTGCCCGAAAGCCGCCGTCACGATCAAAGCGGGCGCCTCGGGCCGCTTGAAGCTGGTGAAGGTACGGACCTAGACGCCCAGCGCGCGGCGAAAGCGATCCTTGAGCAGCACGCCGTCCTGCGGCGGCAGGACGAGAGGCAGTTTCTCCGCGACGACCTTGATCTGCAGAAAGTGCGGTCCCGCCGACTTGTGAATCAGGTCCCGCACAGAGGTGTTCTTTGAGATCACCTTCGAGGTCTTGAAGCCGCAAGCTTTCGCCACAGCGGCGAGGTTGATGCCGTTGGCGGTGTGCGTGCGTTGCATGCCGGTCTCGCCGTAGCGCTCGTTGTCGATCACAACCACGATGAGGTTCTTCGGCTTCTGCACGCCGATGGTCGCGAGCGAGCCGAGGCCCATCAGCATCTCGCCGTCGCCGGTGATCACCAGCACGCGGCGCTTGGGCTGCGCGAGCGCGAGACCAAGGCCGATCATCGCTGCCTGGCCCATCGCGCCCCAGGTCGGGAAGCTGAGCGGGTGGTCGCCCGCGGCGGTAATGTCCCACGTCGTGGAACCCAGGCCGGCGACGACCAGAAGATCGCCTCTCTTCTCCAGCAGCTTCTCCACGACGTCGCGGCGATGGAGCTTCACTGGCTGGTCTGGTCCTGGAAGCTCTTGATGCCGATCACCTTCTGCGAGATGAGCACCGCGCACGCCTCGCCGCTGTTCAGCGCCGTCGCGACCCGCGACGCGACTTGCGCCGCGCTCGAGGCGCGGCTCACGCGCACGCCCATCGTTTCGAACGCGGCCTGCGTGCCCTCGCCCATCGGCACCTGCCAGGAATTGAACTCGCCCGCCTCGCCGCGCATGGTGACGATCATCGTCAGCGGAAAGCTGCAGGTCTTGAGCAGGCCGAGCACGTTGACGGTATTGCCGACGCCGCTCGACTGCATCAGAAGGACGCTGCGCGCGCCGCCGAGCCACGCGCCCGCGGCGAGGCCGATGCCTTCTTCCTCGGTGGT
>DASXKY010000046.1:0-24872 GCA_036496555.1 Burkholderiales bacterium | reverse complement strand
TCGCTCAGGTCCTTCAGCACCGTGCGGGTGTGCAGCTCCTGGCCGTGCAGCCGTTGCGCGATCAGCGCGCGCATCAGCGCGCGCGCCTCGTCGCGCGTCTCCGGCCGCGCGTACTCGTCGGCGGCGACGTCGAGCAGCGTCTGGCCGCTCACGCTCGCCTGGTCGGGGCTGGCATTCCTCAGGGGCATCGGTCCGCGCTCCGGCTCGTAGACGTAGCGCGCCGTCGGATCGATCGGCCGGCTCGCCGCGTCGCGGTCGAGCAGGGGAGCATACCCGAGCTCGGCGAGCATGCGCTTTTCGAAGCTTCTCAAGGAGGCCGGCAGGTCCGCTCCAGCCGACAGCCGCTCGAGCGAGGCGCCGTAGTAGTCGAACAGGACCTCGTGCGGATCCTCGCGCGCCAGCAGGCGCAGCAGCAGCTCGTTCAGATAGAAGCCGCACATGAGGCCTTGCCCGCGCAGCGGCCGCGGGGCGCCTGCCCACTCCGCGCGCACCAGCGTGCCGAGCTCCGCCGAGGCACTCCAGCTCAGGCTGAGCGTCTGGAAGGACAGCAGGACCCCGCGCATCGCCGAGCGTGGCCGCCGTGCACCGCGGGCAAGGAGGGAGACCCGCCCGAAGCGCCGTGTAAAGGCCTCGACGATGAGGCTGGTCTCCTTGTAGGGGTAGGTATGCAGCACATACCCTTCCTCGTGGTCGGCGCGCCTTTTACTCATAGCCCAGCTGCCGCAAGACGCGTGCGTCGTCGGTCCAGGCCTTGCGCACCTTCACCCAGGTGCCGAGATACACCTTGCCGCCGAAGAGCTTCTCCATGTCGCGCCGCGCGGCGCTGGCCATCGCCTTCAGGCGCTCGCCGCGCGCGCCGATGACGATCGCCTTCTGGCTGTCGCGCTCGACCAGGATCACGGCCTCGATGCGGCGCAGGCGCCCTTCCTGGCGGAAACTCTCGATGCTCACCTCGCAGCGGTACGGCACCTCCTCGCCCATCGCCTCGAACAGCTTCTCGCGCAGGAGCTCGGCGGCAAAGAAGCGCTCGTCGCGGTCGGTGAGCTGGTCAGGCGGATAGGCCGCCGGGCCCTCGGGCAGCGCCTCGCGCAGCGCCTCGAGCAGGCGGCCGAGGTTGCGCCCGGTCTTCGCGCTGAGCGGCACCATCGCGGCGAAGTCGCGCGTCTTCGACAAGCGGTCGAGGAACGGAATCAGCTCGCGCTCCTTCCTGACGGTGTCGATCTTGTTCACGGCCGCGACTATCTTCTGGCCCTCGGGAATGCGCTCGAGCGCGGCGCGGTCCTCGGGCCCGAAGCGCAGCGCCTCGATCACGAACAAAGCGACGTCGGAATCGCGCGCCGCCTCGGTGGCGCGCCGATTGAGGGTGCGGTGAAAGGCGCTGCGGTGCCGGCTTTGCTGCCCCGGGGCGTCGACGAAGATGTACTGGCAATCGGGCCGCGTGAGCACGCCGATGATGAGGTGGCGGGTGGTCTGCGCGCGCGGCGACACGATCGAGAGCTTTTCGCCCACCAGCCGGTTGAGCAGGCTCGACTTGCCGGTGTTCGGCCGTCCGGCGAGGCCGACGGTGCCGCAGCGGTGCCCGCTCACTCGCCCAGAGTCTCCAGCATCGCCTGCGCCGCCTGCTGCTCCGCGCGCTGGCGCGAGGTGCCGCTGCCGCTGGTGCGCAGGCCGCGCGCGGACAGGACACACTCGACCTCGTGCGGCGGCCCGTTGCGGCTGAGCAGGCGGTACTCGGGAAGCGGCTCGCCGCGCCCCTGCAGCAGCTCCTGCAGCCGCGTCTTCGCATCCTTGACCGGGTCGCTCGCGTCGAGCCGCTCGAACAGCGGCGCGATTGCCGCCAGCGCCGCCGCGCGCGCCACGGAATAGCCGGCGTCGAGGAACACGGCGCCGAACACCGCTTCGACGGCGTCGGCGAGGATCGAGGGCGTGACCGGCGTCGCGGTGCCCACGCTCAACAGCTCGCGCAGGCCCAGCTGCTCGCCGACTTCGGCGAGCGCCTCCTCGCGCACCAGGCCCGCGCGCATGCGGGTGAGCTTGCCCTCCGGCAGGTGCGGGAAGCGCGCGTACAGCTCGTCGGCGACGATGCAGCCGAGCACGCCGTCGCCGAGAAATTCCAGCCGCTCATTGTTGGGGGCGCCGCGACTGCGGTGCGTCAGCGCCTGCTCGAGGAGCGCGGGCGAGGCGAAGCGGTGGCCGAGGCGGCCGGCGAGCGCCGCGTGCCGCGCCGTCGCCACTACTCGCTGGAGCTCGCCGCGAAGTCGATGTACAGGCCGGTGTTGGCGAAAAGCGGCACTTCCTTGCGGTAGGCGAAGGAGATCACCACCTGGTTGCCCTGCTTGGTGACTTCCAGGTCCGACGCCTTCAGCGCGAAGTCGTCGATCGCACCGCGGGTATCCCAGGCGCGGCGGATATCGGCCACCGAGCCGCCCTGCTTCTCGCGCGCGATCGCCTGGATGGCTGCCTTCTGGGTGCGGAACTCGAGGATCGGCGGGAACAGCTTGAAGCCGAGCAGCGAGATGAAGATGACGACTACCAGGGCGATGATCAGCCCCATGATGCTGATGCCGGTCTGTCGTTGCAGGTTTGCCACGCTACCTCCCCACGCCCCCTGGCGCCCCTAGTGAAAAGAACCGAACCGGCCGAGCTCGTTCAGGTTGAGCCAGATGAAGAACGCCCTGCCGACGATGTTCTCGTCCGGCACGAAGCCCCACACCCGGCTGTCGCTCGAATTGTCGCGGTTGTCGCCCATCATGAAATAGTGGCCCGGCGGCACGGTGCACGTCAGGCTGCCGCCATTGTAGTTGCAATTTTCGGCGAACGGGAACGCCTTGCCCGGCCCGCCCATCGCCGGCGCGTCGTCCTCGAGCAGGATCTCGTGATCGACGCCGCCGAGCGTCTCGACGTAGCGCCGCGAGAACTGCATGCGCTCCTTCGACAGGTAGTCGTCGATCTGCCGCGAGGGTACCTGCTGGCCGTTGATGGTCAGGCGCTTGTTGCGGTACTCGATGCGGTCGCCCGGCTCGCCGACCACGCGCTTGATGTAGTCGAGCGACGGGTCATCGGGATAGCGGAACACCATCACGTCGCCGCGGTGCGGATTATTCAGCTGGACGAGCTTCTTGTTGATCACCGGCAGCCGGATGCCGTAGGTGAATTTGTTGACCAGGATGAAGTCGCCGACCAGCAGCGTCGGCACCATCGAGCTCGAAGGGATCTTGAACGGCTCGACCAGGAACGAGCGCAGCAGGAACACGATCAGGATCACCGGGAAGAAGCTGATCGAATACTCGACCCACCACGGCTGCCGGTCGTCCTTTCTTCTTCGCTTTCTTAAATAATATTTATCAAAAAGCCATACCAGACCGGTGACCACGAGCAGGATCAGCAGAAACAGCGCGAAGCTCATCTCAGCCTTCCCCCCGTTGCAGCACGGCGAGGAACGCCTCCTGCGGGATCTCGACCGAGCCGACCTGCTTCATTCGCTTCTTGCCTTCCTTCTGCTTGTCGAGCAGCTTGCGCTTGCGCGTGATGTCGCCGCCGTAGCATTTCGCGATCACGTTCTTGCGCAGCGCCTTGACGTTCTCGCGCGCGATGATGTGGCCGCCGATGGCGGCCTGCACGGCCACGTCGAACATCTGCCGCGGGATCAGGCCTCTCAGTTTGGTGACCAATTCTCTTCCACGGTGCTGTGAAGCGGAACGGTGCACCATGCTCGACAGCGCGTCGACCTTGTCGCCGTTCACCAGGATGTCGAGCCGTACCATGTCGGCGGCGCGGTATTCCTTGAACTCGTAGTCGAGCGAGCCGTAGCCGCGCGTCGCCGACTTCAGCTTGTCGAAAAAGTCGAGCACCACTTCGTTGAGGGGCAGGTCGTACGAGATGACCACGTGGCGCGCCGAATAGTGCATGTTGGTCTGCGCGCCACGCTTCTCGGTGCACAGCGAGATTACGGGGCCGACGTACTCCTGCGGCACGAAGATCTTGCAGGCCATGATCGGCTCGCGGAATTCCTCGATGGTCTCGACCGGCGGCAGCCGCGACGGGTTGGAGACCTGCTGCACCCCGCCGCCGCGCAGCGTGACCTCGTACACCACCGAGGGCGCGGTGGTGATGAGGCTCATGTCGTATTCGCGCTCCAGGCGCTCCTGCACGATGTCCATGTGCAGCAGGCCGAGGAAGCCGCAGCGGAAGCCGAAGCCGAGCGCCTGCGAGGTCTCCGGCTCGTAGTGCAGCGAAGCGTCGTTCAAGTGCAGCTTCTCCAGCGCCTCGCGCAGTCCCTCGTACTCGTTGGCCTCGACCGGGTACAGCCCGGCGAACACCTGCGGCTTGATCTCCTTGAAGCCCGGCAGCGCCGCCGCGGCGGGCTTCGACGCGAGCGTCACCGTGTCGCCTACTTTTGCCGCACGCAGCTCCTTGATGCCGGCGGTGATGAAGCCCACTTCGCCGGCGGAAAGGACCTCGCTGTTCTTTGCCTTCGGCGTAAAAATCCCCACCTGGTCGCACAGGTAGGCCGCGCCGGTGCTCATCAGCAGGATCTTGTCCTTCGGCCGCAGCGCGCCGTTCACCATGCGCACCAGCATCACCACGCCGACGTAGTTGTCGAACCAGGAATCGATGATCAGCGCCTGCAGCGCGCCGTCGGGATTGCCCTTGGGTGCCGGCACGCGCGCGATCACCGCCTCGAGAATCGCGTCGACGTTCTCGCCGGTCTTGGCGCTGGCGCGGATCGCGTCCTGGGCGCCGATGCCGATCACGTCCTCGATCTCCTGGATCGCCTTGACCGGGTCGGCCGAGGGCAGGTCGATCTTGTTGAGCACCGGGATCACCTCGACGCCCTGCTCGATCGCCGTGTAGCAGTTGGCGACGGTCTGCGCCTCGACCCCCTGCGAGGCGTCGACCACCAGCACTGCGCCCTCGCAAGCAGCGAGCGAGCGACTCACCTCATAGGAAAAGTCGACGTGGCCTGGTGTGTCGATCAGGTTCAATAGATAAACTTCTCCAGAACGAGATTTATATTCAAGGGCCGCAGTTTGGGCCTTGATGGTGATGCCGCGCTCGCGCTCGAGCTCCATCGAGTCGAGCACCTGCTCCGACATCTCGCGCTCGGCGAGACCGCCGCACATCTGGATGAAGCGGTCGGCGAGCGTCGACTTGCCGTGGTCGATGTGGGCGATGATCGAGAAGTTTCGAATGTGGCTCTGCGGCATAAACAAAGAGGGTGCCGCGGCACCCTCCTCTAGGGCCGCTATTCTATCCGAGCTTGTCGATTGCTTCCGGCGTCAGGCGGTGCCGGCAGAGCTCCACGCCGTCCTTCAGCAGAACAGGTATGTGCTCCCCGTAGAGGTCTTCCAGGCGTGGATCCGCGTCGATGTCCACCTCGGCAAAGACGACACCGAGCGCCCGGAGGGCCGCAGCCATCTCCTCGCAGAGATGACAATACGTCCTGCCGTAGAGTTCAACCCTTCGAGTCAAGACCCGAGATCGTGACGAAAGCCACGCTCTCGCCGCGGCGCACCTGCAAAGTGATGACGGCGCTCTTGTCGAGGCCGGCGAGCAGCCGGTTGAACTGCTCGACCGACTTGAGATCGGTCTGCTGGCCCTTGTGGACCAGCATCAGCAGCACGTCGCCCTTGCGCACGTCGGCCTTCGAGTCCGGCCGCACGTCGGTCACCACCAGGCCGCTCGCGACGCCCAGCCCCTTCTTCTGCTCGGGCGAGAGCTCGCCGACCACGATGCCGAGCCGGTTGGCGGCGACCTCGGCCTGCGGCTTCGCGCCGCGCGCCGGCGCGTTCGCCGCCACGCGCTCTTCCTGCAGCTCGGCGACGGTCAGCGTGAGCTTCCTGGTCTGGCCCTTGCGCCAGACCTCCATCGTCGCCTGCGAGCCGGGATGCGTCGAGCCGACCAGGCGCGGCAGGTCGCTCGAGCTGTCGACCGCCTTGTTGTCGAAGGCGAGGATGATGTCGGTGGCCTCGACGCCGGCCTTCTCCGCCGGGCTGCCCTTCTCCACCGAGTTCACCAGCGCGCCGCGCGCGCGGTCGAGCCCGAACGAGCTAGCGAGGTCGCGCGTCACCTCCTGGATCACGACGCCGATGCGGCCGCGCGACACGCGGCCCTTCTCGCGCAGCTGCTTCTGGATGTCGATCGCCACGTCGATCGGGATGGCGAAGGAGAGGCCCATGAAGCCGCCGGTGCGGCTGTAGATCTGGGAGTTGATGCCGACCACCTCGCCGCGCATGTTGAACAGCGGCCCGCCCGAGTTGCCAGGATTGATGGCGACGTCGGTCTGGATGAACGGCACGAAGTTCTCCTGCGGCAGCGAGCGCCCCTTCGCGCTGACGATGCCGGCGGTGACCGTGTTCTCGAAGCCGAACGGCGCGCCGATCGCCACCACCCACTCGCCCACTTTCAGCTTGTTCGGGTCGCCGAACTTGACCACCGGCAGGCTGGCGCCCTCGATCTTGATCACCGCCACGTCGGTGCGCTTGTCGGCGCCGATCACCTTCGCCTTGAACTCGCGCTTGTCGGTCAGCTTGACGGTGATCTCGTCGGCGCCGTCGATGACGTGGGCATTGGTCATGATGTAGCCGTCGGCACTCAGGATGAAGCCCGAGCCGAGCGAGCGGCTCTCGCGGCCCGGCCCCTGCGGCCCCTGCGGGCCCTGGCCGGGCGGCTGGCGCGGCGCGAAGCGGCGGAAGAACTCCATCACCTCGTCGTCGTCCATGCCGGGCACCTGCGGCAGCGCGGCGCGGCGCACCGCCTGCGTGGTGCTGACGTTGACCACCGCGTTGCCCTGCTGCTCTACCAGAGTGGTGAAATCGGGCAACTCGCGCGCCTGCGCCAGCACGCTCACGCTGCAGATGGCCAGCCACAGTCCGACCAGGGATTTTGCTGCTCGCATCGTTCTCTCCAGTTTCTTGATGTTACTTCTTAGCTACTGCGGCGGGCGGAATTCCACGGAGTCGGCGATGCGCTGTACGCTCGCCGCCGGCGTCTCGCCGACCACCGTAACCATGTGATTCGCCACTTCCCTCGTGTAGATGTGCACCGCGCCGACGCTGGCGAGGCCGGCCGGAGCCGCGTCGCGGCGCCCTTCGAGCGGCGCGATGAAGACCGACACGGCCGCGAGGCCGTCGGAGTACACCACCTGCCCCACCGGCCCGCGCTCGCCCAGGCGGCGCTTCAGCTCGGCGATCTTGCGGAAGCCGGGCAGCTCGCTCGACAGGCCCCAGCCGGCGAGGCTCGCCGGCGCCGCATCGGAGTCCTCGACGCGCCAGCTCTGCGCGGCGTGGCGCGGCCGCACCTGCTCGCGCGTAATCCTGCCTATGGCGAGCTGCGTGAAGGCGAACTGCTCGATCATCTCGCCCTTCGGGCCGAAGGTGACGGCCTTGAGCAGCATGCCGCTGCTCGTATCGGCGTAGAGCGCATGCCCGTAGCGCAGATCGTCGCGCGGCGCGAGGATCAGCTTGCGGCATTCGAAGCCGGCGACGCGCTCGACGCCGCCGAGCGAGATTTCGTAGTGGCGCGCGAGCGCGTTGATGCGCTCGGGCAGCAGCGAGGGGAAGCCGCTCTCCGCGCCGCTGCGGCCGACGGGATGCTCGACCTTGACCACGCGTGCCTCCGGCAGGTAGCAACGCACGGCGTCGCGCGTGCGTACGATCTCGCGCGGCACGCCGTCCATCACTTCAACCTTCTCGATGTCGCCGCCGGTGTCGACGTAGTGCGTGATGCGAGAAGTCTCGCTGCGGTTGCCGTTCTGGTAGACGAAGGTGCCGGTGTAGGAAAGCCGGTGCGTGGCGTCCTGGATGCGGCGCAGCCAGTCGAGCGCTTGCGGGTCCTGCGCCTGCGCGATGCCGACGCACAGGGCGGCGCAGAGGCCGAGCGCCCCGCCGAGCCTCACCTACGCGGCTCCCGGGTCTGCTCGGAGACCGTGCGCACGTATGGCGCCATGCCCTGGATGGAGACGCGCGGCGAGAAGCCCTGGTGCGCGAGCAGGTAGTCGTTGGCGACGCTAGGCGCCATGGCCGGCGCGGCCTGCGCCACCGGCGCCGGCGCCGGCGCGACGCCCGGCTGCGGGGCGAACGCGAGCCAGCCCACCAGCGCGACCGCGGCGAAGCTCGCCGCCGCCGAAAGCGCGAGCCAGGTGCGCGACTCGGGCCGCGCGCGCTGCGGCGCGAGCACAGTGGCTTCGCTCGCCAGGCGCTCGGCGAAGCGGGCCGAGAAGCCCGCCGAGAGCACGCGGCTCTCGCGCAGGGCGTCGCCGATCAGGTGATACGTGCGCCAGGCCTGCAGCGCCTCGCCGTCGGGCCGAAGGGCACCGATCGTCTCGGCCGCCGCGCGGTCGTCCAGCTCTCCGTCCATCAACTGCGAAATTCGGTCTTTCATGCCCCTACACCTCTCGGCGCCTCACCAGCGCCTGTCCTTGCTGGTCCCCAGAAGCGGCCTCAGCTGCTCCGCAATTGCCTCGCGCGCCCGGAAGATGCGCGAGCGCACGGTGCCGATCGGGCAATTCATGGCCTGCGCGATGTCCTCGTAGCTCATGCCTTCCAGCTCGCGCATCTGAATCGCCCTTCGCAACTCCTCAGGCAGCTTTTCGATCGTGGCGTTCACCGTCTCCGCGATCTCGTTCGACAGCAACAGGCTCTCGGGCGTGTTGATGTCGCGCAGCTGCTCGCCTTCGTCAAACCCTTCGGCCTCTTCGGCCTCGATCTCCGTCGAGGTCGGCGCCCGCCGTCCCAACGCCATCAGATAATTCTTGGCCGTATTGATGCCGATACGGTACAGCCAAGTGTAAAACGCACTGTCGCCTCGGAAGGCGGGGAGCGCCCGGTAGGCCTTGATGAACGCTTCCTGCGTCACATCTTCGACCTCGGCCGGGTCGCGGATAAAGCGGGACAGCAACCGCGCCAGCTTGCGCTGGTACTTGTCAACAAGCAGACCAAAGGCCTGCTTGTCACCACGCTGCGCCCGCTCCACCAGCTGCCGGTCGATCTCGCGGTCAGACATCAGACCACGTTCTCAGGCCGGCAGCGTTCGGCAAGGGTTCCCCACCCCCGGACATACCGTCCGTCTTGCAACGCCTATGTGCCACAGACACACGCACATTGAAATAGTTCGATGCCCTGTGGGGCTGTCACTCAGGCGATCAGTTGCTTCGCCGCCACGCCGGGCAGCCGTCGCCACAGCGCCCAGACGCGCAAGGCACGGAACGATTCCGCGTCGAGCATGTCGGCGGCGATCAGCACGCGCCGCGACGCAGCACCGAGCGCGAGGGTCACGAGGAAGCGGTTGACATGGCCGCCCGGCTGCGCGGCCACGCTCTCGCCGTTGGCAAGCTCGAGCGCGGCGCGCTCGCCCTCGATGCGCAGCCCGCGCGCCGAGCGCGGCGAGCGCAGCAGCGCGTGGCCCCAGGTCGCCGCCCCACCGAGCGCGGCGAGCGCGACGGCAAGCGCCCAGCCCGCGGGGCCGGGCAGCGTCAACGCCGCAGCGGCCGCCGCGCACGCATGAGCGGCGAGGATCGCCGCCGCGAGGGCGGGCGAGGCCGAGAAGCGCAGGCTGCGCCCAGGGCTCAAGCGCGGGAGAAAACCAGCGTGGCGTTGGTGCCGCCGAAGCCGAACGAGTTCGACAGCGCGGCGCGAATCGGCATCTTGCGGGCGGCGTTCGGCACGTAGTCGAGGTCGCACTGCGGGTCCGGCGTGCGCAGGTTGATGGTCGGCGGCGAAACCTGGTCGCGCAGCGCGAGCGCGGTGAAGACCGCCTCGACGCCGCCGGCGGCGCCCAGCAGGTGCCCGGTCATCGATTTGGTCGAGTTGACCGCCGCCTTGGCGGCGTGCGCGCCCAGCGCCCGCTTCACCGCGACCGTCTCCGCGAGGTCGCCGAGCGGCGTGGAAGTGCCGTGGGCGTTGATGTAGTCGATGGCGCCCGCGTCGAGCGCGGCGTCCTTCAGCGCATTGCGCATGGCGCGGAAGGCGCCGTCGCCGTCTTCCGGCGGCGCGGTCATGTGGTGCGCATCGGCCGACATGCCGTAGCCGGTGAGCTCGCAGTAGATCCTCGCGCCGCGCGCCTTGGCGTGCTCCCACTCTTCCAGCACCACCGCCCCGGAGCCCTCGCCCAGCACGAAGCCGTCGCGCTCCTTGTCCCACGGCCGGCTGGCGGTCGCCGGGTCGTCGTTGCGCGTGGAAAGCGCTCGCGCCGCCGCGAAGCCGCCGATCGCCAGCTCGCTCACCACCGCCTCCGCGCCGCCGGCGATCATCACGTCGGCCTCGCCGTAGCGGATCGACTTCGCCGCCTCGCCGATGCAGTGGGTGGAGGTGGTACAGGCGGTGACCATCGCCAGATTCGGCCCCTTCGCGCCGAGCTCGATCGACAGCAGGCCGGCGATCATGTTGATGATGGTGCCTGGAATGAAGAACGGCGAGATGCGTCGCGGCCCGTTCTTGGTGAGCTCGTTGTGCATGTCCTCGATCAGCGGCAGGCCGCCGATGCCGGAGCCGAAGTTGATGCCGACGCGCTCGGCGTTCTCGGGCGTGACCTGCAGGCCGCAGTCGCGCCACGCCTGCAAGCCGGCCGCCATGCCGTAGTGGATGAAGGTGTCCATCCGCCGCGCATCCTTCGGCGACATGTATTGCACCACGTCGAAGCCCTTCACTTCGCCGGCGATCTGGCAGGCGAGGCGCGAAGGATCGAAGCGGGTGATGCGCGTGATGCCCGGCTTGCCGGCCAGCGCGCTTTCCCACGCCTCGGCAACCGTGTTGCCGATCGGGCAGACGATGCCGAGGCCGGTGACGGCGACTCTGCGACGCGACACTTATTACTTGGCGTGAGCCTTGATGTAGTCGATGGCCTGCTGGACGGTGGTGATCTTTTCGGCTTCCTCGTCGGGGATCTCGATCTCGAACTCCTCTTCGAGGGCCATCACGAGCTCCACGGTGTCGAGCGAATCGGCGCCGAGGTCGTCGACGAACGAGGACTCGATCTTGATTTCGCCCTCGTTGACGCCGAGCTGCTCGGCAATGATCTTCTTGACGCGTTGTTCTACGTTTTCCATCCGCTGCTCCTTCCTGTTTTTGGGCCCGCTGTCGATCCAAAAAAGGCCCGTATTTTACGACATATACATGCCGCCGTTCACGTGCAGGACCGTACCCGTCACGTAGTCTGCCCCCGGCGAAGCGAGGTAGGCGACGGCGGCGGCGATGTCCTCGACTTTGCCGAGCCGTCCAAGGGGAATCTGCGTGAGGAGCGCCTTCTTCTGCTCATCGGGCAGCACGCGCGTCATGTCGGTGTCGATGAATCCCGGCGCGACGCAGTTCACTGTGATGTTGCGGCTGCCGATCTCCCGCGCGAGCGACTTGGTCATCCCGACGACGGCGGCCTTGGCGGCGGCGTAGTTGGCTTGCCCGGGATTGCCGGACGCGCCGACTACCGAGGTAATGTTGATAATCCGCCCCCACCGCGCTTTCATCATCCCGCGCATCACGCCGCGCGAAAGGCGAAACACCGCACGCAGGTTCGTCTCCATCACTTCGTCCCACTCGGCGTCCTTCATCCGCAGCGCGAGGTTGTCGCGCGTGATGCCGGCGTTGTTGACGAGAATGAGGATCTCGCCGAATTCCTTGGCGATCGACTCGACGAGCGCGTCGGTCTGTGCGGCATCCTTCACGTTCAGGACTCTGCCGACGCCGGGCACTTTCTTCGCGCCGTCTTCCGACGTGGCCGTCCCGACGACCTTCGCGCCCTGCCTGACGAGCGCCGCAGCGATCGCGTGGCCGATGCCGCGCGAGGCGCCGGTGACCAGCGCCACTTTTCCTTCGAGGCTCATGCCTTCACTCCCTGCAGCGCCTGCTCGAGCGCGGCGCGGTCGGCGAGCGCCAGCGATACCACGTTCGGTGCGATGCGCCTAGTCATGCCGGCGAGCACTTTGCCCGGGCCGCACTCGACGATGTGGGTGGCGCCCATGGCGACCATCTTGTTGATCGTTTCGACCCAGCGCACCGGCGAAGCAGCCTGGCGCGCGAGCGCGTCGCGGACTGCCTGCGGCTCCCGCTCGACGCGGACATCGACGTTGTTCACGAGAGTCATTTGCGTTTTGGAGACGTTTGTCTTCTGCAGCACCTGCGCGAGGCGCTCCGCCGCCGGCTTCATCAGGCTCGAGTGGAACGGCGCGCTGACCGGCAGCGGGATCGCACGCTTCGCTCCCGCCGCCTTGCACGCCTCGATCGCGCGCTCGACCGCCGCCTTCTCGCCGGCGATCACGACCTGCCCCGGCGAGTTGAAGTTCACGGCCTGGACTTCGCCGCCGGCGGACGCGCACGCCTGCTTCACCAGCTCGTCGTCGAGGTTGAGGATCGCCGCCATGGCGCCCTGCCCCTCTGGCACGGCCTCCTGCATGGCCTGGGCGCGGAAACGCACGAGGGGCAGGCAGTCGGCGAAGGTCAGCGCGCCCGCCGCGACGAGCGCGGTGTATTCGCCGAGGCTGTGGCCGGCGACCATCTCGGGGCGCGGCCCGCCGAGACCGAGCCAGGCGCGGTAGGCGGCATAGCCTGCGGTCACCATCGCCGGCTGCGTGTTGACTGTCAGGTTGAGCTTTTCGGCCGGCCCCTGGTCGAGTAGCAACAGGAAATCTTTTCCTAGAACTTCTGAAACTTCCTTTCTGACTGAATCGATTTCAGGCAAGCCGTCATAACCTTTCAGCATGCCGACGGCCTGCGAGCCCTGACCGGGAAAGACCATGGCGAGCTTCATAGCGTGACGAGCGAAGCGCCCCAGGTGAACCCACCGCCGACGCCCTCCATCAGCACGCGATGGCCGGCACGGATCTTCCCGGCGCGCACGAATTCGTCGAGCGCGAGCGGGACGGAGGCGGCGGAGGTATTGCCGTGATGATCGACCGTCACCACCAGCTTCTCCGGCGGCAGGCCGAGCTTGCGCGCCGTGGCGTCGAGGATGCGCACGTTTGCCTGGTGCGGGATCAGCCAGTCGACGTCCGACACGGTCATGTCGGCGGCGGCGAGCGTCTCGCGCGCCACCTCGTCGAGCACCTTCACCGCGTACTTGAACACGCCCGGCCCGTTCATCTGCAGATAAGGCGAGCCGACGATGCTTCCTTTGCAAACGTTGCCGGGCACGGAAAGCATGTCGACCTGGCTGCCGTCGGCGTGCAGCACGCTGGCGTGGATGCCGGGCTTCGACGCGGCGGTTAGCACCACGGCGCCGGCGCCGTCGCCGAACAGCACGCAGGTCCCGCGGTCGTTCCAGTCGAGGATGCGGGAAAAGACTTCCGCGCCGACGACCAGCACTTTCTTGTAGAGATTGTTCTTCACGAAGCTGTCCGCGGTCGCGAGCGCATAGACAAAACCGCTGCACACGGCCTGGACATCGAACGCCGCGCAGCCCTTCGCGCCGAGCTTCGCCTGCAGCAGGCAGGCCGTGCTGGGGAAAATGTAGTCGGGCGTGGAGGTGGCTACCACGATCAGGTCGAGCTCGCCCGCCGCCACGCCCGCCGCCTGCAGCGCGCTGCGGGCCGCTTCGAGCGCGAGGTCACTCGAGGCCTGCGAGTCGTCGGCGATATGGCGCTGGACGATGCCGGTGCGCTCGCGGATCCAGGCGTCGCTGGTGTCGAGGCGTGCCGCGAACTCGCTGTTCGTCATCACGCGCGGCGGCAGGTAGCTGCCGGTCCCGGCGATGCGGGAATAGATCATGAGCGTCCGATCACGCGGGGACGCTCTGCGGCTGCAGCTGGAGCATGCGCTGCGCGATGCGCTGCGGCACTTCGTTGCGCACCTCGTCTACCGCGCGCTCCAGCGCCCGGCCAAAGGCGAACGCATCGGCCGCGCCGTGGCTCTTGATGACGATGCCGCGCAGGCCGAGCAGGCTCGCGCCGTTGTACCGCCCCGGCTCCATCCGCGCGCGCAGCGCCTTGAACACCGGCGTCGCCAGCAAGGCGACGAGCTTGCGCCACGGGTTCCGGGTAAATTCCGCTTTCAGGAATCCGAGAAGCATCTTCACGACGCCTTCGGAGGCCTTCAGCACCGAGTTGCCGACGAAGCCGTCGCACACCACGACGTCGGTGGTGCCCTTGTAGATGTCGTCGCCCTCGACATTGCCGTAAAAGTTGAGGCCGCTCGCCTTCAGCAGCTCGTTTGCCTGCTTCACCGTCTCGTTGCCCTTGATGTCCTCGATGCCGATGTTGAGCAGGCCGACCGAGGGCCGCTCCTTGTGGTCGACCGCCGCGACGAGCATCGCGCCCATCACGCCGAACTGCATCAGCTGCTCGGCGGTGCAGTCGACGTTGGCGCCGAGATCGAGCACATAGGTGAAGCCGCCCTTCATGTTCGGCAGCACGGTGGCGATGGCGGGCCGGTCGATGCCCGCGATGGTCTTCAGCACGAAGCGCGAGATCGCCATCAGCGCGCCGGTGTTGCCGGCGCTCACGCAGGCGTGCGCTTCGCCGTTCTTCACGAGATTCACCGCGACGCGCATAGACGAGTCCTTCTTGTAGCGCATCGCCTGGGCGGGCGGCTCGTCCATGCCGACTACTTCGCTCGCGTCGCGGACGCGCAGCCGCGGCCCCTCGGCGATGCCGCGCGAAGCGAGCTCCGCCGCGACGTCAGCACGGCGGCCGACCAGCACCAGCGCGACGTCCGCCTGCCGCGCCTGGAACTCGAGCGCCGCCGGAACCGTCACGCCGGGGCCGTGATCGCCCCCCATGCAATCGACCGCGACCGAGATCAGCGGAACTACTCGTCTTGGGTTTTGACGACCTTCTTGCCGCGGTAGAAACCGGTCGGGCTGATGTGGTGCCGCAGATGCGTCTCGCCCGTGGTCGGCTCGACCGCGATCGGCGGCGCGCTCAGCCGGTCATGCATGCGGCGCATGTTGCGCCGCGAAGGGGACTTCTTGTTCTGGTGGACTGCCATGTCGCTTGCTCCTGTCGAAATCGTATTCAATGCCTGCGTATCAGGCCGCGCAGCCCGGCGAAGGGCGAGCTTCCCTGGCCTTCGCGCACCTCCGGTCCCGCCGTACAGGCCTCGTGCCGCGGCGCGAAAGGCACGGCGAGGATCAATTCATCCTCGATCAGATCGCGCACCGGCATTTCCCTTCCTGCCACCACCCGATCCGCCGCGTGCACGTCGGCCGGTTCGGCGTGGATCTCGTTCAGCGTCGCCGCCAGCACCAGCAGATCCTCGACGCGCACCTCGAAGGCGAGCGGCTCGAGGCAGCGCCGGCAACTCAACTGCAGCGAACTTTCCACCCGGATGTGCAGCGCCGGCCGGCCATGCCCGTCGTGCGTTCCTTCCAGCCGGTAGGCGACTTCGCCCGCGTCCGACGCGAGCATATCGCGCAGGCGCGGAAAATCGTTGAGCGGCCAGACACCCTGCTGTATTGCGCCGGACGACGCGAATTCGAAGCCGTCGATCACCGGCTGATGCGGCATGAGGGGGCGGATGATATCATCGGAGAAAATCCTCGTCAAAACAAAGTGATGGCTCAACGCAGACGCCTTCTACTCGCCTCCAGCTCGCGCTACCGCAAGGACCTCCTCGGGCGCTTGGGCCTGGCGTTCGAAATCGCCGCCCCGGCGATCGACGAGACCCCGCTGCCCAACGAGGCTCCAGCCGATACCGCATTGCGCCTGTCCATCGAAAAAGCGCGGGCGCTGAAGGACAAATTCGGTGATTGCCTGATCATCGGCTCCGACCAGGTGGCTTCCTGCGGCGGCGTGCGCTATGACAAGCCAGGCAACCACGCCAACGCGGAGCGCCAGCTGCGCAGCTTAAGCGGCCGGACAGCTGATTTTCACACCGCGGTCTCGCTACTCGACGCGGCGAACGGCGGCATCCAGTCGCGGGTCGTGCTGTGTCGCGTGACCTTCCGCAAGCTGGGCGACTACCTGATCGAGGCCTATCTGCGCCGCGAGCAGCCTTATGACACCGCGGCGAGCGCGAAGGCCGAGGGCCTCGGCATCGCCCTGATCGCGCGCATCGAAACCGAAGACCCGACCTCGCTGATCGGCCTGCCGCTCATCGCACTCAGCGAGATGCTCGAGCGCGCGGGCCAGCCCGTCCTGCCTTGATCCTCTACGCGATTCCCACGCCGCTCGGCGCGGCGGCGGCAGATTCGCTGCCTCAGTCCGTCCTCGACACCGTAAGGACGCTGAAGGACTTTGCGGTCGAAAACGCGAAGAGCGCCCGCGCTTTCCTGAAAGATGCGGGTTGCGATGTGCACGCGCTATCGATTGTCGAGATCCACCATGAAAGTGAATCGCTCCTAACACCACTCCGGGAAGGGCGCCCGCTGGGCCTGCTCTCCGAGGCCGGCTGCCCGGCGATCGCGGATCCCGGCGCGGCGATAATCGAGGCGGCGCACCGCGAAGGCTTCCGCGTCGTGCCGCTGGTCGGCCCCTCCTCGATCGCGCTCGCGCTGATGGCCTCGGGCCTTGAGGGCCAGCGCTTCGCCTTCTGCGGCTACCTGCCGCGCGAGCCGCTGAAGCGCAAGATGCGCATCAAGGAGCTCGAGAACCGCTCGCTGCGCGAGGACGAGACCGAGATCTTCATCGAGACGCCCTATCGCAACGAGGCGATGCTCGCCGCCCTGCTGGAGACCTGCCGCGATACGACGCGGCTGTGCGTCGCCGCGGATCTCACGCTGGCGTCCGAAGCGGTGGTGACGAAGAGCGTCGCCGAATGGCGCCGGCACCCGGTGGAAATCGGCCGCCGGCCGGCCGTGTATCTGTTCCTAGCGAAATCCGATCGCTGAGTTGCGCAGCGCGCTCTCCATGAGCGAGCTCGCCGCGCTGGCGCCGAAGCGGCGCGCGAACTTCTCCACCACGCTTTCCTTGGTCGAGAAGTCGACGATGTCCTCGGCCTTCACCACGTCGCGCGCCACCGACTCGAGGCTGCCGAAGTCGTCGGCGAGGCCGAGCTCCACGCTCTTCTGCCCGGTCCAGATCAGCCCGCTGAACGTGTCGGGCGTCTCCTTCAGCCGGTTGCCGCGGCCTTCGCGTACCACGTCGATGAACTGCTTGTGGATGTCGTCGAGCAGTTGACGCGCGTGCGCCTTGTCCTTGTCGGTTAGCGGCGAGAACGGATCGAGCATGCCCTTGTTCTCGCCGGCGGTCATCAACCGGCGCTCGACGCCGATCTTGTCCATCAGGCCGGTGAAGCCGAAGCCGTTCATCAGCACGCCGATCGAGCCCACCACGCTCGCCTTGCTGACGTAGATCTTGTCGCCGCCCACGGCGATGTAGTAACCGCCGGAGGCGCAGACGTCCTCCACCACCACGTAGAGCGGGATGTCTTTGTACTGCTTGCGCAGGCGCTTCATCTCCTCGTAGATGGTGTGGGCCTGGACCGGGCTGCCGCCGGGGGAGTTGCAGCGCAGGATCACGCCCTGCGTATTCTTGTCCTTGAATGCCGCCTGCAGCGAGGCCATGACGCGCTCGGCGCTGGCGTCGCTGCCCGGCGCGATGATGCCGTTCACGTCGACCATCGCGGTGTGCTTCTTGCCGCCCCCCATGTCGCCGCCCCTCCAGTCCAGCGCGAGCACGATGATCAGCGTAAGGTAGGCGAAGCCGAGCAGCTTGAAGAAGATGCCCCAGCGGCGCGCGCGCCGCTGCTCCTTGAGCGCGGCGGTCGCCAGGTTGGCGATCAGGTCGCGCTCCCATTGCGGGTTTTGGTCAGTCATCCTGGAATCCCATGAAGTAGACGGCGCCGTCGCGCTCCTCGAGCCTGAGCTTGACCAGCGGTGTGCCATTGCAAGGACCGCCGAGGCAGCGGCCGCTCGATGCCTCGTACGTCGCGCCGTGCGTCGAGCATAGCAAATCGCGTCCGGCGGGGTCGAAGAATACGCCTTCCTGCCAGTCGAGTTCCATCGCGACGTGCGCGCAGCGGTTGAGGTAGCCGTGCACCTGCCCGCGGTGGCGGACGGCGAACGCGCTCGCCAGGGCGCCGAAATATTCCACCTCGAAGCGCAGGCCGCGTCCCGCGTCGGCGAGCGCCGACGAGGCGCAGATCAGGCGTTCGCCTTGAGCCATTCGCTCAACTCCCGCACCGTGGAGAAGCAGCCCAGGGGACCGCAGGCCCGCAGGCCCGCCTCTCGGTGCGCACCATAGGTAACCGCCAACGCATCGACCCCAGCGGCGCGCGCCATCTCGAGGTCGTGCGACGTGTCGCCGATCATCAGCACGCTGCGCCCGGAAACCTCCAGCTGTTCCATCAGCTCGAGCAGCATCGCCGGATGGGGCTTGGGGTGCGTCTCGTCGGCGCAGCGTGACGCGCCGAAATATTCCCGCAACCCGCCCGCGTCGAGCGCGCGGTCGAGGCCGCGGCGGCTCTTGCCGGTCGCGACCGCCAGGAGGTGCCTTTCCTTCAGCACGCAAAGAAGATCCAGCATGCCGGGGAACAGCTTCATGGTCTCCTCGCGCGCGAGGAAATGCTTGCGGTACAGCGCCACGAAGTCGTCGTAGCGGCTCGCCGGCAGCTCGGGCACGGCATGACGCAGCGAATCGTGCAGCCCGAGGCCGATCACGTGCCGCGCCCGCTCGTCGTGCGGCACCGGCAGGCCCATCTCCGCCGCCGCCTGCTGGATGCACTCGGCGATGGTGCCGGTCGAATCGATGATCGTCCCGTCCCAGTCGAAGACGATGAGCGAATATTTCAAAGTCTTTCCTTCACGAACGCCTTCATTTCCTCCGGTAGCGGCGATTTGAAGGCAAGCGCAGCGCCCGACAGCGGATGTTTGAAGGAGAGACTCGATGCGTGCAGCATCAACCGCTTGATCTTCAACTTGTGGTTGAGAGGAAAGTCGCCGTACTTGTCGTCGCCGGCGATCGGATGCCCGGCGTGCTGCAGGTGGACGCGGATTTGGTGGGTACGGCCGGTAAGCAGCCGCAGCTCAAGCAGACTGAAGGCCTCTCCGGTCTTCACCACGCGCACCTTGGTTGCGGACGCTTTTCCGTCCTCCCGTACCGCTACGCGCCGCTCGCCCTCCGACGTTACATACTTATGGAGCGACTCCCTGACCTCGAAGGCAAGCCGGTCGGGAATGCCCTTCGCCACTGCCAGATAGACCTTCTCGACTTCACCCTCGCGCAGCATGCGGTGAAGCTCGACCAGGGCGGCGCGCTTCTTGACGACGATCAGAAGGCCCGAGGTATCGCGGTCGAGGCGGTGCGCCAGCTCCAGGAACTTGGCCTGCGGCCGCTCGGCCCGCAGCGATTCGATGACGCCGAAGCTGATCCCGCTTCCGCCGTGGACGGCAACCCCCGACGGCTTGTCTATGATTAACAGCGCCTCGTCCTCGTAAACGCTCGGAAGCGCAAGCGGTCGGAGGACCGCAGGTCTTGGGGCCGAGGTTCTGATGGGCGGCACCCGAACCCGGTCCCCGGCCTTGAGGCGGTATTCGGGCTTGATGCGGCCGCTGTTGACCCGGACTTCGCCTGAGCGCAGGACCCTGTAGACGTGGCTTTTCGGGACGCCCTTCAGGATGCGCAGCAGGAAATTGTCGATGCGCTGCCCCACCCCGTCCTCGCCGACTTCAAGCGACGTCGCCCGAGCCTTGCTTAAGTCATTCATTATCCGTATTATCTCCCGGTCGCTTCGAGCTGCGAGGCACAGGTGGAGGAGCGCCGGTCAATCCGGCGGACGCCTGCAACCCGCCTCCTGCCCGGCTGAAGCCGGGCCTGAAGCGCTGGTTTTTTTCGCTCACCGAAAGTAGCGATCGCAACAGAAGCGCGCGTAGGCGGACTTATCCCCTACTCAGAGTTCCTTATGGAAACCACTAGGAGAGCACGGACCGACTAGCAATCGGGTCTCCTGCGCGCGCAGGAGAACAACAAGTGAAGCGCATGCTGTTTAACGCGACCCAGCAGGAAGAGCTGAGAGTCGCGATAGTCGACGGACAAAAACTGGTCGACCTGGACATCGAGTCCGCATCGAGGGAGCAAAGAAAAAGCAACATCTACAAAGGCGTCATCACCCGCATCGAGCCAAGCCTCGAGGCCGCCTTCGTCGACTATGGCGAAGAGCGCCACGGGTTCCTGCCGTTCAAGGAAGTCGCCCGCAGTTATTTCAAGGAAGGAATCGACGCCGGCCACGCCCGCATCCAGGACGCGTTGCGCGAAGGCCAGGAGCTGATCGTCCAGGTCGAGAAAGACGAACGCGGCACGAAAGGCGCGGCTCTTACGACGTTTATTTCGTTGGCAGGACGCTATCTCGTCCTGATGCCCAACAACCCCCGCGGCGGCGGCGTGTCGCGCCGCGTCGAGGGCGAGGACCGCAACGAGTTGCGCGATACCCTCGACCAGCTGCCGCTGCCGGAAGGCATGAGCGTCATCGCGCGCACCGCCGCGATCGGCCGCTCGCCCGAGGAGCTGACCTGGGACCTTAACTACCTCATGCAGCTGTGGCAGGCGGTCGACGGTGCGTCGCGCGACAGCGAGAAGAAGCCGTTCCTGATCTACCTCGAGTCGAGCCTGGTGATCCGCGCGATCCGCGACTACTACCAGCCCGAGATCGGCGAGATCCTGATCGACACCGAGGAGATCTTCGAGCAGGCCAAGTCGTTCATGGCCACCGTGATGCCGGGCAACGTCGGCAAGGTGAAGCTGTACCACGACGACGTTCCCCTCTTCTCGCGCTTCCAGATCGAGCACCAGATCGAGAGCGCCTATTCGCGCGGCGTGGCCCTGCCCGCCGGCGGCGCCATCGTCATCGACCACACCGAGGCGCTTACCGCCATCGACGTCAACTCGGCGCGCGCCACCAAGGGCGGCGACATCGAGGAGACCGCCTACCGCACCAACCTCGAAGCCGCGGAGGAAGTGGCGCGCCAGCTCAGGCTGCGCGACCTCGGCGGCCTGATCGTCATCGACTTCATCGACATGGAGTCGCAGCGCAACCAGCGCGAGGTGGAGAACCGCCTGCGTGAGGCGCTGCGCTACGACCGCGCGCGCGTGCAGATCGGCAAGATCTCGCGCTTCGGCCTGATGGAGCTGTCGCGCCAGCGCCTGCAACCCTCGCTCGAGGAGACGGCGCACATCGGCTGCCCGCGCTGCAGCGGCACCGGCTTCATCCGCGGCGTCGAGTCGACGGCGCTGCACGTGCTGCGCATCATCCAGGAGGAGGCGATGAAGGAGAACACCGGCGCGGTGCACGCGCAGGTGCCGGTCGACGTCTCCTCGTTCCTGCTGAACGAGAAGCGCGCGGAGATCCAGAAGCTCGAAGGCCGCCTCAAGGTGACCATCGTCCTGGTGCCGAACCCGCACCTCGAGACGCCGCACTACAAGGTGCAGCGCCTGAAGCACGACGAGCTGAACGAGATGGAGCACGTGCCTTCCAGCTATGAGCTGGTCGAGCGTCCCGAAGAGCCGAAAGCCCCCGGCGCGGAAGAGGAAGCGAAGCGCGAGCGCCAGGAGGCCGTGGTCAAGGCCATCACCCCCTCGCAGCCCGCGCCGATGGTCGACGAGAGCCTGCCGCGCCATGCCCCGGCTCCCATGCCGCAGACTGCGGCCCCGCAACCGCAACCCCGGCCGCAGCCGGCGGCCGCCCCTGCGAACGGCGGCTTCCTGAGCCGCATCTTCGGCGGCCTGTTCAGCCCGCAGGCCGCGCCCGCTCCGGCTGCGACATCGGCCGAAGCGCCGCGACCCTCGCAGCGCGAGCAGCGCCCGGAGCACCGCCGCGACGGCCGCCGTGACGGCGGGCGCGATCGCGGCCGCGACGGTGGGCGCGACCGCGGCCGCGACGGCGGGCGTGATCGCAATCGCAACGGCGGTGGTGGCGAGCGCCAAGACCGGCAGCAGCAAGGTCGCCTCGAGGGACAGCGCCGCGACGGCCAGCAGCGAAACGAGCGCGGCGGGCGCGGCGGCGATCGCCGTCCCGACCAGCAGCGCCAGCCGCGGCCCCAGCAGGGGCAGGCGCAGCAGCCGCGTCCCGAGCAGCAGAGCCAGCCGCAGCAGCCGAGCCCGGAACAGCCGGGCCAGGCGCCTCAGCAGCCGCGCGCCGAGCACCCCGGGATCGCGCACCAGAATCCGCTGCGCGACGGCAACGGCAACGGCGGCGAGCGTGGCGAGCGCGGCGGCCGGCGCCGCCGGGGCCGCAATCGCGGCGAGCGGCGCGACGGGCAGCCGCAGGGGCAGCAGCCCGGCGGCCAGCGCGGCCAGCCGCCGGCGTTCCTGATGAAGGACGATGCCGACCGGCTGCGCGAAGAGCAGCGCCTCGAAGGCCTGCGCATGCGCCAGCAGGAAGAGCACCACGACGAACCCCAGCGGAGTGAGCCGGTCGTCAACGCGCCCGCGGCCGAAGCGCCCCGCTACGAGGCACGGCATGACGAAGCGCCGCGCTACGAAGCTCCTCGCGAAGACGCGCCGCGCCATGAGGCACCGCGCGAAGAGGCGCCGCGCCACGAGGCACCGCGTCAAGCGGCACCGCGCTACGAGACGCCGAAGATCGACTCCAAGGAGCTGCTTGAAAGCGCCGGCCTGGTCATGATCGAGACCGACCGCTCGAAGGCACCGTCCGAGCCGGCGGCGGAGGAGCCGCAGCACCTCGGTCGTCCGCGTCGCGAGCGCCCCAAGAAGCAGGAGCCCGACGAGCTGGTGCAGATCGAGACCGGGACTAAGAAGCCGTCCTGATTTCGCTCAGCAGGCCGAGGCACGCCGCCTCGACCATGTCGAGAACGTCCTCGAACCCTTCGGCGCCGCCGTAGTAAGGATCGGGCACGTCGTGCCCGGCGACGAGCATGCGCAGCTTGTGCTGGTGCTGCGGCGGGCAGTTGTCGCGCAGGATCTCCAGGTGGCCTCGATCCATCGCCACCACCAGGTCGAACTCGTCGAAGTCGCGGCGCCGCACCTGGCGCGCGCGCTGCGCGCTGAGGTCGTAGCCGCGCCCCTTCGCATGGTGCTGCGCGCGCGCGTCGGGCGGATCGCCGACGTGGTAGTCGTGCGTTCCGGCGGATTCGACGTGCACCCGCAGCCCCATGTCGGCGGCAAGCTTGCGCATCACGCCTTCGGCCGTCGGCGAACGGCAGATGTTGCCGGTGCAGACGAAGAGGATCCTGTTCACTCTTCCGACGCCACCTCGACCCCGAACACCTTCTTCTTCAGCTCCGCCAGCCGGTCGCGCGCCCGCGCCGCCTCCTCGAACTCGAGGTTGCGGGCGTGCTCGAGCATCTTCTTCTCGAGCGCCTTGATCTCGCGCGCAATCTGCTTCTCGGACATCGCCTCGTAGCGCGCCTCGTCCTGTGCCGCCTGCATCTGGCCGGCGTCGTATACGCCGTCGATCAGGTCCTTGATGCGCTTGATGATGCCCTTGGGCGTGATGTCGTTCTTCTTGTTGTACGCCACTTGCTTCGCACGTCGCCGGTCGGTCTCGGCGATCGCACGCTTGATCGAATCGGTGACCTGGTCGGCGTACAGGATGGCGGCGCCGTTGATGTGGCGCGCCGCGCGGCCGATGGTCTGGATCAGCGAGCGCTCCGAGCGCAGGAAGCCCTCCTTGTCGGCGTCGAGGATCGCGACCAGCGACACTTCCGGCAGGTCGAGGCCCTCGCGCAGCAGGTTGATTCCCACCAGCACGTCGAACTCGCCCAGGCGCAGGTCGCGAATGATCTCGACACGCTCGACCGTTTCGACCTCCGAATGGAGGTAGCGGACTTTGACGCCGTGCTCGGCGAGATACTCGGTGAGCTCCTCGGCCATGCGCTTCGTCAGCGTCGTCACCAGAACCCGCTCGTTCTTCGTCACGCGCAGGCTGATCTGCGTCAGCAGGTCGTCCACCTGCGTCGAGGCCGGGCGAATAGTCACCTGCGGATCGACCAGGCCGGTCGGCCGCACCACCTGCTCGACCACCGCCCCGGCCGACTTCTTGCGCTCGTAGTCGGCCGGCGTCGCCGAGACGAAAGTGGTCTGCCGCACCACCGCTTCGAACTCGTCGAAGCGCAGCGGCCGGTTGTCGAGCGCCGAGGGCAGGCGAAAGCCGTACTCGACCAGGTTCTCCTTGCGCGAGCGGTCGCCTTTGTACATGCCGCCGAGCTGCGGGATGGTGACGTGGCTCTCGTCGATGATCATCAGCGAGTCGGCCGGCAGGTAATCGATCAGCGTCGGCGGCGGCTCGCCGGGCGCGCGGCCCGAAAGGTGGCGCGAGTAGTTCTCGATGCCCTTGCAGAAGCCAAGCTCAGCCAGCATCTCGAGGTCGAAGCGCGTTCGCTGCTCGATCCTCTGCGCCTCGACCAGGCGTCCCGCGTCCTGGAAGAACTTGATCCGCTCACGCAGCTCCGCCTTGATCGCCTCGATGGCCCGCAGGGTCGTCTCGCGCGGCGTGACGTAATGGCTCGACGGATACACGGTGAAGCGCGCCATCGGGTGCAGCGCGCGGCCGGTCAGCGGGTCGAAGATTTCCAGTTTCTCTATTTTTTCCTCGTCCAGGAAAATTCTCACCGCATGCTCGGCATGCTCGGCCGGAAACACGTCGATCACGTCGCCGCGCACGCGGAACGTGCCGCGCCGGAAGTCGAGCTCGTTGCGGTCGTACTGCATCGCGACCAGGCGCGCCAGCACCTCGCGCTGGGTCGTCTTCTCGCCCTCGCGCAGGTGCAGGATCATGCCGTGGTACTCGGAGGGATCGCCGATGCCGTAGATCGCCGAGACGGTGCCGACGATCACCACGTCGCGGCGCTCGAGCAGCGACTTGGTTGCCGACAGGCGCATCTGCTCGATATGGTCGTTGATCGACGAGTCCTTCTCGATGTACAAGTCGCGCGCCGGGACGTACGCCTCAGGCTGGTAGTAGTCGTAATAGCTGACGAAGTACTCGACCGCGTTGGTGGGGAAGAACTCTTTGAACTCGGCGTAAAGCTGGGCGGCCAGGGTCTTGTTATGGGCC
>DASXKY010000045.1:0-33264 GCA_036496555.1 Burkholderiales bacterium | reverse complement strand
ACAGCGGCCAGAAATCGTGCAGCCGCGTCGCTTCCTCCGACACGGCCTCGTAGTCGAGCACCAGCTTGTCGAGGCGAGCGCAAAGCGGCCCGCGCTTTTCGGCGGGAATCGCCGCCCACGCGCCGGCGCCGTTCCAGAAGTCGACGAAGGTTTGCATGCCGATCTCGCGCAGGCCGTCGACATGCGCGCAGACGATGCGCCGCGCGACCGCAGATATTTCGTCGTAAAGAGCGGCGTCGACGCCGTTCGGCTCGCGCAGGACATGGAAAGCCACGGGCTCGATCAGGGTCAGGCTGCGCACCGCCGCGCCGCGGCGCAAGGCAACCTGCAGCGCGACCGCGCCGCCGTACGAGTGGCCGATGAGATGCGCCCGGCTACCCGCGCGCCGCAGCAGCGCGTAGACGATTTCCGCCTCGTTTGCGAGGCTGAACGCGCCTTCGCGCCAGCGGTCGCTCGCACCGCAGCCGTAGAAATCCGGTGCGAGAACGCGGTAAGAGCCTGCCAGGCGCTCGGTCAGGGCGCGCCACTGCTCGCTCGAGCTGGCCGAGCAATGGAGCAGGATGACGGGCTCACCGGCACCGCGATCGAGGAACTCGATCCGCGCGCCGTGCAGGTCAAAAGACGGCACGGCTCGGCGCCTGCAATTTGATCTGGACAGCGGCGAGCCAGGCGCAGAAGCGGCCGAAGCGGGCCGCGTACTTGAGCACTGCCTGCGCCTGCGCGCGGCGGGCCTCACGCTCGATCTGCTTACGCATGGCATATACCTCCAGGTATTCGCGGTAGGTCGGAATTTCCATGCATGCAGCCTAGCGGGCCGCGGTATCTCGGCCATGTCGCCCTTGTTTCGTTTTCGGTCCGCTTGTTACGGCTTTGTATAACTAGAATCGAGCAACCGATGAACGCGCTCGTGGCCTGGTACTTCATTGCGGTCTGGGGCGCGGGCTACGTGGCCACCAAGGCGGGGCTGCAGTACGCACCGCCGTTCACCTTCCTCAGCCTGCGCTTCGCCTTCGGGCTGCTGTGCCTGGCGCCGGTGCTGCTGCTCTTCCGCACCCGCTGGCCGCAACGCCCGGTCGAATGGGCCCACCTCGTCGTCGCCGGCCTGCTGATGCATGTCGTCCAGCTCGGCGGCAGCCACTACGCGCAATACCTCGGCATGTCGGCCGGCGTGGCGGCGCTCGTCATCTCCTGCCAGCCGCTGGTCATGGCGCTGATCGCGGTGCGGTTCCTCGGCGAGCGCCTGGCGCCGCGCCAGTGGCTCGGCGTGCTGCTCGGCCTCGCCGGCGTCGCGCTCGTCGTCTGGCACAAGATCGACATCCACGAAGTGAGCGCGGCGAGCCTCGCCTGCACGCTGATCGCCCTCGCCGGCGTCACCGCCGGCACGCTCTACCAGCGCGCTTTCAGCCCGCACTGCGACCTCAAGGCGGCCGCGGCGGTGCAGTTCACCGCCGCCACCGTCGCCTTCGTGCCGCTCGCCCTCGCCGTCGAGGGCTTCCGCGTGACCTGGGCGCCGCCGCTCGCGGCGTCGATCGTGTTCCTCGTCGTCTTCACTTCGCTCCTCGGCGTGAGCGCGCTCTACTGGCTGACGCGCCAGGGCGATGCGAGCCGCGTCACGAGCATGATGTACCTTCCCGCGGTATTCGCCGTGGTGCTCGAATGGGCGGCGTTCGGCGTCGCCCCCGGAAGCCTCGCGGCGTTCGGCATCGCGCTCACCTGCCTCGGCGTCGGCCTGACGGTCTGGAAAAGAACGTGGAAATCGTCTACTTCGTCAGCCTGAACTCGCTCGGCCACCTTGCCTTCGTCGGCAGCCGGATGGCGAGCTCGCTCTACGCGCTGCAGCTCGGCGCCTCGCCGGCGGCGGTCGGCCTGGTGATGGCGCTCTTCGCCGCGGTGCCGATGCTGCTTTCGGTGTTCACCGGGCGCCTGATCGACCGCGGCGGACCGCGCCGTCCCCTCCTCGCCGCCTTCGCGGCGCTCGCCTGCGGCGGCGCACTGCCTTTTCTCTTCCCGCGCCTGGAAACGCTGTACGTCTCCAGCACCATCCTCGGCCTGGGTTTCATGTTCATCCACATCGGCATGAACAGCGTCATCGGCGCGCACGGCCAGCCCGAGCAGCGGCCGATGAACTTCTCCTGGCTCGCGCTCAGCTTCTCGATCTCGGGCTCGCTCGGCCCGCTCATCGCCGGCTTCGCCATCGACGGGCTGGGCTACGGCGCCGCTTTCATCGCGCTCGCCGTGTTTCCGGCGACGGCGTTCGTGCTGCTCGCGCTACGGCGGCGGCCGTTGCCGCGCCCAGTGAGGCCGCGCGCGCAGGACAAGCACCACCTGTTCGACCTGCTGCGGCTGCCGCGGCTGCGCCACACGTTCATCGTCAGCGGGGTCATGGCGACGGGCTGGGACCTCTATTCGTTCCTGGTGCCGGTCTACGGCACGCAGCTCGGCCTGGGCGCGGTGAGCATCGGCTTTATCATGGCGACCTTCGCGGTGGCGACTTTCGCCGTGCGGCTCGCCATGCCGATCCTCATCCGACGCGTACGCCAGTGGCACATCATCACCTCGGCGCTGGTCGTCGCCGGAACGAGCTACCTGCTGTTCCCCTTCGTCGGCAGCGCCGCGCCGCTGATGGCGATCTCGTTCGTGCTCGGCCTCGGTCTGGGCTGCGCGCAGCCGGTGATCATGTCGCTTCTCTACGAGGCGGCGCCCGCAGGACGCCAGGGCGAGGCGGTCGGCATCCGTACCACCATGATCAACGCCAGCCAGACCTTCATCCCGCTCGGCTCGGGCGCGCTCTCGCTCGCGGTCGGCATGGCGCCGGTGTTCTGGCTGCTCGCCGCGGCGCTCCTCGGCGGCGCGTGGTTCGCACGGCGCCAGGCGGCGGCACGGTAGGGGCAGGGTAAAATCGCACGCCTCATGCGCCGGGTAACCCTCAGCCAGTTCCTCGTCGGCCGCCAGCGCGACCAGGGCCTGATCAACGCCGACCTGCGGCTGCTGATCGAGACCATCGCGCGCGCCTGCAAGGCGATCAGCACGCGCGTCAGCAAGGGCGCGCTGGCCGACAGCTACGGCTCCGCCGGGACGCAGAACGTGCAGGGCGAAGTGCAGAAGAAACTCGACGTGCTGTCGAACGAGATCCTGCTCGAGGCCAACGAGTGGGGCGGCAACCTGGCCGCCCTCGCCTCCGAGGAGATGGACGACCCGCGCCCGACGCCGACACACTATCCGCGCGGCGAATACCTGCTGCTGTTCGATCCGCTCGACGGCTCCTCCAACATCGACGTCAACATCTCGGTCGGCACCATCTTCTCGGTGCTGCGCTGCCCCAAGCACGCCGACGGCAAGTACTGCGAGCCGGATGAGAAAGCGTTCCTGCAGGCCGGACGCAACCAGGTAGCCGCCGGCTTCGCGGTTTACGGACCGACCACGGTGCTCGTCATCACGGTCGGCGACGGCACGCACGGCTTCACCCTGGATCGCGAGACCTACACCTTCGTCCTCACCCACCCCGACATCAGGATCCCGGCCGACACGCAGGAATTCGCCATCAACGTCTCCAACCGGCGGCGCTGGGAAGCGCCGGTGCGGCGCTATATCGACGAGTGCCTCGCCGGCACGGACGGCCCGCGCGGCAAGGACTTCAACATGCGCTGGGTGGCGTCGATGGTGGCGGACGTGTTCCGCGTGCTCTCGCGCGGCGGCATCTTCATGTACCCGCGCGATTCCAAGAACAGGGATGGCCGCCTGCGCCTGATGTACGAGGCGAATCCCATGTCGTTCATCGTCGAGCAGGCGGGCGGCGCCGCGACCGACGGCCGCACGCGCATCCTCGACCTGCAGCCGAAGGCCCTGCACCAGCGGGTCGCCGTGGTGCTGGGCTCGCGCAACGAAGTGGACCAGGTCGCTTCCTACCACGCCTGAAAAGAAAAAGGCCGGGGTGTCCCGGCCTTTCTTGTTCTCCCTGGAAACCGTGTTTACTTCAGGTGACGGCTCACCAGCTTGGTCATCTCGAACATCGAGACTTGGCCCTTGCCGCCGAACACCGACTTCAGCTTGTCGTCGGCGTTGATCATGCGACGGTTCTTCTTGTCCTGCAGACTGTTGCGCTTGATGTAACCCCAGATCTTCTTGGTGACTTCGGTGCGGGGCATCGCGCTCGAGCCGATCACGGCCGCGAGCGTCGCCGACGGGGTCATCGGCTTCATGAATGCTGCATTAGCCTTACGCTTCTTGCCCTTCGCCTTTTTCTTCGCCATCTCGCTTTCTCCTCTGAACGTTCGGACTGCAATCCGGATTTTTCCCGCGCCTTGGGACACGGGAGACGTGAAGATGCCGAATCCCAGAGGGCGTGTCAATGTTTTTCAGAGGGAAAACGTGCTCGTTTCCCTAGGTGTCGCGCGCCAGGCGGATGCCGCTGAACTGCCAGCGCGCCTCGGCCGGAAAGAAATTGCGGTAGGTCGCGCGCACGTGCGAGGCCGGCGTGGCGCACGATCCGCCGCGCAGAACATACTGGTTCACCATGAACTTGCCGTTATATTCTCCGACGGCGCCGGAAGCGGCGCGGAAGCCCGGATATGGGGCGTACGCGCTCGAGGTCCACTGCCAGACGTCGCCGAAAAACCCGCTGCCGCCCGCAGCCGGATGCAGCCGCCCGCTCTCGAGAAAATTGCTTTGCCGCGGGCCGTCCTGCGCCGCGATCTCCCATTCCGCCTCGGTCGGCAGCCTCGCGCCGCCCCAGCGCGCATAGGCGTCGGCCTCGAAATAGCTGACGTGCGCGACCGGGGACGCGGGGTCGATCGCTTGCAGACCGTGCAGCGTGAATTCGTCCCCGCCCCGCCAGTACAGCGGTGCGCTCCAGTCCCGGGCGCGGGCGAGATCCCAGCCTTCCGCGAGCCACAGCTCCGGGCGCCGGTAGCCGCCGTCGTCCATGAAGGCGCGGAATTCGGCGTTCGTCACCGGCCGCTCGGCGATCTCGAATGCCGCGGCGAATACCCGGTGCCGCGGCTGCTCGTTGTCGAAGGCGAAGCCCGGCCCCGCGTGCCCGATCTCGCGTACGCCGGCGGGCAGCCTTTGCCAGCGCAGGGGACGCGGATCCGCGGCGGGAAGCTCGCCCTTTGCATAGGCGGGGAACAGCGGGTTGCGCGAGAAGAGATGCTTCAGGTCGGTGAGGATCAGCTCCTGGTGCTGCTGCTCGTGGTTGAGGCCCAGCTCGATCAGCGCGGCATGCTCGCGCCATGCGGCGCTGCGGAACAACACCCGCATCCGCTCGTCGACGCTCGCCCGGTACGCGCGCACCTCATCGAGCGTGGGACGCGAGAGGAGCCCCCGCTCGGGGCGCGGATGCCGCTCGCCCACGCCGACGTAGTAGGAGTTGAACAGCACGCGAAACTCCTCTCGCCACGGCGCTCCGCCCAGCACGAAGGTCTCGAAGAACCAGGCGGTATGGCCGAGGTGCCACTTGACCGGGCTCGCGTCCGGCATGGACTGCAGCGCGCAGTCCTCCGCGCTCAGGGGCGCGGCGAGGGCTTCGGTCTGCGCCCGCACCGCCGCGTAGCGGGAAGCAGGATCGCTGTGCTCGGCAGGTAGAATCGCTGGCATGAAATTGGCCGACCTGCGGCAAGAATACATGCGCGCCGGCCTGTCCGAGGCGCAAATCGAGCAAGACCCGTTCCGCCAGTTCCAGCGCTGGTTCGACGACGCGCTCGCCGCCAAGCTGCCTTTGCCCAACGCCATGACGCTCGCCACGGTGGACGCCGACGGAGATCCTTCCGCCCGCATCGTGCTCCTGAAGGGCGTCGAGGACGGCGGCTTCGTCTTCTTCACGAATTACGGCAGCCGCAAGGGGCGCGAGCTGGCCGCCCGGCCCGCCGCGTGCCTGGTGTTCCAGTGGTCGGACCTCGAGCGCCAGGTGCGCGTCGATGGCGCGGCGCACCGCGTGAGCGCGGCTGCCTCCGACGCCTACTTCGCCAGCCGGCCGCTCGGCGCGCGCCTCTCCGCCTGGGCCTCGGCGCAGAGCGAGAAGGTCGCCTCGCGCAGCGTGCTGGAGAGCTCCATGGATGCGGTGCGCGCGCAGCATGGGGACAATCCGCCGCGGCCCTCGCACTGGGGCGGCTACCGCGTCGTGCCGCATGCGATCGAGTTCTGGCAGGGCCGCGCCGACCGGCTGCACGACCGGCTGCGCTACGCCCGCGACGCGAAGGACGCGCAGGCGGGCTGGAAGCTTGAGCGCCTCGCTCCCTGAGCCGGTCGTCGAGTTCCTGCGCGCGGCGCGCCTCGCCGCGCCTGGCGAGTCGCCGCGCGGGGTGGCGCTCTCCGGCGGCGTGTCGTCCGACATCTGGCGCATCGATCTCGCCGGCAGGTCGCTCTGCGTGAAAGGCGCCCTCCCCCGGCTGCGCGTCAGCGAGGTGTGGGAGGCGCCGGTCGAGCGCAACCGCTACGAGTACGAGTGGCTGCGCATCGCCGGCGACGCCGCGCCGGGCGCCGCGCCTCGCGTGTTCGCCGAGCGCGCGGGCCTCTTCGCCATGGAGTTCCTCGACCTTCCGGTGTGGAAGGACGAGTTGCGCCAGGGGCGCGCCGACCCGGCTTTCGCCGCGAAGGTCGGCGCCACGCTCGCCGCGATCCATGCCGCCACCGCCGGGCGCAAGGAAGTGGAAAAGCTGTTCCGCACCGACGCGATCTTCTACGCCATCCGGCTGGAGCCCTATCTCGTCGCCACTGCGGAAAAGCATGCTGCCCTCCGGGCGCCTCTCGAGCGCCTTGTCCAGACAACTTCGAAAACCAAGCTGTGCCTGGTCCACGGCGACGTCAGCCCGAAGAACATCCTCGTCTCGCCGCGCGGGCCGGTGTTCCTCGACGCCGAGTGCGCCTGGTACGGAGATCCGGCCTTCGATCTCGCCTTCTGCCTGAACCATCTTCTTCTCAAATGCCTCTGGGTCCCTTCGGCGGCCCTGCGGTTTCTTCAATGCTTTGACGAATTGAAAGGCGCCTATCTTCATCGGGTCACCTGGGAAGCGCCCGGAGGCATCGAGGAGCGGACCTCCTCGCTTCTCCCGGGTCTGCTTCTCGCGCGCGTCGATGGGAAGTCGCCTGTCGAGTACCTCACTTCAGAGGCTCAGAAGGACAGCGTCCGGAGGATTGCAAGGACGCTTCTTCTCGAACCGGTTGCAACGCTGGCGGATGTGAAAGAGGCATGGCAAAGATCCTCGACGTAAGGGGCCGCAAGGTGTGGGACTCGCGCGGCCGCGCGACGGTGGAGGCCGAGGTGGTGGTCGGACGCGGCAGCACGCCGCTCGCGACGGGACGCGCCATCGCGCCGGCCGGCGCGTCGACGGGATCGGGCGAGGCGAAGGTGCTCGATGCGGCGAAGGCGGTGCAGAGCATCAACGGCCGCCTCCGCGACGGGTTGCGCGCGCTGAGCGTGTCGGACCAGGCCGCGATCGACGCGCGGCTGATCGAGCTCGACGGCACGCCCGACAAGCACATCCTCGGCGCCAACGCGCTCGTCGCAGTGTCGCTCGCTTGCGCGCAGGCCGATGCGGCGGCGAGCAAGGTGCCGTTGTGGAAGAAGCTCGCTGGCGAGCGCCGCGTCGCATTGCCGGTGCCGCAGATCCAGATCTTCGGCGGCGGCGCGCACGCCGGCCGCCGCGTCGACATCCAGGACTACATGGTGATCTGCGTGGGCGCCGGCAGCTTCGCCGAATCCCTCGACTGGACCGCGCAGATCTATGCTGCGGCGGGTGCGCGCCTCGCCAAGCGCAACGCGCTGCAGGGCGTCGCCGACGAGGGCGGCTACTGGCCGGCGTTCAAGTCGAACGAGGAAGGCCTCGCCGAGCTGGTCGGCGCGATAGCCGACGCCGGCCTGGAGCCCGGTCGCGACGTCGCAATCGCGCTCGATATCGCCGCGACCCAGATGTTCCGCGGCGGCGCCTACCATCTCGCGCTCGAGAACCGCGCACTCTCCTCCGGCCAGCTGCACGCCATGCTGATGCGCTGGATCGAGCGCTACCCGGTGGTGTCGATCGAGGATCCGTTCGCAGAGCACGACGCGGAGGCCATGCGCGCATTCACCAGGGATGCCGGCGATCGGGTCCAGGTCGTCGGCGACGATTTTTTCGTAACCGACGCCAGAAGAATCAAGAAAGCGAACGGCGCCTGCAATACCGTGCTGCTCAAGCCGAATCAGGTCGGCACCGTCACCGAGACCCTCGCTTGCTGGGATGCAGCACGGACGGCGGGATATCGCGCCATCGTCTCGGCCCGCTCGGGCGAGACCGAGGACGTCTCCATCGTGCACCTCGCCGTCGGCTGGGGCGTGCCGCAGCTCAAGGTCGGCAGTTTCGCGCGCTCCGAGCGCATGGCGAAATGGAACGAGGCGCTGCGGATCGAGGGCGCCCTTGGCGCGAAGGCGCTGCCCTTCCCGGCGCGCAAACTCTTCCGTCGCTGAATATCACCGTTTCGACTACAGACGTCAGGGTGAGGCGTCTGTAGCATCGCCGCTACCCCTTCCGGTTTTCCCTACACCCAGTATGAAGCTTGAGCGACCCGCGCGCCGCGATACCCAGACGTTGCCGAAAGCCCCGACCGGAATCGACGGGCTGGACCAGATCACGCTCGGCGGCCTGCCGAAGGGGCGCCCGACGCTGGTCTGCGGCGGCGCCGGCTGCGGCAAGACGCTGCTGGCGATGGAGTTCCTGGTGCGCGGCGCGACGCAGTACAACGAGCCGGGCGCCTTCATCGCCTTCGAGGAGACCGGGCCGGAGCTGGCGGAAAACGTGCGCTCGCTCGGTTTCGACCTGGATGAGCTGGTCGAGCAGAAGAAGCTGGCTATCGACCACATCCATGTCGAGCGCTCGGAGATAGAGGAGACCGGCGAATACGACCTCGAGGGACTGTTCCTGCGTCTCGGCCTGGCGATCGACTCGGTCGGTGCGAAGCGGATCGTGCTCGACACCATCGAGAGCCTGTTCGGCGGCTTCGACAACCACGCCATGCTGCGCGCCGAGCTGCGGCGCCTGTTCCGCTGGCTGAAGGACAAGGGCGTCACCGCGATCATCACCGGCGAGCGCGGCGACGGGCAGCTCACGCGCCAGGGGCTCGAGGAGTACGTCTCGGACTGCGTCATCTTCCTCGACCACCGCGTCATCGACCAGATCTCGACGCGCCGCCTGCGCATCGTCAAGTATCGCGGCACCACCCACGGCACCAACGAGTACCCGTTCCTCATCGACGAGGACGGCTTCTCGGTCCTGCCGCTCTCCAGCCTCGGCCTCGACCACAAGACCAGCAACGAGCGCATCTCGAGCGGCGTCCCGCGGCTGGACAGCATGCTCGACGGCAAGGGCTTCTACCGCGGCTCCTCGATCCTGATCTCAGGCACCGCCGGCACCGGCAAGACCAGCCTGGCGGCGCATTTCGCCAGCGAGACCTGCCGCCGCGGCGAGCGCTGCCTGTATCTCGCGTTCGAGGAGTCGCCGAGCCAGCTGGCGCGCAACATGAAAAGCATCGGCATCGACCTCGAGCCTTACGCGAAGAAAGGCGTGCTCAAGCTGCACGCCTCACGGCCCACCCTGCACGGCCTCGAGATGCACCTGGTGCAGATCCACAAGATGGTCGAGGAATTCGAGCCCAAGGTGGTGGTCGTCGATCCGATCAGCAATTTCGTATCCGCGGGCAACCAGCAGGACGCGCTCACCATGCTGCTGCGGCTCACCGACTACCTGAAGTCACGGCAGGTGACCGCCATGTTCACCCATCTGAGCGACGGCGGCGCCGCCAGGGCGCTGGAGAACACGGATCTCGGCGTCTCGTCGCTGATCGACACCTGGATCCTGCTGCGCGACATCGAGCTCGGCGGCGAGCGCAACAAGGGGCTCTACGTCCTGAAATCGCGCGGCATGAAGCACTCCAACCAGATCCGCGAGTATTTGCTCACGCCCGAGGGCATCCAGCTCGAGGACGTTTACGTCGGGCCGGAGGGTGTGCTAACAGGCTCGATGCGCGCAGCTCAGGAAGCGCGCGAGAGGGCCGCGCAGATGGAGCGCAGCGAAGAGGTGGGTCGCAGGCGGCGCGAGCTCGAGCGCCGGCGCGCCGCGCTGGAGGCGCAGATCGCGGCGCTGCGCGTCGAGTTCCAGGCGGCCGAGGAAGAGTCCACGCTGCTCGCGAAGCAGGACGAATCGCGCGAGCGTGTGATCACTGATGCCCGCAGCGCCACGGCGGCGCGGCGCGGAGCCGAAACCAACGCCGATAGGGCCAACGCAAGGAAACGCAAATGAGCGCCGACCAGGCCTCTCAGCACGATGGCAACGAGAAGTGGGAGCTGCGCCTCTACACGGCCGGCCAGACGCCAAAGTCGGTGGCCGCGCTCGCCAACCTGAAGCGCGTCTGCGAGGAGCACCTCGCCGGCAATTACTCCATCGAGGTCATCGACCTGATGAAGAACCCGCGCCTCGCCAAGGAAGACGAGATCATCGCCATTCCGACCCTGGTGCGGAAGATCCCGGCGCCGCTGCGCAAGATCATCGGCGACCTCTCCAACACCGAGCGCGCGCTGGTCGGCCTGCAGCTGCGCCCGCGCACCTGAAGCGCATTTTCGAGGACCTGTCATGAACCGCACCGCCGACCCCGCCCGCCTCGACGCCGAGATCACCGCGTTGCGCCAGCGCCTGGAAGAGGCGGAAGACATGCGCCGCGCCATCACCAGCGGCGAGGTCGACGCCTTCGTGGTCGGCCAGGGCGGCGACAACCAGCGGGTCCTGCTCCTCGCCGGGGCCTACCAGCGATACCGCCAGGTGGTGGAGCGCATGCAGCAGGGCGCCGTCACCGTCTCGGTGAGCGGTGACATGCTGTTCGCCAACCAGCGCTTCTCCGACATGCTCGGCGTGCCGATCTCCAAGTTGTTCGCCGCGCCGCTCGAGGCGTACGTCACGGCGCAGGACCGCGCGCGGCTCTCGAGCTTCCTTCTCGTCGCGGCGCGTAATTCCGCGGTCGAGGTCACTTTCGTCCAGGAGGACGGCAAGCAGCTGCGGGCGCGCGTCGCGCTCGCCTCGTTCTCCGACGGCTACCTGACGCTGCTCATCACGGATCTCGAGCCGCTGCGCCGGCTCGGCGCGGCCTGCGAGCAGATCGCCGCCGCGCGCGGCGCCATCGACGCGCTCGGCCGTACCGCCGGGCTCGACGCCGCCGGGCGCAAGGCCGCCGAGACGCTCGGCGCCGACCTCGCGCGCATCTGCGCGCAGCTCGACTCCCTGCTCGAGGGCGCCTCGGCGGTCGCCTCTCACCTGCCTAGCGAGAGTCCCTCCCCGCTCAGGCAGTAGCGGTACGAATCTTGCAGCACTCTCACCTCCGGCCTTCCGAAGGTGAGCACATGGCTTATTCACCCCCGCCGCGAACCAGAATTCTCATGTGCGTCGTTCCTGAAACCGTGGAACGCCTGACGCGCATCCTTTCCGGGCACGAGCTGATATTCGCAGCCGACCGCCCCGAGGCCATGCGCCATCTCGAGAGCCAGCGCTTCGGGATGGTCGTGGTCGGCGTGCACTTCGGCGATGCCCAGATATTCACGCTCGTCAGCGACATCCGCCTGCACGCCAAATACCGCAAGGTACCGATCCTGGTGGTGCATTCGCCCGGAGCGCCCGACCTTACCGAGGTGGCGATCGAGGCGATCGACCGGGCGGTTCTGGCGCTGACGGCCAACGGCTTCCTCAGCTTCGATCATTTCGACGACGATGCAGACGGCGACGCGAGGGTCCGCCGGGTGGTCGACTACCTCATTCTCATCGACGGGGACCTGCACCATATCGCGCGGCAGACGCGCGATCCAACCGTAGTGAGAATCGTCGAGCGGCGGCGCCCGGGTCAGGAAAGCCCGGAAAGCCCTTCGCCGGTCAAGCAGTAAGCGCGGTCGCAGCCGGCCGCCGCCTGCGCCGAGTGGGTGGCCAGAATGACCGCCGCGCCTTTTTCCCTGGCCAGTTTTTTCATGAACCCCAGCACCTGCGAAGCATTCTCCGGGTCGAGATTGCCCGTCGGCTCGTCGGCCAGCACCAGCGCCGGCTCGCCTACCAGCGCGCGCGCCACGGCCACGCGCTGCAGCTCGCCGCCCGAGAGCTCGCGCGGCATGCTTCTCTCGCGACCGGCGAGGCCGACTGCCGCGAGCATGAGCTTCGGCTTTTCACTCCGGAAAGTTCCTCTCAGAAGAAGCGGCAAGGCCACGTTCTCCTCCACGGTGAGATGGGGCAGCACGTGGAATGCCTGGAATACGAAGCCGAGCTTGTCGCGCCGCAGCAGCGCGAGCGCGTCGTCGTCCATGGCGGTTATTTCTCTTTCATCGAATAAAATTTTTCCTGAATCCACCGGCTCGAGGCCCGCAATTACGTTGAGCAGCGTCGACTTGCCGACGCCCGACTCGCCGGTGATCGCCACGTAGTCGCCCGCCGCAAGCTCGAGGGACACGCCGTTCAGGACCGTGCGCGCGCCGAAGCGCTTGGTGACCGAGGCGAGCTTCAGCACCGCGCGATGCTACGGCGAGTGCTTGCGTAATCCCAGCGTCGTCTACTAGACTGCATTAAGTCCTCGTTTTAGTTGCACTATATTTCCGGGAGGAGGATAGCGTGATCAAGTCCATTGCGGTGCTCGCCGCCGCCGCGGCGGTAGCGTGCTCGACCGCCGCGCAGGCGCAGCAGCAGAAGCTGAAGATCGGCTTCATCTCCACGATGAGCGGCCCGCCCGCCATCATCGGCAAGCACATGAAGGACTCGGTCGAGGTCGCGCTCGAGCACCTCCACGGCCGCGTCGGCGGCCTGGAGACCGAGGTGATCTACGGCGACGACCAGTTCAAGCCCGAGGTGGGCGTGCAGCTCGCCGAGGAGATGCTGAAGAAGAACCAGGTCGACTTCATGTCGGGGATCATCTGGTCCAACGTCATGATGGCGGTGGTGCCGGTCGTCACCGGCGCCGGCAAGATCATGGTCGGCGCCAACGCCGGCGCGAGTCCGCTCGCCGGGGCCCAGTGCAACGAGCTCTACTTCTCGGCTTCGTGGAACAACGACGAGTCGCCCGAGGCACTTGGCAAGTACCTCAACGACAAGGGCATCAACGACCTCTACGTGATGGCGCCGAACTACCAGGCCGGCAAGGACATGGTCGCGGGCCTCAAGCGCTACTACAAGGGCCGCATCGTCGACGAGGTCTACACCAAGTTCCAGCAGCAGGACTACCAAGCGGAGATCAGCCAGCTGCGCGCGAAGAACCCGAAGGCGGTATTCGTCTTCTACCCGGGCGGCATGGGGATCCAGTTCGTCAAGCAGTACGTGCAGGCCGGCCTGCGCGAACAGATCCCGCTCTACTCGGTGTTCACGGTCGACGAGACCACCCTGCCCGCGCTCCGGGAAGCTGCCATCGGCCAGTACGAGGCGCGCTTCTGGAGCCCGGACCTGAACATTCCGGCGAGCAAAAAATATGTCGCCGACTTCGAGAAGAAGTTCGGCTATACGCCGTCCTACTACGGCGCGCAGAGCTACGACGCCATCATGCTGATCGACTCGGCGGTGCGCGGCACCAAGGGCAACCTGAAGGACACGCAGGCGCTGGTGCGCGAGATGCGCAAGGCGAACTACGACTCGGTGCGCGGCAAGTTCCAGTTCAACAACAACCAGCACCCGATCCAGGACTTCTACCTGCTGCAGGCGGTGAAGTCGGACAACAAGGACGGCGTAGCGATGAAGATCATGCAGAAGGCGTTCGAGAAGCACCAGGACGCCTACCACCAAGAATGCAAGATGAAGTGGTAATGCGACAGGACTCCAGGAAAGGGCGCGCGAGCGCCCTTTTTTTATGACCCTTGCGCTCGTCTTCGAGCAGCTGCTGAACGGCCTGCAGTACGGCGTGATGCTGTTCCTGATGGCGGCCGGGCTCACGCTGGTGCTCGGCATCATGAACATGGTCAACCTCGCGCACGGCTCTCTCTACATGCTGGGCGCCTACTTCGCCGTTGCGGCCACTCAGTGGACCGGCAGCTACGTGCTTGGCGCGCTGCTCGGCTTCGCCGGCACGCTGCTGGTCGGCATGGCAATCGAGGTCGTCGCGCTGCGCACGCTCTACGGCCGCGATCACCTCGACCAGGTGCTCGCCACCTTCGGCCTGATCCTCTTCTTCAACGAACTGGTGGCGCTGGTCTGGGGCCGCGGCAGCCTCTACACCTCGCTGCCGGTCTGGCTGGCCGGCCACATCGCGCTGTTCGGCGGATCGACCTACCCGGTCTACCGCCTTGCGGTGCTCGTCGTCGGCCTGCTCACCGCCGCGGTCCTCTGGTACGTGGTGATGCGCACGCGCCTCGGCATGCTGATCCGCGCCGGCGCCTCGAACCGCGCAATGGTCGCGGCGCTCGGGGTAAACATCAAGCTGCTCTACACGGTGGTATTCGGCTTCGGCGCGGCGCTTGCCGGCCTCGCCGGGCTGATGGCCGGGCCGATCTACGCCGTGCAGCCCGGAATGGGCGAGCTGATCCTGATCCAGGTATTCGTCGTCATCGTCATCGGCGGCATCGGCTCCATCCGCGGCGCGCTGGTCGGCGCCGTGATCGTCGGCGTGGTCGACACCCTCGGCCGCGCGTTCCTCAAGCCGATGCTCGCGACCGTCATCTCCGCGCCCGCCGCCGAGGCGGCGGGGCCGGCCCTCGCCTCGATGCTGATCTACCTGCTGATGGCGGTCGTCCTTGCCGTGAAGCCGGCGGGATTGTTCCAGAGCAGATGAAACGCTCGCTCGTCTTCTGGGTCGTCGCCGTGGTGGTGCTCGTCGCGCTGCCGCCGGCGGCATCCGCCCTCGGCCAGCCGTTCTACATCGACCTGGTGCGGCGCATCCTGATCCTGGCCATCGCCGCGGCCAGCCTGAACCTGATCCTGGGCTATGGCGGCATGGTGTCCTTCGGCCATGCCGCCTACCTCGGCATCGGCGCCTATTCGGTCGGCATCCTCGCGTTCTACGGCGTCACCAGCGGCTGGCTGCAGTGGGCGACGGCGATCGCCGGCTCGGCGCTGGTCGCCCTCGCCATCGGCGCGGTGTCGATCCGGACCAGCGGCATCTACTTCATCATGATCACGCTCGCGTTCACGCAGATGCTGTACTACCTCGGCCTCTCGTTGGAGGTGTTTGGCGGCGACGACGGCATGCGGCTGAAAGCGCGCAGCGCCCTTCCGCTCGTCGATCTGCGCGACCCGGTGCAGTTCTACTACCTGGCGCTCGCGCTCATGCTCCTGTCGGTGTTCCTGGTTTCCAGGATTTCGAATTCAAGATTCGGCATGGTCCTGCGGGCCACCAAGTCGAACGAGGCGCGCTCGCGCGCCATCGGCTTCTCGCCTTACCCGTACCGCCTCGCCGCGTTCGTCATCGCCGGCGCGATGTGCGGCCTCGCCGGCGCGCTGTACGCCAACCACACCAACTACATCACGCCCGGGCTGATGAGCTGGCTGCAGTCGGGCGACCTGATGTTCATGGTGATCCTCGGCGGCATCGGCACCGCGCCGGGGCCGGTGCTTGGCGCGTTCGCCTTCATCCTGCTGGAGGAGCTGCTGAAGTCGCTGCTCGGCATGAAGTCGTCGGACTGGGCCGAGCACTGGGCGCTGGTGATGGGGCCGCTGCTCGTGCTGTCGGTGATCTTCTTCCGGCGCGGCCTGGCCGGGCTTTTTGAGAACAGAAATGCTTGAGGTCGTCGACCTGCAGAAGAGTTTCGGCGCGCTGCGCGCGAGCGACGGCATCAGCCTGGAGGTCGCCGAAGGCGAGACGCACGCCGTGATCGGCCCGAACGGCGCCGGCAAGACGACCTTCATCAGCCAGCTCGCCGGCACGCTGCGGCCCGACGGCGGGAGCATCTCCTTCGCCGGCGAGGACATCACGCGCCTGCCGGCGGCGCGCCGCGCGCGGCGCGGGCTCGCCCGCTCGTTCCAGATCACCAGCGTGTTCCTCGACTTCACCGCGCTGCAGAACGTGGCGCTCGCGGTGCTGGCGCGGTCCGGCCGGATGGGCTTCTGGCGCGATGCTCGCAACGATGCTTCTTTGATTGAACCTTCCAGAAAAATTCTTCAGGAAACAGGGCTCGGAGAAAGAGGCCATGTACTGGCCGCCAACCTCTCCCACGGCGAGCAGCGCCAGTTGGAAGTCGCGATGGCGCTCGCCACCGAGCCGCGCCTGCTGTTGCTCGACGAGCCGATGGCCGGCATGGGCACCGAGGAGTCGCAGCGCATGATCGCGCTGCTTTCCTCGCTCAAGGGCCGGCTCACCATCGTGCTGGTGGAGCACGACATGGACGCGGTGTTCCGGCTCGCCGACCGCATCTCGGTGCTGGTCTACGGCCGCATCATCGCCACCGGCTCGCCGGAAACGATCCGCGCCAACGAGCAGGTACGCCGCGCCTACCTCGGGGAGGATAGCTAGATGCTGGAGGTGCGCGACCTCGAAACGGCATATGGCCGCAGTCAAGTTCTCTTCAAGATAAATATAGAAGTGAAGAGCGGCGAGGTCGTGACCTTGCTGGGACGGAACGGCATGGGTAAGACCACCACCGTGCGCTCCATCACCGGCATGACGCCGCCCAGGGCGGGATCGATCGTGTTCGAAGGCCGCCGCATCGCCGGCCTGCCCTCGTACCGGATCGCCCAGGCGGGTGTCGGCCTGGTGCCGGAGGGGCGCCAGGTGTTTCCGAACCTCACCGTGCGCGAGAACCTCGTCGCCACGCACCGGGGCGAAGGCTGGACCCTCGCGAGGGTCCTGGAGTTATTTTCCAACTTAAAGGAGAGGCTGGGTCACTACGGCAACCAGCTCTCCGGCGGCGAGCAGCAGATGCTCGCGATCGGACGCGCGCTGATGACCAACCCGAAGCTCCTCATCCTCGACGAGGCGACCGAGGGCCTCGCGCCCCTCATCCGCGCCGAGATCTACCGCTCGATCGAGCGCCTGAAGGCGACCGGCCTCGCCATCCTGCTGATCGACAAGGACGTGAAAGCGCTGTCGCGGGTCGCCGACCGGCACTTCGTGCTGGAGAAGGGACGCGTCGTGTGGAGCGGAACCAGCCGCGAGCTCTCAGCCGGCCCGGAAATCCAGCACCGCTATCTCGGGGTCTAGGGAATCGGCGCGGCTGGCGCTAGCAATGCCGTAGATGAACGCCCAGTGCAACGAGATGCCGGCGACGACCGCCAAGTGAAAGACCTCGTGCGGGCCGACGACGCCCGCGACGAGCACCGGCCAATTTGCGAAATCCGCCAGAGCGCCGAACGTATACGCGAGCGCTCCCCACACCAGCGGAAGGACGAAGCTCACGCCGAAACTGCGCGCGAGCGCGACGGTGGAGATGAGACCCAGCCAGCCGAGGCCCAGATACAGCAGCAAGCCCAGCCAGGCCGGCACGGCATCGAAATAGATCGTCTTGAGAGTCAACCCGGCGATGGCGGCGGCCCAGATCCACGCCAGCAGGTGCCCGTGCCAGCGCTGGCGCAGCAGGATCACGTGCACCGGCGTGAAGCTGCCGGCGATGAGCACGAAGATCGCGGCGTGGTCGAGCCGCATCAGCACGCCGCGCGCAGCGGTTCCCGGCGATAGCAGATGGTAGACCCCGCTCAGGGACAGCAGGAGCACGCAGGAAAAAGCGAACACCGCGAGCGAGATCACGCGCCGCGCGTCACCGCGCCCGCGCGCGACCAGGAACCCGCTCAGGCCGGCAAAGACGACCGCCGCTGCAAGATGGCTCAGCGAGCTGACCGGATCGCTGAAGCCGGGAATGGACAACATTGAGCATGGTACTAAACTAGCGGTATGAAGCGCGAGAGCGTCATCGGCCGGGCGAACGTCGAGGACACTCCGGAGCTCGAGGCCTACTACCGCGCGCTCGAGGGCGAGGAGCTGGGCGCGCTCTGGAATGTCGCCAACGAGATCGAGCCCTGGTATCCGCGGCCGAAATCGATCCCCACGCTGTGGAAGTGGAAGAACGTCGAACCATTCGTCCGCAGGGCCGCGGCGCTAGTCTCCGCGGAGAAGGCGGCACGTCGCGTCGTCATGCTCGTGAACCCAGGCCGCAAGGAATGGAGCGCCGCCGCGGGCCTCCTCTACACCGGCGTCCAGGTGATGAATCCCGGCGAGTCGGCTTCCGCCCATCGCCACCAGGCAAGCGCGCTGCGCTTCGTCATGGAGGGAAAGGGCGCCTATACGATCGTCGATGGCGAGCGCATGGACCTCGGCGCACGCGACTTCGTCCTCACTCCGAACGGCGCCTGGCACGAGCATGGGGTAGACGCGGACGGCACGCAGTGCGTCTGGCAGGACGGCCTCGACATCCCGCTCATGAACGCCCTCGACGCCAACTTCTACGAGGTGCATCCGCACCTCAACCAGACTCGGGCGCCGCTCTCGCGCGAGAACTGGAAGAAGCCCTACTCTCCCGTCTTTCTGTACAAATGGGATGACTGCTACGCAATCCTCAAGCGTGAAGGGATGTTTGAATACAAGAATCCACTGACGAACGGGTCGGTCATGCCGACGATGGGTGCGCGGCTCGACCTCATCAAGGACCCCATCGATCCGATCCGCCACACCGGCAGCGTGATCTACCAGGTCGCATCGGGCAGCGGCTGGTCCGAGATAGGTGGCAAAAGATTCGAGTGGCAAGAGAAAGACATTTTCTGCGTTCCTTCCTGGACTCAGTATCGACACGGTGCTCACGGCAGCGCAGTTCTTTTCTCCTTCAACGACCTGCCCGCCATGAAGGCGCTGTCGCTCTACCGCGAGTCGCATGATTAGCCGCGAGCAGAACGAGCTGATGACACGCATCGGGCCGGGGATGCCGGCCGGGAAGCTGCTGCGGCGGTACTGGCAGCCGGTGGCGCTGGTGGATGAAATGAAGGGCGAACGGCCGGTGAAAGCCGTTCGCCTCCTCTCCGAACATCTCGTTCTGTACAAGACCCAAACCGGCTATGCGTTGATGCAGCGCCATTGCCCCCATCGCGGCGCCGACCTGGCCTACGGCCGCATCGAGCCCGACGGGCTGCGCTGTTCGTTCCACGGCTGGAAGTTCGATGGGACCGGGAAGTGCATCGAGACGCCGGCCGAGCCGGCGGGCAGCCGGCTCTGCGAGCACATCAAGACGCTCTCGTATCCGGTGGTCGAGAAGAGCGGGATCCTCTTCGCCTATCTCGGCGAATCCAGTGGCAAAGGGCAGGCGCCCGCTTTCCCGGCCTTCGACTGCTTCGTCGCGCCCGACGCCTACACCTTCGCCTTCAAGGGCTACTGGGACTGCAACTGGCTGCAGGCGCTCGAGGTCGGCATCGATCCCGCGCACGCCTCGTGGCTGCACAAGTACTTCGAGGACGAGGACACGGCGGGCAGCTACGGCAAGCAGTTCCGCGGCGTGCCCGCCGACTCCGACCTGCCGATCAGCAAGGTGCTGCGCGAGTACGACCGGCCCGAGATCCGCGTCGAGCGCACCGGCTACGGCATGCGCCTGCAGACGCTGCGCAAGATCAGCGACGCGCAGACGCACGTCCGCGTCACCAACATTCTTTTCCCGCAGGCCTTCGTCATCCCGATGAACGCCGAGATGACGATCACGCAGTTCCACGTTCCGGTCGACGACGGCGGCTGCTACTGGTATTCGATCTTCACCAGCTTCGCCGACCCGGTGGACAAGGCGATGATGCGCGCGCAGCGGCTACGGACCTACCCGGAGCCCGACTACAAGCCGATCCACGGTCGTTTCGACGGCTGGGGATTCGACGCTGAAGAGCAGAAATCCAAGACCTTCACCGGCATGGGCTTCGATATCAACATCCACGACCAGTTCGCCTGCGAATCGCAGGGCGTGATCGCCGACCGCACCCAGGAGAACCTCGGCTCTACGGACAAAGGCATCGTGCTCTACCGAAGAATTCTTCTGGATTTCATAAGAAGGAACGAAGCCGGGGAGCTGGTGGTGAGCTCGGATTTCTCCGGTCCGCCGACCATCGACGGCATCGGCCCGACCGCGAAGATCGACGATTACTGGAAGGAATCCGCCGAGAAACGCCGCAAGCAAAGCAAGTGGGCGGCGTGAACCTGGAAAACCTGAAGGCGGTCCGCTTCTCGTTCGCGGACCAGCACGGCGTGCTGCACGGCAAGACCCTCGCGGTCTCGGAGGTCCAGTCGGCGCTGCGGTCCGGCGTCGGGTTCCCGAGCTCGCTGCTGCTGAAGGACACCTCGCAGCGCACCGTCTTTCCGGCGTTCACGCCCGGGGGCGGGGTCGGCATTGCCGAATTCCAGGGCGCCGGGGACGTGCTCATGGCAGCCGACACGTCGACCTTTCGCGTGCTGCCGTGGGCCCCCGACACCGGCTGGGTGCTGTGCGACCTGAAGCTGCAGGACGGCCGGCCCGTTCCCTATGACACGCGCGGCCTGCTCAAGGCGGCCCTCGAGAAGCTGAAGCCGCACGAGATGACCTGCGGCCTTGAAGTCGAATTCCATGTTTTCAAAATAACGGATGCAAACCTGAAACCGTCGGATGCCGGCCAGCCCGGCAATCCGCCCGAAGTGGCGTTGCTCACGACCGGTTACCAGCTGCTTTCCGAGAACCGCTACGACCAGCTCGACCCGGTGTTCCAGATCCTCCAGCAGAACCTCGCCGGCCTCGGCCTCCCGCTGCGCTCCTTCGAAGTCGAGTTCGGACCGAGCCAGATGGAGATCACCCTCTCGCCGATGCCGGCGCTCGCTGCGGCCGACGCGATGGTGCTGCTCAGGAGCGCGGTCAAGCAGGTCGCGCGGCGGCACGGCTATCACGCCACCTTCATGTGCCGGCCGAAGCTGCCGAATGTGATGTCCAGCGGCTGGCATCTGCATCAATCGCTTTCCCGCAGCGCAAAAAATATTTTTATTTCTGAAAAAGAAGATCTATCCGAAGCCGGTAAACACTGGCTCGCCGGCCTGCTCGCGCACGCGCGCGGCGCCTGCGCCTTCAGCACGCCTACGATCAACGGCTACAAGCGCTACCGCCCCTACTCGCTAGCGCCCGACCGCATCGTCTGGGGGAAGGAGAACCGCGGCGCCCTGCTGCGCGTCGTCGGCGGCCCCGGCAACCCGGCGACGCGGATCGAGAACCGCATCGGCGAGCCCGCGGCCAACCCGTACCTCTACATCGCGTCACAGATCTGGTCCGGCCTCGACGGCCTGGCGTCGCGCGCCGACCTGCCGGCTTCGGCCGATACGCCCTACGAGGCGAAGGCCGAGCTCCTGCCGCGCACCCTCGACGAGGCGCTGCACGCCCTGCGAAAGGACAAGGCGCTGTGCGCGGGCTTCGGCGACAATTTCATCGACTACTGGTGCCGCATCAAGGAAGCCGAGATCGCGCGCTTCAACCTCGACGTGAGCGACTGGGAGCACAGGGAATACTTCGATCTGTTCTGACGATCCACTTCTCGCAAGGACTGAAATGGAACAACGTAAACTCGGCAAAGGCCCCCTGCAGGTCTCCGCCCTCGGCCTCGGCCTGATGTCGATGTCCGGGGTGTACGGCAACGCCGACGACCAGCAATCCATCGCCCTCATCCACCATGCGCTCGAGCGCGGCGTGAGCTTCCTCGACTCCGCCGACATGTACGGCTGGGGCCACAACGAGGAGGTGCTCGGCAAGGCCCTGAAGGGCTGGCGCGAGAAGGCGGTGGTGGCGACCAAATTCGGCCAGACCAAGGGCGCCGACGGCAAGCAGGGCGTCGACGGCAGCCCGGCGTACGTGCAGCGCGCGTGCGAGGCGAGCCTGAAGCGCCTGGGCATCGAGACCATCGACCTCTACTACCAGCACCGCGTCGATCCCAACACGCCGATCGAGGAGACCGTCGGCGCGATGAAGCGCCTGGTCGAGCGGGGCAAGGTGCGCGCGCTCGGCCTGTCGGAGGCGGCGCCGGCCACCATCCGCCGCGCGCACAAGGTGCACCCGATCGCGGCGGTGCAGAACGAGTATTCCCTGCTCTATCGGCAGGAGGGCGAGGAAACGCTCGCCGTCTGCCGCGAGCTCGGCATCTCGCTGATCCCCTACGCGCCGCTCGGGCGCAGCATGCTGACCGGTACCGTGCACGGCAAGGCCGACCTGCCCGAGGGCGACCGGCGCCTCGCGCATCCGCGCTTCCAGGGCGAGGCGCTGGACCGCAACGTGTCGCTGGTGACGAAGCTCGAGGCCCTCGCCCGCGAGAAGAAATGCACCACGCCGCAGCTGGTCCTCGCGTGGCTCCTCGCGCAGGGCAAGGACATCGTGCCGATCCCCGGCACCAAGCGCAAAGAGCGCTTCGAGGAGAACCTGGGCGCTTTGCAGGTTCGCCTTTCGGACCAGGAGCTGCAGTCGATCTCGCAAGCCGCCCCCGCCGGGGCGGGCGCAGGCCCGCGCTATCCCGCAGATGCGATGAAGCGCGTCTACCAATAACCCTTTTTGCTGGCGACCCCGTTTAAGGAGGGGTCGAACCAACAATCAGGGGACCTTCATGAAGAAGATTCACGTCGCGGTCGCGACGGCGCTCGCCTTCGCCAGCGCGCAGGCCGCCCAGAAAGAAGCAGCCAGCACCCTGGCGGACCAGCAATCGGTCGCGGTCACGATCTACAACGAGAACCTCGCCCTCATCAAGGATACGCGGCGGGTCGCGCTCGACGCCGGGATCAACCGCCTCGCGCTGCGCGAGGTGAGCGCACGGATGCGGCCCGAGACCGCATCGCTTCGCAGCCTGACGCACCCGGGCGCGCTGTCGCTGCTCGAGCAGAACTTCGACTTCGACCTCCTCACGCCGGCCAAGCTGCTGGAGAAGTATGTTGGCCGGGAAGTAAAGGTTTTTAGAGTCAATCAAAAAACAGGCATTGAATCGTTCGAGACCGCAACCGTCCTGGCGGCGAACGGCGGCGTGGTGCTGAGGATCGGCGACCGCATCGAGACCGGCCTGCCGGGGCGCATCGTCTACGACGGCGTGCCGCCCAACCTGCGCGACCGGCCGACGCTGGTCACCGAGCTGCAGAGCTCGCGCGCGGGGCAGCAGACAGTCGAGCTGTCATACCTCTCCGGCGGCCTGGCGTGGAAAGCGGACTACGTCGCCGAGCTGAACGCCGCGGACAGCTCGCTCGACCTCAACGGCTGGGTCACGCTGACCAATACCAGCGGCACCTCCTACCCCAACGCACGGCTGCAGCTCGTTGCCGGCGACGTCAACCGCGTGCGCGACGAGATGCGCTACGCGGCGAAGGCGATGAGCGCCGTGCGCGCGGAAGCGCCGGCGCCGCGGCAGATGTCCGAGGAGTCGCTGTTCGAATACCACCTGTACACGCTGCAGCGGCCGACCACCATCGCCGACAACCAGACCAAGCAGGTGGCCCTCCTTGGCGCGAGCGCGGTGCCGGTGAAGAAGGAGCTGGTACTGCAGGGCAACGACTACTACTACCGCTCGAGCGTCGGCGGCATCGGCCAGAAGATGAAGGTCGGCGTCTTCGTGCAGTTCGACAATCGCGAGGCCACGCACCTCGGGCTGCCGATGCCGAAGGGCGTGGTGCGCGTCTACAAGAAGGACAGCGCCGGCAACGCGCAGTTCATCGGCGAGGACAGCATCGACCACACGCCGAAGAACGAAAGCGTGCGCCTCAAGCTCGGCGAGGCGTTCGACGTCACCGCCAATAAGAAGCAGAGCGACTTCAAGCGCCGCGAGCCCTTCGCGGCGTGGACCTACGTCTACGAAAGCGCCTACGAGATCGTGCTGAAGAACGCCAAGAAGGAAGCGCAGACGGTGGTCGTGCGCGAGCCCGTGCCGGGCGACTGGCGCATGCTCGAGGAATCGGCGCACCACGCGAAGGTCGCCGCGGGCACCGCGGAGTGGAAGATCGACGTGCCCGCGGAGGGGAGCGCCACCCTCAAGTACCGCGTGCTGGTGCGCTACTGATCAACAGCCGCGGCGCGTGTCGAGCTCGCGCGCCGCGCCGCTGCGCGGGTCGATCTCGCGCAGCTCGACGTTGTAGAGCGAATCCTTGTAGGTCACGATCGCCTCGTAGCGATAGCCGGGGCGCGGCTCGATCTTCGCCTCGCGCCTGAGGGAGCGGTTGCTGCTGAACACGCTCAAGCTGTAGAACTCGAACACCAGCAGGGTCAGCCGCCCCGACGGCAAGCCGACTTCGATCGTCGGGCGGTCGAGCGTCACCGTGCCTTCGTAGCGGGCGAAGCACTTCTCGTCGAGGCGGTGCACGCCCATCACGACGCCCGCGCCGACCGCGGTGGTGAGAACCTTGAGATTCTTTTCGGCCGGACCGGTGTACTGCTGCGTGCCGCTACAGGCGGCGAGCAGCGCGAGGATCGCTATTGCCTGGTAAGGTCGGGGCATCCGAGGTTCTTGCCGCGCCCAGTTCAGCAGCCGCCGCGCGGATCGAGGTCGTGCACCAGGCCGCTGCGCGGCTCGATCTCGCGCAGGCCCACGGCGTAGACCTCGTCCTTGTAGGTGACCAGCGCGTCGTAGCGGTACCCCAGGCGCGGCAAAAGCTGCACCTCTTTCTTGATCGACGTGCGCGCGAGCAGACCCGGGCTGTGGAACTCGAATACCAGCCGCACGCGCTGCCCCGCCGGCACACCCACGTGCACCACCGGCTGATCGAGCGTCACGCTCCCTTCGTATTCGGCGTTGCAACTGTAGACCCCCATCACGACCTTCGCGCCGGTGCTTGCGGTCTGCACCCTGAGATTCTTGTCCGCGAAATCCGGGTACGGCTTGCTAGAGTCGCAGGCCGCAAGGAACAGCAACGCAAGGAGGAGGCTAGCCTTCAACCGGCAGCACCGTCACGGCGTATTGATGAGAAAGCCTGCGGCCGAGAACCGGGTCCTCGAGCTCCATTTCGAAGCGCGTCGAGGGCCGGATGCCGCCCTTGGCGGCGAAGGTGCCGCAGAACATCGCCTGCCCCGGCTTCAGCGGATATCTAGACAGGAGGTCCTCGGGGCTGCGCATATGATCGACGGTGCCCTCCTGATAAAGGACTCTTTTTCCGCCGTCGAGGATCCGAGAGCGCAGAGTCAGCTTGGCCCAGTGAGCCTTGACCTCGTCATAGGCCCATGAGTCGGCGGACACCGGCTTCGCGCAGAGCTGCTTGGAGAGCGACACGCCGATGGTTTCCGCCTTGCGGTCGGTGTGATCCGATCCAAGCGCGACGCGCAACTCGCGACCCTGCAGTAGCACGAACTCGACTTCACCGCTGGTGTCGGGTCCTGAGACCTGGATTTCATCGGCGTAGGTGAACAGCGAGGCGGCCACGCGATAGAAGATCGGCGTGGCCTTCGGCGGCTTGACGCCGATCTCCTCCAGCTCGCGGATGTGCTTCCTCAGCGCCGACTCGTCGCGCCCGGTCCAGCCGGCGATGACCAGCTCAGTGGGATGGAAGGTCATAGGAAGCCATCAGGTCGTCGACCACCTTGTGGAAGCCCTCCCAGGGCGCCTCGCGGAAATTGTGATTGCGGATGATAAACGAGGCGCCGGCGTAGAACTTCTCGTACTGCAGGTGGCGGCCGGCGAACTCCGAGCCGACCAGGTCCCACGCCAGCCGGTAGAGCTTCATGCGCTCGGTCGCGCCGAGCTGCGGCGTCTGCCAGTACGCTTCGAACTGCGCCCGCAGCGCCGGGTCGTCCATCACCGAGACGTCGGCGGGCATCTGGAACACGCCGCCGCCGCACAGCTCGCGCAGCGCGTCGATGATCTGCGAGTGGCTCTCGGTGCACCAGTTGAGCGCGGCGTACATGTAGCGCCGGTTGTAGCTCTTCCAGCCCTGCTGGTCACCTGCCGGCCAGTCCTCAGCGTCCTGCAGCTGGCCGGCGATCATGCCGCCGAGGGCCGCCTCGAGCGCGGCGAAGCGGCCGAGCGCCTCGCGCACCGCCGGAATCTCGTTGGCGCCGGAAGCCTGCGCGATGCGGCTCGCCAGGCCCACGATCAGCCGCATCTTGGCGTGGAAGCGCACGTTCGACTGGTGGTTGCCGTAGCAGTGGCCGGGCGTCTTGATGTAGATGTCGCGCGCGAGCACCGCGTCGTTGTGCACGAACACCTGCTCCCAGGGGACCTTCACCTTCTCGCACATCACCATCGAGTCGGTCTCGTCGAAGCGCCACGCGAGCGGGTTGTCGAACTCGGTCTTTGCCTCGCGCTCGAAGGGCTTGCGCGACCACAGCGCGAGCCCGGGCGCGTTGACCGGCACGGCGCAGGTGATCGCCTCCGCCGCCTGGCTCGGCGCGAGCGGGATCAGGTTGCCGATCCAGATCTCGTCGGCGAACACGGCGCCGGTGGCGAGCATCTTCATGCCCGAGATCGTCACGCCGGCGTCGTCCTCCTTCACCACGCGCAGCGTGGGCACCGGCAGGTTCTTCTTCTCGTAGAACTCCGGGTTGCGCGCGGCTTGCGGCGGCACCACCGCGTACGCCGCGTAGAGGTCGTCGCGGCGCATCTTTTCATAGTAGGAAAGCAAATTCTTTTCAAAGGGACCAAAAACAGAGGCGTTCATCGCCATGCCCGTCACGAAGCTCGCGACGTGGTCGGGCGAGCGGCCGAGCAGGCCGTGGGTGGCGTGCGCGATTGCCCGGTGCAGTTCGGTTCTTTTTTCGAGATCTTCCCGGCTCTTCGCCCTCAGGAAGTAAGAGGAATACTTCTGGCCCTGTTCGACGAACGAGAAGCGTGCGTCCGCAGCCTTCAAATCGTAGATCGCGGCGACGGTGCGTGCGCCGTTGCGGAACGCGGGATGCGCGGTGACATCGCCGACTTTCTCCGCGCCGATGAGGACGACGCGGCCGTCGCGCAGCCGCCTCAGGTGCTCACTTCCGCTTCTCAGCATCCTGGTAGTAGTGGATCTCGTGGAGCACGCAGCCGCCGCGCGAGGTGAACGGGCCGTGCTTCACGCCCGGCGGCCGGCAGGCGTACGTCGGCGCGAGACTCTGCTGTCCGCCCCGGCCCCTGTCGTCGTTGCCGACGACGAGGTCGCCCTGCAGCACATACACCTCTTCCCAGTGATCGTGCACGAACGGGTCGACGGAAAACGCGCCCGGCTCGATCTTCAGGAGGCGCGTGCGGCTGCCGCGCTTCGCTTTCTCGTCCAGGTCCGAGGCCAGGATCTTCTGCCAGAACCCGGCCGGGTAGCCCGGCGGCCGCTCCCATCCCGAGGAGAGGTCGACCTTGACGAACTCGAGATGCTGTTTCGGCTTCATGCGACAATTCTCGCCGTTAATCCGCTTTTCCGCTCGACTGATTCCAAATCCGTGATTCGCTTATACGCAGGGCCCACGCCCGACGCGCGCAAGATCGCCGTGATGCTCGAGGAGACCGGCCTCGCCTACGAGGTGGTGCCGCGCGACCAGCCGCCCTCGATCGAGGACGACGACGCACCGCTCGAGCTCGCCGGTCCGGCGGCGATCCTCATCTACCTCGCCGAGCGCGCCGGCCGCTACTTCCCGGTGGAGCGCCGCCTGCGCTATCCGACCCTGCAGTGGCTGCTGTTCCAGGAGCGCGACGGCGAGCGGCTGTTCGAGGCGCTCCACGCACGCCTCGAGCAGGCGCCGTTCCTCGCCGGCGAGTACACCATCGCGGACATTTCGGCCTACCCCTGGGTGGTCCGCCATGCCGAGTACGGCATCGGCCTCGACAACTATCCGGCGCTCAAGCGCTGGGCGGACGCCCTGGGCGCGCGCCCGGCGGTGCAGCGCGGGATGACGATACTGAAGACGGCGGGCTAGGCGGCGGCCGCCTGCTCGCGCTCGGCGTCGATCAGCTTGCCGAGCGTGCGCCGGAAATGCGAGAGCGGCGCGTCGGCGACGATGCCGTTCATCTTGAAGTGCGGGTCTGCGTCGAGCACATCCTGCTGGCCCTCGATGATGAACTTGTCCTCGTTGAAGCCGTCGATCATGCTCAGGTTGAGCGACTCGGCGATCGCCGGGTTGTCGAGCGCGTAGTCGTGCAGGTAGTCCCAGAAGAAGTGCGTCGAGCGCGACGTCTCCGGCGTGAAGAACTGGCAGTTGCGGTACTGCTTCGCGCCCTTCAGGTTGCCTTGCTGCGCGCCGGACCCCGCGGGTGAAAACAGCGTCTCCATGAAGAAGATGCCGGGCACGTACATGCGTGCGATGTTGCGGCGGTCGACCTTGCCGTCGCCGGGCGCCACCTTCTGGTGGAAGGGCGGCGAGTCGGAGTCGAGGTGCCAGCGCTCGACGCGGAAGCCGTCCTCCAGCCGCTCGATCGCGGTGGGCTTCGACTTGTAGGCGTACTCCTCGGAGCCGCCGAGCGTCTTGGTGTGCACGAACGCGAGGTGGGCGAAGTCGCTCAGGTTGTCGACGATGAGCAGGTAGTTCGCGTCGTAGTGCATGTAGTCGGGCTTGCCGCGCCAGGCTGGATCGCGCAGATAGGGAAAGTCCAGGATCAGCGCCGGGTCGGCTTTCGCCGCCTCGCCCATCCAGATCCAGACCAGCTGGTCGCGCGCGACCATCGGGTAGCTGCGCACGCCGAGCTTCGGCGGGATGTTGTCCTGCCCCGGGATCTGCACGCACTTGCCCGACGCATCGAACTTCAGGCCGTGGTACATGCAGCGCACGCAATCGCCCTCGCGGCGGCCGTTCGACAGGCGTGCGCCGCGGTGCGCGCAGCGGTCGTCCAGCGCGACCACGTTGCCGCTGTCGCCCTTGAACAGCACCACCGGCTTGCCGAGGATGGTGCGCGCGAGCAGCTTGCCGCCGGCCAGCTCGTGGTCCCAGGCGGCGACATACCAGCAGTTCGTGAGGAATTCGCTCATAGGTCCATCTCCAACGTGTAGAGGCCGCCGGCATGGCGGTCGACGGCGAAGACGATGCCGCGATCGTCGACGAAAACGTCGTTGATCTGCGCGGTGCCGGCCGGCGCGCCGTTCGGCGCGGGCGGAATGTACGAGGCGATCTCCTGCGGCGCGTACGGGTCGCGGATGTCGTAGGCGCGCACGCCCGCGTTGAAGAAGGTGCCGAGCACGATGTCCTCGGACTTCCACGCGCCCGGCACCGGCGGGTTCTCGTGCACGTTGTGGGCGCCGCAGCGCCCGCCCTTGTTCAGCAGCGGCTTCACGCCGGAGACCGGCAGCGTGGAGATGCTCACCGGATGGCGCTCGTCGCGCGCGTCCACCAGCCACACCAGCTTCGGCCAGTCGGCGCCGTCGTCCTGGATCGACTCGTCGGTGACGACGTAGAGGTCGCGGCCGAAGAGCGGCAGCACCGTGTGGGTGAAGCCGTTGTAGGGCGGCGAGTTGGTCCAGCGCGAAATCATCTTCGGCCGCGCGCGGTCGGCGATGTCCATCACCATCATCCCGCCGTCGAGGTAGCCGAGGTAGCAGCGGTCGGGACGGTCCGGGTAGACGTTGGTGTTGTGGGCGCGGAAGCCGGCGTCGAACTTCGCCGGCAGGCGCTCGGGCGGCGCTTCCTGGTCGCCGTCCATGGTGCCCGGCAGATGCCAGCGGCCGACGGCGACCGGCTTCGACGGATTGCGCACGTCGACGATGCGGTAGACCTGGTCGTCCTTGGGGTTGCGCGGCTTGAGCTCGGGGTCGCAGCAGGACATGTGGACCGTTTCGCCGTCGACGAACCATAGCTGGTGACATCCCCTGGAGCGAGGCCCGGACGCATCGAAGGTCGAGATCGAGCGCGGCTTCTCCGGCACGCTGATGTCGAACAGCTCGAAGCCGGCCGGCTTCAGGCCGTATTCGGTCGTCTGGTAGGCGACCGCCATCAGGTTGCCCGACACCTCGAGCGAGTTCGAGCGCATCTTGTTGTGCGGCAGGTCCGTCTGCACGATCACCTTCGGCGCGCGCGGGTCGGAAACGTCGACCGCGGTGAAGTTCTTCGGCGCGCTCTCGTGCGCGAGCCACAGCACGCGCCGGCCGTCTTTCGCGAGCTGCATTCCCATGCCCTCGCCCATGCCGCCGTGGCCGTTCAGCGTGTGATGGGAGAGCAATTTCATGTTGCGGGTCATCACGGCCAAGATATCACGCTCGTCACCATCGGATAGTGCGTGACCCGCCCGGAGAACGCCGGCAGTTTCGCAAAGTCCGCGCGCATCTCTTTGCGCACCGGCGAGTTGAGCGCCGCGGTGAGCGCCTCCGCGCTGTCGAACGCGACCTTGTTGCGCTGCATGCACTGCGCGCGACGCCATCCCTGCGGACAGAGCCACTGCACCGGCGTATAGACCTCGAGCTCGCGGATCCCCGGCAGCTTCGCCATCAGCGGCGGGTGGTGCGCCAGATAGTGCGCATGCCAGGCATCTTCGTCCTCGGCCCTGCCTTCGTATGCGACGAGGTAGCTGCAAAGGGGATCTTCCCGCGGCTCGGCAACCGGGAACGGCCGCACCAGCATGGCCTGCACCTCGCAGGTCGCCTGGATCGGCGCCAGCGCGCGCGCGAGCGCCGATTCGAGCGAGGAAAGCGACGCGAAGTAGAGCTGCAGCGCCAGAGGCGGCGGCGCGCCGTCGTCGAGGAACGGGTCGTGCGCGCTGCCAGGCGTGTAGACGTGAACCTTCTCGAGGCCGGGGATGCCGCGAATCAGCGGAGGGATGCCGTCGAATAGTTCGGAAAAGACGGCGAAAAGGCTGAAGCTCACCTATAGAATTCTCGCATGCCGCGTCCGGCCGCCCTTCTCCTCGTCGCTCTCCTCGCGTCCGCGCTGCCCGCCGCCGCGCAGGAGTGGCCGGCGAAGCCGCTGCGCATCGTCGTCGCCTATCCGCCGGGCGGCGGCATCGACATCCTCGGCCGCCAGATCGCCGACAAGCTCACCGCGGCGTGGAAGCAGCCGGTGATCGTCGAGAACCGCCCCGGCGCGAACACCATCGTCGCCACCGAGGCCGTGGCGAAGAGCGCACCCGACGGCTACACGGTGCTGCTGACGAGCGACGCCACCTTCTCGATCAATCCGCACCTGTACGCCAAGCTGCCGTACAGCACTGAGAAGGATTTCCTTCCAGTCACGATGCTGGTGCTCCTGCAGCAGCTTTTGATTGCGCATCCTTCCCTTCCGGCCGGTACCCTCCCCGAGTTGATCGCTCTTGCGAAATCAAAACCAGGAACCATCAACTACGCGTCTTACGGCAGCGGCAGCCAGCCCCATCTAGCGGGCGAGATGCTGAAGTACAAGGCCGGCATCGACCTCGTGCATGTGCCGTACAAAGGAATTTCGCTCGCCGTGCCTGCCGTCATGGCCGGAGAGGTCCAGCTCACCTTCGCCGGCATCGCGAGCTCGATGGCGCCGCTGAAGAGCGGCCGCATCAAGGCGCTCGCCATCGGCGGCGCGAAACGATCGCCGCTGCTGCCGGAGGTCCCGACCTTCGCCGAGCTCGGCTACCCGGAGGTGGAGACGCACGCGTGGTTCGGTCTGTTCCTGCCCGCCGGCTCGCCGAAGGAAGCGGTGGCGCGCCTCTACGCGGACACCAGGCGCATCCTCGACGATCCGGAGTTTCGCCAGAAGCAGCTCGTCGACAGGGGCTACGAGGTTATCGGCAGTCCGCCCGATGTTTTTTCAAAATTCATTGAAACAGATCGAGAGAATCGTGGGCGTGCCGTGAAGATCTCAGGCGCGAAGGCGGAATAGCATGGAAACCGTTTTCGTCGGCCCCTCCCCGCGCATCGCGGTCTCTGTCGAAGGCCAGGGAACGCTGGTGCTGTTCCTGCACGGCATCCGCGGACACCGCGGCCACTGGACGCGGCAGCTGGCGGCGTTCGCCAAGGCCGGATACCGGGCCGCGGCGTGGGACGCCCGCGGCTACGGCGACTCGCAAGACTACGAAGCCCCGCTGCAGTTCGACCATTTCACCGGCGACGTGCTGCGTGTCGCCGAGCACCTCAAGGCGGCGAAGTTCCACCTGGTCGGCCTCTCGATGGGCGGCCGCATCGCGCGCAACGTGGCGCTGCGCTCGCCGCAGCGGCTGCTCAGCCTCACGCTGGTGAGCTCGACGCCGGGCTTCGATGCCATGTCGACCGACGAGGTGGCGCGCTTCCTGACCGAGCGCAAGAACAGCGCGCCGCACCTGATGGGCAAGCTGCTCGGCAGCCGGGCGCAAGCCGGCTCCTTTGACGAGCTGCTCGAAGGCCTCGGCAAGCTCCGCGAGAGGTCCTACATCAAGACGCTGGAAGCCTCGGTGGCGCAAGATCGCGGCGCGCCGGTCGAGCAGATCCGCACACCGACCCTGGTCGTCGCAGGCAACGAGGACCGCGTCTATCCGCCCGCCCTTGCCCGGCAGCTCGCCGAGCGCATTCCCGGCGCCGGGCTGGTGATGATGCCCGGCGTCGGCCACCTGCCCAATATCGAGCAGCCCGATCTCTTCAACCGCACGGTGCTCGACTTCATACGCAAACACAACCAGGAGACGGTTTCATGACCCAGAAGAAAGTCGCGCTCGTCACGGGCGCCGGCACCGGCATCGGCAAATCCGCGGCGCTCGCGCTGCTGAACGACGGCTGGAGCGTGGGCCTGGTCGGCCGGCGCAAGGACATGCTGGAGAAGACCGCCGCCGAGTCCGGCGCGAAAGATCGGGCGATGGTGCTGGCGGCGGACATCACGAAAGATGCCGAAGTCGAGTCCGTCTTTTCCAAATTGAAAAATACCTGGGGACGTCTGGACGTCCTCTTCAACAACGCGGGCATGGGCGCGCCGGCAGTGCCGATGGACGAGCTGCCGATCGAGAAATTCCGCGAGGTGGTGAACATCAACCTGGTCGCCATGTTCATGTGCACCCAGCACGCCATGCGCCTCATGAAGGCGCAGAGCCCGAAGGGCGGGCGCATCATCAACAACGGCTCGATCTCGGCGCACGCGCCGCGGCCGATGTCGGTCGCCTACACCTCCACCAAGCACGCCGTCACCGGCCTCACCAAGTGCATCTCCCTCGACGGCCGCAAGGACGACATCACCGCCAGCCAGATCGACATCGGCAACGCCCTTACCGAGCTCGCCGCGCGCATGGCGAAGGGCGTGCCGCAGGCCGACGGCTCCGTCAAGCCCGAGCCGCTGATGGACGTGAAGCACGTCGGCGACGCGGTGCTGCACATGGCCAACCTGCCGCTCGACGTCAACGTGCAGTTCATGACCATCATGGCGACGAAGATGCCCTTCGTCGGGCGGGGCTAGCGCTCGCCTCAGCGGCCGAAAATCGAGCGCAGCTCCTTGGCCGGCATGATGTCCTTTACCCAGCGGAACGAGCCCTGCTCGCGCATGGCGAGGGCGGCGTCGCGCACCGCCGCGAGGGCCAGCCTGGCGAGCGCACCGCCGACGCTCACTCGCCGGAC
>DASXKY010000044.1:0-8668 GCA_036496555.1 Burkholderiales bacterium | reverse complement strand
GAAGCGGTCCTCGGTCGGGCGCTGCAGCGTGTAGCCGAGCGCCGCGACGCCGCGCGGAATGATCGAGATCTTATGCACGGGATCGGTGCCTGGGAGGGCGATCGCGACGAGGGCGTGGCCGAGCTCGTGGTGCGCGACCACGCGCCGCTCGATTTCGCTGAGGACCCGGTTCTTCTTCTCCAGTCCGGCGATCAGGCGCTCGATCGCCTCGTTGAAGTCGGCCTGCTCGACGGCATCGGCGCCGCGCCGCGTGGCGAGCAGCGCCGCCTCGTTGATCAGGTTTGCGAGGTCTGCCCCCGAGAAACCGGGGGTCATCGCGGCGATGCGCCCGAGGTCGACGTCCGCCGCGAGCTTCACCTTGCGCGCGTGCACCTGCAGGATCTCGAGGCGGCCCTTCTTGTCGGGGCGGTCGACCAGCACGACGCGGTCGAAGCGCCCGGCGCGCAGCAGCGCCGGGTCGAGGATCTCCGGGCGGTTGGTGGCCGCGAGCAGCACCAGGCCGGTGCTCGAGTCGAAGCCGTCGAGCTCGACGAGGAGCTGGTTCAACGTCTGCTCCTTCTCGTCGTGACCGCCGACCGGGTTCGCGCCGCGGGCACGGCCGAGCGCATCGAGCTCGTCGATGAAGATGATGGCCGGCGCCTTCGGCCGCGCCTGCTCGAACAGGTCTCTTACTCGCGCGGCGCCGACGCCGACGAACATCTCGACGAATTCGGAGCCGGAGATGGAGAAGAACGGCACACCGGCCTCGCCGGCGACGGCGCGGGCGAGCATGGTCTTGCCGGTGCCGGGCGGACCGACCAGCAGCACGCCCTTCGGCACGCGGGCGCCGAGGCGGCCATATTTCTTCGGATCCTTGAGGAACTCGACTACCTCCTGCAGCTCGGTCTTCGCTTCGTCGACGCCGGCCACGTCCTTGAACGTGACGCCGGTCTTCGACTCGACGTAGACCTTGGCCCGGCTCTTGCCGATGCTCATGAAGCCGCCCATGCCGCCCTGCTGCCCCGCCATGCGTCGCACCAGGAAATACCAGACGCCGAAGAAGACCAGCGCCGGGACGACCCACGACAGGATGTCGCGGAAGAACGTGTTCTCATTGACACGGGTGTACTTGACGCCGTACTTAGACAGCCGCTCGGCGAGCTCGGGCTGCACCAGGTTGGCCGCGGCCACCGTCTTGCCCTTCTCGGGCGCCTTCAGCTTGCCGGTGACGCGGTCCCCGTTGATCACCACCTCGCTCACCTTGTCGGCGGCAAGGAGCTTTTCGAACTCGCTGTACGGCACCACCTCGACCGTCTGGGTGTGCTGCCACCACTGCTGCAGCGACAGGATCGCGAACATCGCGAACAGCATGTATAGGACGTTGAAAGTGGTACGGCGCTCCATCGGCTTCTTCATGAAGCAATAATTAGGCTTGAAGGCGCCGACTTCAACCCCATTTGGCCCTAAGGGACTATTCCCGGGTATCTTTTACGGATCAAGACGATGCGCTTTGACAAGCTGACCACCCGTCTGCAGGAGGCGCTGGGCGAGGCCCAGAGCCTGGCGCTCGGCCGGGACCATCAATACATCGAGCCGCCGCACCTGCTGCTCGCGCTCCTCGACCAGGAGAACGGCGTCGCGGGCCTGATCAGCAAGGCGGGCGGCAATCCCGGCGCGCTGAAGAAGAGCCTGACGCAGCTCGTCGACCGGCTGCCCAGGGTGGAAGGTACGCCGGGGGAGGTGATGCTCGGCCGCGACCTGACGCAGCTGCTCAACGTCGCCGACAAGGACGCGCAGAGGCGCGGCGACCAGTACATCGCCTCCGAGCTGGTCCTGCTCGCCGCGGCTGGCGACAAGGGCAACATTGGCGACGCCGTGAGGTCTTCCGGCGTTGCCAAGAAAGCCCTCGAAAAAGCCATCGAAGAAGTCAGAGGAGGGGAATCCGTGAGCGGCCAGTCCGATGAAGCGCAGCGAGGCGCCCTGGCGAAATACACACTGGATTTGACGGAAAGGGCCAGGCAAGGAAAGCTCGACCCGGTCATCGGGCGCGACGAGGAAATCCGCCGCTGCATCCAGATCCTGCAGCGCCGCACCAAGAACAACCCGGTGCTGATCGGCGAGCCGGGCGTCGGTAAGACGGCCATCGTCGAGGGCCTCGCGCAGCGCATCGTCAACGGCGAGGTGCCCGAGTCGCTCAAGAAGAAGCGCCTGCTGGTGCTCGATCTCGCCTCGCTGCTCGCCGGCGCGAAGTATCGCGGCGAGTTCGAGGAGCGGCTGAAGACGGTGCTGAAGGAGCTGGCGAAGGACGAGGGCAGTACCATCATCTTCATCGACGAGATCCACACGCTGGTCGGCGCCGGCAAGGCCGAGGGCGCGATCGACGCCGGCAACATGCTGAAGCCCGCGCTCGCGCGCGGCGAGCTGCACTGCATCGGCGCCACCACGCTGGACGAGTACCGCAAAAACATCGAGAAGGACGCCGCGCTCGAGCGCCGCTTCCAGAAGGTGCTGGTCGAGGAACCGAGCGTGGAGGCGACCATCGCCATCCTGCGCGGCCTGCAGGAGCGCTACGAAGTGCACCACGGCGTCGAGATCACCGACCCGGCGATTGTCGCCGCGGCTGAGCTGTCTCATCGGTACGTCACCGACCGCTTCCTGCCCGACAAGGCGATCGACCTGATCGACGAGGCGGCGGCGCGCATCAAGATGGAAATCGATTCCAAGCCCGAGGCACTCGACCGCCTCGAGCGGCGGCTGATCCAGCTCAGGATCGAGCGCGAAGCCGTCCGCAAGGAAAAGGACGAAGCCTCGCAAAAGCGCTTTTCCCTGATTGAAAACGAAATCGAAAAACTGCAAAAACAGTATTCGGATCTCGAGGAAGAGTGGAAGGCCGAGAAAGCCACCGTGCAGGGCACCGCCACCATCAAGGAGGCGATCGAGAAGCTGCGCACCGAGATGGCCGAGCTGCAGCGCAAGGGCCAGTACGACAAGCTGGCGGAGCTGCAGTATGGAAAGCTTCCGCAATTGGAAAATCAGCTCAAGCAGGCCGAGAAAAAGCAGTCCCAGGGCAAGCCGAAGCTGCTGCGCACCCAGGTCGGCGCCGAGGAGATCGCCGAGGTCGTGTCGCGCGCCACCGGCATCCCGGTGTCGAAGATGATGCAGGGCGAGCGTGAGAAGCTGCTCAGGATGGAAGAGCGCCTGCACCAGCGCGTGGTCGGCCAGGACGAGGCCGTGCGCCTCGTGTCCGACGCCATCCGGCGTTCCCGGTCAGGGCTCTCCGATCCGAATCGGCCGTATGGCAGCTTCCTGTTCCTCGGGCCTACCGGCGTCGGCAAGACCGAGCTCTCCAAGGCGCTCGCCGAGTTCCTCTTCGACTCGGAAGAGCACCTGATTCGCATCGACATGTCCGAGTACATGGAGAAGCACTCGGTGTCGCGCCTGATCGGCGCGCCGCCGGGCTACGTCGGCTACGACGAGGGCGGCCAGCTCACCGAGCAGGTGCGCAGGAAGCCTTACTCGGTGATTCTCTTCGACGAGGTGGAGAAGGCGCACCCCGACGTCTTCAACGCGCTGCTGCAGGTGCTGGACGAAGGCCGCCTCACCGACGGCCAGGGCCGCACGGTCGACTTCCGCAACACGGTGCTGGTGATGACCTCCAATCTCGGCTCGCAGATGATCCAGCAGATGGCAGGCAGCGACTATGGCGTGATCAAGGTCGCGGTGATGGCCGAGGTGAAGACGCAATTCCGGCCGGAATTCATCAACCGCATCGACGAGATCGTGGTGTTCCACGCCCTTGGCGAGGAGCACATCAAGTCGATCGCGCGCATCCAGCTCAACGTTCTCAAGCAGCGCTTGGCGAAGATGGACTACGAGTTCGAGGTCACCGACGCGGTGCTCGCCGAGCTCGCCAAGACGGGCTTCGACCCGGTGTACGGCGCGCGGCCGCTCAAGCGCGCGATCCAGGCCGAACTCGAGAACCCACTCGCCAAGGCGATCCTCGAGGGGCGCTTCGCGCCCAAGGACACCATCACGGCCGACTGGCGCGGCGGCCGGATGGCGTTCGAGAAGAAGGCTACTGCCCGACGAGCTGCGTGAGCTGCGAGTAGGGCGCGCTCGAGCCGTGCCCGCCGGCGAAGCGCTCGGGCTGGATGCCGGCGGTCCTGACGGTATTCACCACCGATGCGAGCGCCGGATTCGGCTTCGGCGGCATCGGCGTGCCCGGCGACCAGAGGTCGGTGATCCAGCCGAGCTTCGCGTCGGGCACCCAGCCCATCATCATGCCCTTGGCGTGCGGGTTGTCCATCACGTACATCATCACCTGGCGGCCGCGGCTGTCGGTGATGACGTTGCTCGAGGTCACTTCCATGATCTGCACTGCCGAATAGCTGCGCGGCGAGAGATCGGGGTTGCGCGTCGCGGGCGCGGCGAGGACCTTCTGGAAGTGCGCGCGCGCCGGCGCGCCGACGACCAGCGTGCCGCCGTCGGCGAGCATCGCGCGCACGCCGCCGGCGTGGTCCATGTGGTGATGCGTGAGCACCACCCACTTCACCGGCTTGTTGTTGAACTTCTCCTTGGCCGCCTTCATCGTCCACTGCGACTGGCCGTCGCTCACCGGCGCGTCGAAGATGACGAGGAAGTCGCTCATCTCCACGACCAGGCTGTTGTGCGAGCCGCCCACCACCTGCGCCACGCCGGGCGCCAACTCCTGCAGCCGCAGGCCGGGTGAGGCGGCCTTGGTGTCGTAGCTGGCGTTGTCGGAGTCGAGATAAGTGCCGATGTACTGGCGGCGGATTACCCACTGGTAAGGGATGTTGCCGGTCGCCGGCTTGGCAGCGTTGGCGCTCGCCTGGGCCGGGATGGCGAGGCGCTTGGTGTCGAGCGCCTGATTGAGTTTCACGTCGGTGAAGTTGAAGTCGCTGATCATCTTGCCGTTCAGCTCGGTCTTGCGATTCATCGCCACCTTGATGCCGCCGACCGGTTTCCAATCTGAGAGCACCACGTCGTAGGTCACGTCGCCCCAGATGTTGTCGTAGTCCAGCGTGCGCACGCGCGCCGGCAGGCCGGTCTGCGGGTCGAAGGCGACGATGAAGCTCTGGTAGGCGGCCGCCGGATAGTTGCGCCCCTGCGCGACGATGTCGTCGGCGGGCTGCACGCGCTCTGGATTGAAGAGCATGTCGAGCAGCAGCCCCGAGATGTTGCCGCGGCGTCCCTCGCGCTGCGAGGTGGCAAGCCGGTAGCCCGACATCGCATGCGCCGGCGGGTTCGCCTTCTGGCTTTCGGCGTTGCGGCCGTTGCTGTCGACGCCCATCACGTAGCCGGCGGCGGGCGTGACGATCTCGCTGTACGTGAACGTGCGCGGCGCGGGATAGGCGAAATTCTTCACCCAGTCGATGCGCGAGGCGCGCGCCTGCACGTCGATCAGCCCTTCTAGCTGCGCCTCGTTGCAGAAGCGGGCATCGCCGCCCGGCGCGTCCGACTGCTCGGGCTCCCACTGCTTCAAGTTGCCCTTCCAGCTAATGGTGCGGATATCGGCGATGGCCTGGGCGCCGCCGAGGGCCTCGACCGCCTTGCTGACGAGCTGCTGCTCCTTCGAGGGCCCGGTCGCGCAGGACAACAGGCCAAGCAGGGACAGAGCAGAGCACAACGCAAGAAAGCGCTTCATGATTTCCCTCCTCCTTGTGGAAAGCCTATCGCGAACAGGCCGCTCGCGGCAGCTATTCCCGCTAGGAGAAGGAGGAGTGGTGGTCGGTTACGCGCCGCAGCGGATGGCCGCGCACGACGGTGGCGGCTTCCTCGCTGCTCACCAGGCGCTCGGCCTCGGACTGCAGCCGCTCGGCGAGTCGCCGCAGGCGGCGCATCTCGCGCGCGATCTGGTCGGCCTGCTCGAAGGGGATGCCGTGGACTTCCTGCGCCACGCGCTCGATCGCGCCCTGCGCGAGGCGCAGCAGCTCGACCATGTCGTTCGCGGCGTGCAGTGCGCGGCTGCGGGTTTCGGGGTCCATGCAGGGAAGATGCCGCGCGCGGCCGGAAGTTCCGGCGAGGCGGCGGCGGGAATTCGTCGCGCCGTCCGGCGCGTCGTCAGCGGGCGACGGCGAGGCGGGGCGCGAAGGCGCCGCTGTCCGCACGAATCCGCTTGGCCGCCTGTTGCAGCTCTTCCCAGAGATTCTCGGTGTCCTTGCGGAACACCATATCGACGTCGGCATCCTGCACCGACCACAGGCCGCGATCGATCTCGCTTTTCAGCTCGCCGGGGCGCCAGCCGACGTAGCCGACGAAGTAGCGCGCGTCGTTCGGCGTGCTCTCGATGACATGATCGATGGTGTTGGCGCGGAAGGCGAGGTACAGGCCCTTCATCAGCGCCACCGAGCCCACGCCGGGCGCGGCATCGGCGTGCACCAGCGCGACCAGCGCGCCGCGCGAGAACGGTCCGCCGTAGTAGACGGGATCGATTACTTTCTTCGACGGCTCGTGCTCGGGGAACAGGCTGCCGAGCGAGCGTCGCGTCGGTCGGTTGAGGATCACGCCGACGTGGCCGCCGTTCGGCGCGGGCGCGGCGATCAGCACGGTCTGCCGGTATTCGAGGTCGCGGAATGCGGGATGGGCGACGAGGATCACGGCGTCTTCCTGCGCCTGCGCGAGACCGCAGGCCAGAAAAAGAAATGAAGCGGCGATGCAGCGCAGTACGGCGTTCATGATTTCAGTATACGCTTTTCATTGCGCGGAAAATTGCGCGGAGGCGTGCTTGCCATAGGCTTTCTGCCATAGCTCGAACCACATTCCCCGCGTGTCGGTACGGAATAAAAGTTCCTCGGTCGCAGGCCACACCATCCAGTCGCCGCGCTCGATCTCGGCCTCGAGCTGCTCCGGCGCCCAGCCGGAAAATCCCGCGAACAGCCGGTGCGTTCTTTCGGGGCGAGCGACGAGCCCGTCGACGTTCGTCGGGTGCATCGACAGGTAAACATTGCGCAGCACATGGAAGGCGCTCGCCGGCGGCCTGCGCTCGGAGCGGAACAGCGCGACCAGCACCTCGCCCATAACCGGCCCGCCGAAATAGAGAGGCTCGCCGTTGTCGTGGCGCCGCGTCGTCGGCCGGTTGAGGATCACGCCGATGGTCTCGCCCTCGCGCGTCTGGCTGACGAGCACCACCGTCTCGCTGAAATTCGGATCGGGCAGGCCGGAGCGGGCGACGAGCAGCACGCCGTTCGGCGGATCCGCCTGCTGTGCGGCCGCGCCATGCGCCAGAAGGACCGCGGCGAGCGCCGCCGCCGCCCGAATGCACCGCCCGAGCGCGCCCGTCGCGTTCATCCCGGCTCTGTCCAGCGCCGATCGGCAAGCACCACGGAAGTTTGCACCTGCCGTGCCGGGATCGACCAGTACTTCCGCAGCAATCGCTCCTTCTCGTCGTGCGAGACGACGGTGAAGCCGTTGCGGCGGTAGAACTCGATCGCCCACGATGCGTCGGCCCAGGTGCCGATGAGGAACGGTTTCGCTGACAGGTCCTGCAGCCGGCGCAGGAGCTTCGTGCCGATTCGCTTGCCTTGCTGCGCGGTCGCGACGTAGGCGTGCCGTATGAGCGTGACCTCGCCCTTGTCCTGGATGCCCATCACGCCTTGCACGCGCCCGTCTTCCTCGGCGACCCAGAAGACGATTCCCGCCGCGATTTCTTTCTCGAGCTCGTTGGCGGGCATGTAGGGCTCGTGCCAGCGGTCGGCGGGAATCACGCCGCGGTACTTCTGCGCCGCGTCGTTGATGATTGCGAGCATCGCCTCGAAATCCGCCGCGGCGCTCTCGCGGATCAACTGAACGCTTGAATGCCCGTCTGCGCGCGCCCGAGGATCAGGGCGTGGATGTCGTGCGTGCCCTCGTAGGTGTTGACGACCTCGAGGTTGACCAGGTGGCGCGCGACGCCGAACTCGTCGGAGATGCCGTTGCCGCCCATCATGTCGCGGGCGAGGCGCGCGATGTCGAGGGACTTGCCGCAGGAGTTGCGCTTCATGATGGAGGTGATCTCGACCGAAGCGGTGCCTTCGTCCTTCATGCGGCCGAGGCGCAGGCAGCCTTGCAGGCCGAGGGTGATCTCGGTCTGCATGTCGGCGAGCTTCTTCTGCACCAGTTGGTTGGCGGCGAGCGGGCGGCCGAACTGCTTGCGGTCGAGCACATACTGGCGGGCCCGGTGCCAGCAATCCTCGGCCGCGCCGAGCGCGCCCCAGGCGATGCCGTAGCGCGCGGAGTTGAGGCAGGTGAACGGGCCCTTCAGGCCGCGCACGTCGGGGAAGGCGTTCTCCTCGGGGCAGAAGACCTCGTCCATCACGATCTCGCCGGTGACGCTCGCGCGCAGGCCGACCTTGCCGTGGATCGCGGGCGCGCTCAGGCCCTCGGCGCCCTTGTCGAGGACGAAGCCGCGGATGTCGCCGGCGTCGTCCTTGGCCCAGACGAGGAAGACGTCGGCCACGGGCGAGTTCGTGATCCACATCTTCGAGCCGGTGAGCGCATAGCCGCCGTCGACCTTCCGCGCGCGCGTGACCATGCTCGCGGGATCGGAGCCGTGGTTCGGCTCGGTCAGGCCGAAGCAGCCGATCCACTCGCCGCTCGCGAGCTTCGGCAGGTATTTCTTCTTCGTGGCTTCGTTGCCGAACTCGAGGATCGGCAGCATGACAAGCGAGGACTGCACGCTCATCATCGAGCG
>DASXKY010000043.1:0-25911 GCA_036496555.1 Burkholderiales bacterium | reverse complement strand
CGAAACAATGGTGACATGGCCGAGATACCGCGGCCCGCTAGGCTGCATGCATGGAAATTCCGACCTACCGCGAATACTTGGAGGTATATGCCATGCGTAAGCAGATCGAGCGTGAGGCCCGCCGCGCGCAGGCGCAGGCAGTGCTCAAGTACGCGGCCCGCTTCGGCCGCTTCTGCGCCTGGCTCGCCGCCGTCCAGATCAAATTGCAGGCGCCGAGCCGTGCCGTCTTTTGACCTGCACGGCGCGCGGATCGAGTTCCTCGATGGCGGCGCCGGCGAGCCCGTCATCCTGCTCCACTGCTCGGCCAGCTCGAGCGAACAGTGGCGCGCCCTGGCCGAGCGCCTGGCACGCTCTTACCGCGTGCTCGCGCCGGATTTCTACGGCTGCGGTGCGAGCGACCGCTGGCGCGAAGGCGCGTTTTGCCTCGCAAACGAGGCGGAAATCGTCTACGCGCTGCTGCGGCGCGCGGGTAGCCGGGCGCATCTCATCGGCCACTCGTACGGCGGCGCGGTCGCGCTGCAGGCTGCCTTGCGCCGCGGCGCGGCGGTGCGCAGCCTGACCCTGATCGAGCCTGTGGCTTTCCATGTCCTGCGCGAGGCGAACGGCGTCGACGCGGCGCTCTACGACGAGGTATCGGCGGTCGGGCGGCGCATCATCCGCGCGCACGCCGACGGCCTGCGCGAGACCGGCATGGAGGCCTTCGTCGACTTCTGGAACGGCGCCGGCGCGTGGGCGGCGATTCCCGCCGAAAAGCGCGGGCCGCTTTGCGCGCGCCTCGACAAGCTGGTGCTCGACTACGAGGCCGTGTCGGAGGAAGCGACGCGGCTGCACGATTTCTGGCCGCTGTTCATGCCGGCGCTGATCCTGCAGGGAAGCGCCTCGCCGCTGGCGGTCAGGCGGATTTGCAGCCAGCTTTCGCGCGTCCTGCCCGAAGTGCGCCACGAAGTGATCGAGGGCGCGGGCCACATGCTGCCGCTCACGCATGCGGCCGTGGTGAATGAGCGCATCGTGGCGCACCTGGACAAGGTGCGCCGGCAGCAGTCGTTCCAGTTCGCCGCTTAGCGCTGGCCCTGGAGGGCCGCGATCCGCGCCTGGATCGGCGGGTGGGTCGCGAAAAGATTGCCGATCGGTCCGCCGATGCCGAATGCCTTCACGCTGTCCGGCAAGCCGCCGCTCTCGAGGCCGCCGAGGCGCTGCAGCGCCGCCACCATCGGCCGCGGCGAGCCGAGCAGGCGCGCCGAGCCGGCATCGGCGCGGAACTCGCGGTAGCGCGAGAACCAGGCGACGATCAGCGAGGCGAGAATGCCGAACAGGATCTGGCACACGAGCGAGGTGATGTAGAAGCCCGGCCCGAGGCCGCGCTCGGTACGGAACACCGCCTTGTCGACGATCATGCCGACCACGCGGGAGAGGAACACGACGAAGGTGTTGAGCACGCCCTGGATCAGGGTGAGCGTCACCATGTCGCCGTTGGCGACGTGCGACATCTCGTGGCCGAGCACCGCCTCGATCTCCTCGCGGCTCATGGTCTGCAGCAGGCCGGTCGAGACGGCGACCAGCGCGGCGTTCTTGAACGCGCCAGTGGCGAAGGCGTTGGGCGCGCCGTCATAGAGCGCCACCTCGGGCATGCCGACCCCGGCCGTGTCGGCGAGCTTCTTCACTGTCTGCACCAGCCAGTATTCGGTGCTGCCTTCCGAGCCGTCGATGAGGTGGGCGCCGGTGGACCACTTGGCGATGGTCTTCGACAGGAGCAGCGAGATGAAAGCGCCGCCGAAGCCGAACACGGCGGACATGCCGAGCAGCGAGGCGTAGTCGATGCCTTCGGCTGTCAGCCAGCGGTCGAGGCCGAGCACGCTGACGACGATCGAAAGCACGACCATCACCGCGATGTTGGTGGCGAGGAAAAGGGCGATCCGCTTCATGGGATTTGTTCTCCTGGTTTTTATCCTTACCGCTCCGTTAGATCGGGTTGCGCTAGGTTGGTTTCAAGAGCGCCTTCGCGCCCTTCTCGGCTATGACATAGGTAGGGGCATTGGTATTGCCGGACGTAATACGAGGGAAGATCGAGGCGTCGATCACCCGCAGCCGGCCGAGGCCGTGCACGCGCAGCCCGTCGTCCACCACCGCGAGCGGGTCGCCGCCCATCTTGCAGGTGCCGACCGGATGGAAGATGGTGGTACCGAGCTCGCCCGCCGCGCGCTCCATCTCCGTTTCGCTCTGGATAGCGACACCGGGGCGGTATTCCTCCGGCGCGTATTTGGCGAACGCCTTGGCCGCCATGATCCGGCGCGTGAAGCGCATGCCGTCGACCGCCACCTTGCGGTCTTCATCGGTCGAAAGGTAGTTCAGCCGGATTTCCGGGTGGTCCAGCGGATTCGGCGTCTTTACCCTCACGAAGCCCCGGGAAGTCGGGCGCAGGTTGCACACGCTCGGCGTGATGGCCGGGAAGCTGTGCAGCGGATCGCCGAACTTGTCGAGCGAGAGCGGCTGCACGTGCCACTCGATGTTGGGCGTCTTCTGCGAAGGTTCGCTTCTCGCGAAGGCGCCGCACTGCGAGGGCGGCATGGTGAGCGGACCGGTGCGGAACGCGAAATACTCGAGCGCCATCGCCGCCTTGCCCCAGACGCTGTTGGCGATGCCGTTCAGCGTCTTCACGTTCTGTACCTTGTACTGCATGCGAATCTGAAGATGGTCGTGCAGGTTTTCACCCACGCCGGGCAAGTGGTGGACCATCTCGATGCCGTGCTTTTTCAGATGCTCGGCATTGCCGACCCCGGACAGTTGCAGGAGCTGCGGCGATCCTATTGCGCCTGCGGCGAGGATCGTTTCGCGCTTCGCCTGTACTTGATATGTCTTTCTGTCTTTGCGGAGACTGAATTGAAGGCCGACGCAGTCTCTCCCGGAAAAATTCAACTTGGAAACGTGCGCATCGGTCAGCACGTGAAGATTCGGCCGGTGCATCACCGGACGGAGGAAGGCGTTGGTCGCGCTCCAGCGCCGGCCGCGCTTCTGGTTCATCTGGAAGTAGGCGCAGCCGAAGTTGTCGCCGTTGTTGAACACCTTGACGGACGGGATACCGCATTCGGCGGCCGCCTCGCGCCAGGTATCGATCACGTCCCAGCGCACGCGCGGATCCTCGATGCGCACCTCGCCGCCGGCGCCGTAGCCGTCGGTCGCGCCGCGCTCATAGTCTTCGAGCGACTTGAAGATCGGCAGCACATCGTCCCACGACCAGCCCCGGTTGCCGAGCGCCGCCCAGTGGTCCCAATCCTCCTTCTGCCCGCGCATGTAGATCATGGCGTTGATGGAGGAGCAGCCACCCAGCACGCGGCCGCGCGCGTAGTGGATCGAGCGACCGGCGAGGTGCTCGTCGGCCGCGGTCTTGTAGCACCAGTCGGTGCGCGGATTGGCGATGGTGTAGAGGTAGCCGACCGGAATGTCGATCCAGAAGTAGTCGTCGCGCCCGCCCGCCTCGAGCAGGAGCACGCTCGTTGCAGGATCGCGCGACAAGCGGTTGGCGAGAAGGCAGCCTGCGCTGCCCGCGCCGACGACGATGAAATCGTAGCTGCTGAAGTGCTGCACGCGGTTTCCCCTGCGGTATTGTAGCGAGGCGATGGAACCGGATCGTCAGCTCGCCGAAGCGATCGAGGCGGTGCGCGCGGCGCATTTCGATGCCGAGGGGCGCGCCTGCCGCTATCCCGCGCTCGCCGTGTCGCGCGAGCGGGGGAAGCTCGCCGCGGCGCTGGCCAGCCTGGAGGCGCTCGACTTCAAGCGGCTGCGCATCCCGGCGCAGACCTCCTTCTGGATCAACGTCTTCAACGCCGGCGTAGTGCGCGACGCGCCCGAGCTCGAGTTCGCCGGCAGCCTGAAGGACGTGCGCGCGTTCTTCGAGGAGCCGCGCCTCAAGGTCGGCGGTCACGCGTTTTCGCTCGACGACGTGCAGCACGGCCTGCTGCGCGGGAACGTGGCGAAGCAGGGCCGCCTGCGCGCCCCCATGGGCCGCGACGACCCCCGGCTCGCCTTCATGCCGATCGCGTTCGACGAGCGCATCCATTTCGCTCTGTACAGCGCCTCGCGCGCCTCGCCATCGCTGCGCGCCTTCGATGCCGGCGACCTCGACCACCGGCTGGAGCAGGCGGCCGCCGACTATATCCGCCATACGGCGCGCGTCGAGCAGGAAGGCGCGCTGGTGGTGCTACCGAAGATCCTCGGCTGGTACGCGACGGACTTCGGCGGCGAGCGTGGTGCGCTCGAGTTCGCGCTGGCGCGGCTCGCCGACGAGGCGGCGGTGGACGCGGTCGACCGGCGCCAGGGGCGCGTCAAGGTGCACTACGCCGACTTCGACTGGACGTTGAATCGGCGCTAGGCGCCGCCTACAGCTCGCGGCCGAGCACCCGGTCTAGCGAGTAGGGTCCGCCGCCGCGCAGCGCGACCGCGAGCATGACCAGGCCCCACATCAGCGGGTACTCGTAGCCAGGCCCGGTCCAGCCGAACTTGGGCATGTGGTGATAGACGATGACCATCATCTCGACGGTGATGGCGGCCGCCCAGAAGCGCGTGAACAGCCCGAGGGCCACGCAAAGGCCGCCTACGGTCTCAAGGATGATCAGCGCCACGGCCAGCGGCTCGGCGGGCTGGATGCCGCGCCGGATCAGCGCCTGGGCGGCAGTCGCGCCCACGCCCTGCATGAGCTTCGGCCAGCCGTGCGGCAGGATCATCAGCCCCACGGTGAGCCGGATGAGCAGATACGAGACCGGCTCGGCCCAGTCGTAGAACCCGCGCAGTTGCGGAAACAGCAGCCTCGGCTTGGTCGCTTCCATGGAATGGTTCCTCCCCTTTCCCGGTAGATTACCGAAAGAGCCATGGGCCTGCGCATCGCCGGTTCTGTAGATCCTGGCCTGAAACCATTCGATTACAACTGGGAGAAGTTTTTGCGGTTGCCATTGCGTATTCTGGTAAGTGCGACTATGGCCCGATGTTGATGGGCCCGGCGCTTCCGTCGGGGGGAACTGATGAAGGGTCTGATAAGTACACGGGTAGCATTGGCAGGCGCTGCAATAGTATTGACCGGATGCATTCAATTTCCTCAGACACCGCAAGAGACTCGTGAATATATTCGGACGTCGCTGATGGGTAAGGTGCAGACGCTGGAAGTAGACCGCTCGTATCGAGACGTATCAAGGACGTTCAAAGAGAGGGCGCCCGAATGCCTCAATGTCACGATGCGATCAGTGGAGCATGGCGGGAGCAGCTACTCTAACGTTCAGTACACATTCACACCGAGCGTCGTTATCGCCGAGAGAGGCACTAACCTGTATTTGCAGGAACGCCAGGAAGGAAGTGTCTTGATTCCGGGCAAGATGCCCGACGGTGGTTTTTACTCCGTAATAGCGGACGCGACGCCGCTGCCCGGCAACCGTACCAAAATCGAGATTTACACTGCTTCGCGTGCCTACGATGTTGTAGTGACCGCCATCACTGGTTGGGCGAGCGGGCAAAATATTGGGTGCCCTGATATGACGAAGAGAGCCCAATAGTCGCTGCCTTCGTCTTCAATGGATCATGGGCTTGCGCATAGGGATCGACCTGGGCGGTACGAAAATCGAAGCGGCGGCGCTCGACGATGGCGGCCGCGAAGTATTCCGGAAGCGCATCCCGGCGCCGCGCGGCGACTATGAGCAGACGCTCGATGCCTTGGTGGGACTGATACGCGACGCGGGGGAGGGTACCGTCGGGATCGGAATACCGGGTTCGATTTCAAGAACGACAGGATTGATCAAGGGATCGAATTCGACCTGGTTGATAGGCAAGCCGATCAAGCAGGACCTCGAAAAGCGCCTCGGCCGCGAGGTGCGGATGGAGAACGACGCCAATTGCTTCGCGCTCTCCGAAGCCACGGACGGCGGGGGACGCGGTGCCGACGTCGTATTCGGCGTGATTCTCGGCACGGGTGTTGGGGGCGGCGTGGTAGTTGGCGGGCGCGTGCTCGTCGGATCGAACGGCATCGCCGGCGAATGGGGCCACAATCCGCTGCCGACGCCCGCGCCAACGGATCTTCCTCTGCGGCCGTGCTATTGCGGACGCGCGGGCTGCGTCGAGACCTATCTTTCGGGCCCGGCTTTCGCCGCGGACAAGGCGCAGTTGGGCGAAGATGAGGCCTTCTCGCGCTACGCCGAGCGTCTCGCGCGCTCGCTCGCGACGGTCATCAACGTTCTCGACCCCGACGTGGTCGTGCTTGGCGGCGGCGTCTCCAACATGGAGCGCCTCTACGAAGCAGTGCCCCGGCTCTGGGGCCGCTACGTTTTCTCCGACAGGGTCACGACGCGCCTCGCGCGCCACGCGCACGGCGACTCGAGCGGCGTGCGCGGCGCCGCCTGGCTGTGGAACGAGCCTAGTCGAGGCCCTTGCTGACGATGCGGGCGTAGCGCTCGAAAGTCCAGTAGGCCCACGCCCAGTCGAGCATCACCACCAGGCGGTTGCGGAAATTGATGAGGAAGTAGATGTGGGCCACCAGCCAGACCAGCCAGGCCGGGTAGCCCGACAGCTTGACGCGCCCGAGCTCGGCCACCGCCGAATTGCGGCCGATCGTGGCGAGCTGCCCGTAGTCCCGGTAGCGGAAAGACGACCGTTCCTCTCCGGAGAGATCTTTTCTGATGTTGCGGGCGGCGTGCCTGCCCATCTGCTTCGCCGCAGGCGCGATGCCGGGCACGCCCTCGATGGCGGCGAGGTCGCCGACGACGAAGATCTCGGGATGGCCGGGAACCGAGAGGTCGGGCGCGATCCGCACCCGGCCGGCGCGATCGAGCGGCGCGCCGAGCGCGCGGCCGAGCGGCGAGCTGGCCACGCCCGCCGCCCACAGCACGGTCTTCGCCTCGATGCGCTCCTTGCCCATGAACACGCCGTCGGCGTCGACCGCCGTGATCCTTTTCTGCAGGAACACGGTGACGCCGAGACGCTCGAGCTGCAGGCGCGCCTTGTGCGAGAGATCGGGTGGGTAGGGCGGCAACACGCGGTCTGTCCCTTCGACCAGCACCACGCGCGCGAGGCGCGGGTCGAAGCGGCGGAACTCGCCGCGCAGTGTGTGGCGGGCGATCTCGGCGAGCGTGCCGGCGAGCTCGACGCCGGTCGCACCGGCGCCGATCACCACGAACGTCAGCCAGGCGGCGCGGCGCGCCGGATCAGCTTCGCGCTCGGCGCGCTCGAACGCGAGCAGCACGCGGCGGCGGACCTCGAACGCGTCCTCGAGGGTCTTCAGGCCCGGCGCGTAGGGCGCCCAGCCGTCATTGCCGAAGTAGCTGTGCATCGCGCCCGTGGCGACGATCAGCCGGTCATAGGAAAGGCTGTCGCTGTTCTCGAGGAAGACCTTCTTATTTTCAAGATCCAGAGAGACGGCTTCGCCAAGCAGGACCGTCGCGTTCTTCTGGCCCGCGAGGATGTGCCGGATCGGCGCGGCGATCGAGGGCGCCGACAGTCCGGCGGTGGCAACCTGGTAGAGCAGCGGCGTGAAGAGGTGGTGGTTGGTCCGATCGACGACGGTCAGATCGACCGGCGCCTTGCGCAGGCCCTGCGCGGCCCACAAGCCGCCGAAGCCGCAACCCAGGATGACGACTTTGCTAGGTGAAGTAGGCGGCAGGGGCGTCGGTGCCTTTGATCTGGCTGCGATGCATGCGGCGTATCGTATCCTTGTCGAATTCGTCGCGCCGGTGCATCGTGCTGTAGTTGCTCCAGATCAGGACGTCGCCCGCCGTCCATTCGTGCTCGTAGACGTTGCTCGGCTGGATCGCGTGCTTCCAGAGATCGTCGAGCAGCGCTTCGGATTCTGCAATCTCCAGGCCCATGACATAGGCGCGCGGCCGCCGCCCTAGGAACAGCGCCGGCTTACCCGTGCCCGGGTCGCGGATCACCGCCGGATGCGCGTACCCGGGCGCAACCTTGAGGTTCGCGTCGTCCGTGACGCCCCTGCGCAGGTTGCCGGCTGAATCGCGCGTGCCATCGTGCTTGATTTGCAGCTTCTTCGCCCGCTCCTTGAGCGCCGCCGGCAGGTTCTCGAAGGCAGCGCACATGCTCACCGCCCAGGTATTGCCACCCCACGCCGGCAGGCGGATCGCCCACAGCATCGAGGCGATCGGCGGGACCGGCAGGTAGCTCATGTCCGTATGCCACACCGCCTCGCTGTAGCCGAGCGCGCCCAGCGGGTCGCCGGACTTGTCGACCTCGTTCGAGACGACGTAGAGGTTCGGGAAGCCGGGGACGTTCTTGCGGCCGACGCCTTGGTTGGGGGGCGGGTCGAGCTCGCCGAAGCGCTTGGAGAAGGCCTCGAACTGCGCGTCGGTCATCTTGTCCTGGCCGTGCACCAGCATGATGCCGTGCTGCTTCCACAGGTCGTGCAGCTCGCGGAACGCGGCGTCGCTCAGCTTCGCCAGGTCGACGCCCGTCACCTCGACGCCCAGGCTGGGCTTGATCGGGCGAGCTTTCACGCTACTCGCCTTCGATATTCGCGCGCTTCACCACCGTGCGCCATTCATCGATCTCGTGGTGGACCATCTTGCCGAGCTCCTCGGGGGTCGAGGACACGGCCACGGCGCCCTGCTCGAGCAGCTTCGCCTTCACTTCGGGCCGGGCAGCCGCGGCTGTGATCGCCTTCTGCATGATCGTGACCACTTCGTCGGGCACCTTGGCCGGGGCGAACACGGCGTACCAGGAGTCGACCTCGTAGCCCTTCAGGCCGGTCGCCTCTGCGATCGTCGGGACGTTGGGCAGGATCGGCGTGCGCTTCTTGGTGCTCACCGCGAGCGGCCGCAGCCGGCCGGCGCGCACCTGGGACATCGCCGCCGGAATCGAGACGATGAGCAACGGGACGTCGCCCGCCATCGTCGCGGCGACCGCCGGGCCGCCGCCGCGGTACGGTATGTGGACCATATAAGTACCGGTCTGCAGCTTGAGCAGCTCGCCAGCCATGTGGCTCGGCGAGCCGATGCCCACCGACGCATAGTCGAGCTTGCCGGGATTCTTCTTCACGTACGCCATCAGCTCGTTGAAGGTCTGGAAAGGCGTCTTCGGATTCACCGCGAAGAGCTGCGGCAGCGACGCGACCATCGACACCGGCCGGAAGTCCTTCTCCGTGTCGAACGGCAGCTTCGGGTAGATGACCGGGTTGATCGAGTGCGATGAAAGCGTGAAGAGCAGCGTGTGGCCGTCCGTCGGGCCGTGCGCTACTACCGCGGTGCCGAGCGAGCCGCCGGCGCCGCCGCGGTTGTCGATGATGATCGGCTGGCCGAGTTCCTTGGAGAGCGATTCCTGGTAGATCCGCGCCACGACGTCGGTACCGCCGCCGGGCGGGTAGGGCACGATGAAGGTGACCGGCTTGGTGGGCCAGGCGTCGGCCGATGCTGCAGCGGCCATTAGGAGTGCGGCGAAGAGAGCTCGTATCACGCCGCCATTTTAGCAAGCTTCAGTTCAGGAATTGTCCATCCTTGTTAACGATCGTGAGATCGACGAAATGCGAGCCGTTGTGGCTCTCGCCGGTGTAGTCGATCCAGAAATCCCCCAGATCGACGCGCAGGCTCTCGAGCGTGCGCGCGAGGCGTTCGCGGCTCGGCTGCGGGCCTGCGCGACGCAGGCCCTCCGCGAGCGTGCGTGCGGCGATATAGCCCTCGAGGCTCGTGAACGACAACGAAGAATTCGGGAACGTGGCGCGATAGTCGCGCTGGTAGTCCTTCACGACGCGCATGTTGCGCCGGGTCGGCAGCGGCACGACCTGCGCGAACACCTGTCCCTGCGCGAGCGGGCCGAGATCCTTCACCATCTGGCTGCTGTCGATGAAGGACACGATCCAGAACGGTGTGGCGTTGCCTGCCTTGCGCGCCTCGCGCGTGAGCGCGGTGAGCGGCAGGTTGTTCGCCAGCGCGAGCAGGACCTCCGGATTTGCATCCACCAGCGCCTTCACCTGCTCCTTGACCTCCGCGGAGCCGCGCTCCACGCCGATCAGCACCGCCGGCTTGAGGCCGTGCGCGGCGAGCAGCTTCTCCACCAGCGGCACGTTGACTGCGCGTGCGTCGTTCAGATAGGCGAAGCCGATGCGCTTGTGGCCGGTCATCACTAGCTGGTTCACCATGCTGTAGAGCTCGTCGTCGTAGCTCGCGCGCACGGTGAAGACGTATGGGTCGTACTTGTAGAGCGCAGGCGTGCCGGAGAAGGGGCCGATGAACGGGATCTTCGACTCGCTGGCGATCTTCGCGCCGGCGACCGAGCTCGGCCGCGAGATGAAGCCGAACAGCGCGAGCACCTTGTGCTCGTTGATCAGCTTGAGGGCGTTCTCCTTTGCCTTTGCCTCGTTGCCGCCGTCGTCGAGCGTAATCAGCTCGACGCGCCGACCGTGGATGCCGCCCTGCTGGTTGATCTGCTCGAACAGCGCCTGGCCGCCGTCGCGGATCTCCTTGCCGAAGTTCGCCTGGCTGCCGGTGAGGGCGGCCGATTGCCCGATCAGGATCGGCCGCGGCTCCGCCGCTGCGGCATGCGCCGCGCTCGTCGCGAGCAGCGCCGACGCTAGAACGACTACTGAGTACCTGGTCACGACTGTCTCCCTCTCCCGCGCCGCGACCAAGGCAGCCAACTGAGCCGGGGGCCTAGATCCCCGGCGCAGCCCGGCTGCCTTGGCGCTTTCGCTTTAGGCCCGTGGCTTTGCGTCCCGGACTTTCATCCGGTTTGCCCCCGTCAAAAAATGCAAGAAACGAGGGCTACTGTGCAGCTACGGCGCGTGAGGGGGCAGGTGATTTGTCACATCGCCCGGCAAGATCGGACGACGGCATAAAAGAAAGCCCGCGCCGTGAAGCCGGCGCGGGCTTACAGCGGTTCTTGGAGATTATTCCTAGACCTTGGCGCAGCCGAAACGCGCACGCACTTCGGCCATGCCATCGCTGTCGTCGGAGACGCTGGAGAGGCGTCCTTCGATCACGCCGGAGTCCTTCTCCACCGCCATGCGGTAGCTCTCCAGCGATTGGGAAAGCGCCTTGCACGCCTCGGGCGTCTCGCCGAGGCGGGTGTGGGCGCCGGCAAGGCGCATCGTCGCTTGGCTCAGCGCACGATAGTCTTCCGACACCACGAGCTCGGGCAGGGAACGATGCAGTTGGGCGGCGGCTTTGCGGTCATTGCCCGCATCGCTCGTGGCGAGCGTGGCGTGACCGAGAAGGAACGCGACACCGAGCACGGCGGAGAACTTGGCAGATCTGAACATGGCCACTCCCTATCAAGTTGGCCCGGGGTGCGGCTTTTTCTGCTGTCGGGAAACCGACGCTGTTGCCTTGCTGCCGTCGATCTTCCGCGGATTCCCGCCAACTTTGTCACACCTCGGGCGAATCTCAGGAACCTGAGGGAGTAGGAGCAAAAGGGCTGCCAGAACCCTCTGAGTCGGGGCCCGTTTTCGTAAGGCTTTGCGGAGACTCCCTGGCAGTGTCTGACCAAGGAAGGCGGTTCAGGGTACTGCGGCTTTCTCGCTGTAGTAGTGCTGCAAGACCTGGAGGACTTCGGGACGGCTGAATTCTGGCGGGACCGCGTCACCCTCGCGCAGCGCCTCGCGCAGGCGCGTGCCCGAGAGCAGCAGACGGTCTTCCTGTCCGTGCGGGCAGCTGCGCGCGGAGGCCATGCCGCCGCAGCGCCGGCACCAGAACGTCCAGTCGATCTTCAGCGGCGCAATGTGCAGCGAGCCGCGCGGAATCTCGTCGAAGGCGCGCTGTGCATCGTAAGGTCCATAGTAGTTGGCTACCCCGGCATGGTCGCGGCCGACGATCAGGTGGCTGCAGCCGTAGTTCTGCCTGAACACCGCGTGCAGCAGAGCCTCGCGCGGCCCGCCATAGCGCATGTCGAGCGGGTAGCCGGCCTGGATCACTGTGTTGCGCCTGAAGTAGTTTTCGATCAGGACCGCAATGGCACGGGTGCTGACCGATGCGGGGATGTCGCCGGGCTTGAGCGAACCGAGCAGCGAGTGGACCAGCACGCCGTCGCAGAGCTCGAGGGCGACCTTGACCAGATATTCGTGCGCGCGGTGCATCGGGTTGCGGGTCTGGAAGGCGGCGACCGTCGACCAGCCCCGCGCCTGAAACAGGGCGCGGGTCTGGCCCGGCGAGAGGAATAGGTTCGGATACAGCCAGGGATAGTCGCCTTGCGAAAGCACCTTGACCGGTCCTGCCAGGTTGACGGCGCCCTGGTTCATCACCATGCGTACGCCCGGGTGCTCGGACTCGACGGTGCGGAACACGGTCTTACATTCGAACGCCTTGTCGATTGCATACTTCTCGACCACGCGCATGGTTGCAACCGGCTCGCCGGCGCCAGCCGCGGCGAGCGCTACTTCGGTGCCCGGCGCGATCGCCGCGGCATCGGCCTCGTCGGCGGACAGAGTGATGGGGATCGGCCAGAACAGGCCACTCGCCAGCCGGTAGTCTTCGCAGACGGTTTTCCAGTCGGACCGCGTCATGAATCCCTCGAGCGGCGTAAACGCGCCAATCCCGAGCATCATCAGGTCGCCGAGCTCGCGCGAGCTCAATGCGACGCGCTGCATGCCGGCGGCGCGCCTCGCTTCCCACTGGCGCTCCTCGCCTTCGAGGAGGCGCGGCCTCAGTACCGAGCTGCCGTGCGGCCGGACCAGGTCGGACATGGCGAGCGGCTCCGTCCCGCCGGGCTCAGCCCTTGGTGAACGGCCAAGGTGCCGACGGATCCCAGATCGGCATGCCGAGGAATGCGTACCAAGGCGCCATGATCAGGATGCCGTAGGCGATCGCGAGCAGCACCGACACCCAGCCGACCTTGGCGTAGTCCGCCATGCTGAACGTTCCGCTCGAGTACGCGATCACGGCTACCGTCACTTGGGTCGGCAGGATGTAGGCGAAGGTGTCGGTGTCGGCGACCAGCATGGTGAAGGCGACCGGGTGCAGGCCGAGCCTGGGCCCGAGCGCGATCAGGATCGGCGCGAACAGCGCCACCGCCGCGACGTTGGACAGCATGCCGAGCCGGATCACGTGCGTGCTGACCATCATGGTCAGCAGGATCACCCACCACGCCTTGCCGGTGACGATCGGCTCGATGTTGTTGGCGAGCCACTGCGCCAGGCCGGTGCTACCCATCGCCGCCGACATCGACAGCGCGCCGCCCAGCATCAGAAACGTTCCCCAGATGGTGCGGTCCTGCACTTCCTTCCACTTGAACGGGAACAGCCCCGGGATGAACAGCAGGCTGAGGCCGATCATCGCCGCAATGGTCGACTTGATCCTGAGCGTCTCCTCGGTCATCCACATCAGCGCGGTCGCGGCGAAGCAGGCGAGGATCAGCCACTCGGTTTGCGACATTCTGGGCAGCTGTGCGTACTGGTGATTGATCGCCTTCGCGCCTCCTGCGATGGTCATGGCACGTGTCTTGAAGTAGCGCTGCACCCACCATTGCGTGATCACGAACATGCCGAGGTACGGCCATTGCATCGTGAACCAGTCGAAGTACGACAGGTGCAGGTTGAGGTTCTTGTCAAACAAGCCGACCAGCACCAGGTTCGGCAGATGCGCGGTCATGATGCACATGCCGGAGATCATCGAGGCGTACACCAGCGACTGGATGAAGATCGCCTTCTTCGCCTCGCGCTCGGCGGGCGTGTTGCCGAGTAGGTCGGTGATGCCCTTGACGACCGGCAGCAGCAGCGCGCCGCGCGGGTTGGCGCCGGGCACGATGAGCGAGAGCATCAGGTTGACGCCGAACATCGACCAGATCACGCCGTTCACCGTCTTGACCTTGGCCCGGTGCAGCAGCGACAGCGCGAGGCGCCGGTCGAGGCCGGCGACCTGGATCACTGCGGCGAGCACGAAGGCGATGAGGCAGATAAAGGCCGCCTCGCTGATGAAGCCGCCGACCGCCTGGTTGAAGGTCTTGGTCGCGCCGCTGAGGATCAGCAGCATGGGAATGAGCATGCCGGTGACGCCGACCGGGATGGACTCGGACACCCAGGTCACGCAGGCCCAGACCACGACCGCGAGGCAGGCCTTGCCGGCGGGCGACAGGCCTGCGGGCGTCGGCATCGCGAACAGGATCAGGAAGAAGAGGCCCCACGCCACCGCGAAGCCGGTCAGGGTGGTGACCGGATTGCGGCCAGACGCCTCGATATTGTCCCGGAAGCGGGAGAAGAAGCCGCCGACGGCACGCCCCATCGCACCATTCATCGTTTGCATGTGCTCGATTGACCGTGCCATGTCGCCTCCTCCTTGTATGAGCCTCACACCCTGAGTAGAAAAGAAAAGAAATCGATCACGTACAGCGCACCCACCGCGCCGCAGATCGCGCCGAGCGCCACGTTAAGCAGCGGCCCGGATAGATAGCGCTGCGTCTTCGAGGCCGTCCAGGCGCCGAAGATGCCGCCGGCCGCGGCGAAGAATCCCCAGGCCCACTCGGGTGCGATCGGCGCAGCGCCGGCGAGCGGCAGCAGGACGCAATACGAGAACAATCCGGCCGCCGAGAGGGCGATGGCGTAGGGGAGGGTCGCCGCCGGCACCACGTGCATTGGCAACCTGTAGAAGATGACCAGGAACGGCACGAGCAGGAAGGCGCCGCCCAGGCCCAGTGCGGCGGACAGCGCGCCGACCACTGTGCCGGCGGCGAACAGCACGCCCTGATGCAGTGTCCACTGCTCGCCGCGGAAGGCAATGGTGAGCCGCGCGCCGGCGCGGGACAGAGTTTCGATGCGCGCGGCCCCAGCGCCCGGGGCCGCTTCGCGGGCGGCAAGCCCTGCGCGCGCCTTGTGCAGGAGCTGCGCCGCCACTACCAGCAAGGCCAAGCCAAGGACGCAATGGAAGGTGTTGGTGTCGGCGAGCAAGCTCGCGCGCAAGAACGGACCAGCCAGCCCGCCGAGCGCGCCGCCGGCGCACAGCCAGCCGGCGAAGCGCGGGTTCCACTGCCCGGTGCGGCGAAACCCGAGAACGGCGCCGAGCGGATTGAGGAGCGTGAGGACGAGGATCGAAGGGCTGACGTGGGGGTTGGAGAATTGCAGCACCGATGCGCTGTAGGGCAGCGCGAACATCCCGGCGGCCTGGCCTACCAGTGCCATTGCATAGCCGGTCCACATTCCCATCCAGACGACCTGCCATATTGGGACGCGCACACCAGCGAGCGGCCAGGGCATCTCGCCCGGCACGAAGCCGTGTTGCAGGTCGGCGGCGAGGAATCCGAGCAGCAACGCGACGCCGACCAGGGGCGCCTGCTGCAGCAGCAGCTCGCGCGCTAAAGCGCCGTCTTGCCCGCGTAGCGTCGCTTCACGCACAGGTATTCCTTCCAGTAGCGCCACGCGCGCTGCCCCATGATCATTTCCTCGTGGCGATGGCCGAGCGGGAAGCGGTCTTTCGGTACGTCGGAGTCCTTCCACACGCCGCGACGCTTGCGCTCCCCGCGCTGGTCGACCAGCCAGTCGTTGTAGCTCTCGTAGACGATGTGGCCCTCGGGGGCGTCCATAGTTGCGGCGCGAATGCGCCCGTCGAGCTCGCGCCACAGCGCGATCTGCTCCTCCGAGAGCTGCGCGGGCCGCACGTCTGAGCGGTAGCCGGCCTCCTCCAGCTCGCGGCCGGCCACGGCGGCGAAGATCTCCTGGTCGCGCAGGCTGAGCTGGCGCTTGTAGATTCCTATGTAGCGGTCGCTCGTCTCGTGGCCGAGCGGCTTGTGATCCTTGGTCGCGCCGCGGTTGCGCGCGAGCTCGGTGTGGTGGAACTCGAGCATCTCGGGAGAGAATTCCTCGCCGAGGAAGTCGCAGGTTTGCTTCAGGACCTGCTCTGGGTCGCGCACCAGATCCTCATAGCGCAGGTCCATCCACTGCGCGGGCGGCAGCTTCTTGCGCCACGGCTTCACCGCGTTCTGGCACAGCGCCCAGCTCTCGGCGGCGCAGAAGATGTTGGTCGGGCCGAATGCCGAATCGAGGTAGTCTGCACTGGCATCGCGTCCGTCGCGCGTGATGAAGATGAACTGTGCGTTCGGGAAGTCCTCGAGGATCTCGCCGACGAAAAACAAGTTGTGCGGCGTCTTTTCGCCCCAGCGCGGCTTGCCGACGCTGCGCGCGAAGCGCTCATGCATGCCGCAATAGATGCCGGCGAAGCTGCGTTCCTTCAGCTCGGCGAGGATCTCGTCGACGATCGTGCGCGCGTTGACCTTCATTCCCCAGAACGCGGTCTTCAGGCCGAACACCATCTCATCGGCCAGGGTGCGCAGGTTGCCGTCGCGGGACAGGTCGCCGAAGGTGTGCAGGTAAGGACGGAAGCGCGGGTAGTACCAGACCACCTCGGGGACCGCGATGCGCGGGTGGCACCCGAGCATCGCCATCACCAGCGTGGTGCCCGAGCGTTCGGCGCCGATCATGATGATCGGCTTTTCCTTGAGAGTGACCGCCATGTCGTGCGCTCCTTTCTAGAGACCGGCCTCGAGATCGCCGAGCCACTTGAGGAAGTCGAGGAACTCCTCGCGCGAGGTCGGTTGGAAACCGCTCAGCCCGATCTTCTTCAGCGTCGCGCGGCCGTGGTCGCTCTCGCCCATGTTGATCAGCGCGGTGCGCACGGCGGCCTCCTGCGCGTCGGTGATCTGCGGCGAGGCGATCAGCGGCATGTTGGGCGTCGGACGGCTGCGCGCGATCACGCGGTGGCCGTTCTTCTCCCAGCTGCGGCCGACGCCCGAGAGCGCGTTGACGACGCCGACATCGAAGAACTCGTTTTCCATCGACCAGCCGATGGCGGCCTGGTCGCGCATCGACTTCACGCTCTCGCGCGTCATGTCGATGTGCGCGTCGCGCAGCATGGCGTTAGCGATGCGCCACATGTTGGAGTACTGGTCCGGGGTGACGATTGTCTTGCCCCGGACGTCGTTGATGGTGCGCAACGGGGAATTCTTGTGAACGATGAACAGCGCCTGGGCCGGCTCCTTCGCCACGACCACCGGCCGGTAGCCGAAGTCGCGGATCGCCTCGGCCGGCACGTCGTTGGGGCGGGCGAGCAGCAGGCCGTACTCCTGCTTCTTGAGCGAGGCCTTCAGCTTGTTGCGGTCGCGCACCGAGACCGCGATGAGCTGCGCGTGCAGCTCCTTCTCGACCAGCTGGGTGAGCTCCTGAAAGCGGAACAGGGTCTCGCTTGCGTCGGCGTTGGCGGCGCCGCCCTCGTTGATGGCGATAACCACCCGTACCTGCGACGCGGGCGGCTTGACCGCCTTGGCGGCCGGCTTCTGCTGTGCTCCGGCGCCGCTGGCGGCGACGGCAAGCGTGAGGAACAGGGTGCGGAATAGGCTGGATTTCACTGGTACTCCTTTCGCTGACGCTCCTCGAGGCTGGCGAAGTTGAAGCCGTGCCGTAGGTAGACGGCTCCAGCCGTATCGCTGTGCATGAACTCGAGCCAGGCCGCGGCGGCGGCGGGACGCGGTGAGTTGCCGATCGTCGACACCGCCAGCGCGTCGCAAAAATTTCCCTTGCGCGGCAGGACGACGTAGTCGAAGAGCTCGGGCATGCGCTCCTTCAGGTACTTGCCGAGGTGGTAGTACATCGGTGCGACGTCGGCCACGCCGTCGCATATGAGCTGCGGGTTCTCGCGGTGATGTACCGCGACCGGCGAGATGGTGCTCGCCTTTTTCAGGACCGCGTCGACGAACTGCGGGCCCGCTTGCGCGCGCAGCGTGCTTGAGTAGCTCTCAAAGGACGCCGGTTCCCTGTCAGGCGACGAGAGCGCGACGCGCACGTTGACTCGCATGAGATCCGACAGGCCGCGGATGTTCTTCGGGTTGCCACGGCTCACCAGGAGCACCGCGCCGCGGTTGCGCGCATAGACCGACCAGCCGTCGACGAGGCTCGCCGCCTGCAGCCGCCTCTGCTGCCCCGGGCCAGTCATGAAGGCGTCCGGCCAGAGCGCGCCGGGGCGCACGTCGATCCAGAAATTCCCGAGCACCAGCCGCCCGGACTCCATGGCATCGATCAAGCGTCCAGGCGGCGTGGTGGCGTAGAAGATGCGCTCCGTCTTGACATCGCGGTGGCGCGGCTGCACGGCGATCCATTCGCGGAAGGCGGCGATTAGCTCGGGAAGGACCGGGTACTGGTTGCCGGCCGTGAACAGGACGAGATCGGGATCCTGCACGCTGCCGTGGAAGTCGAGCACCAGGTTCGACTTTTCCGAGACGAACAAGCTTGCCTGCGGCAACAGGGAATTGGGCAACTCCGGCGGCCACGGCAACCGTGCGTTGCTCTGCGCCAAGCCGATTCCGCCGCCCAGACAGAGAAACGCGCCGAGCGCCCTGCGGAACACCTCTCCCTTGCTCCCAGTCACAACTCCCTCCGTCCGTGACTAGAGCTGGCCTACTGCCCGGGCGAAGTGGACCGCTCCCGGTGCAGCCCGGCCGCCCTAGCGTTCTGCTTTAGGCCCGTGGCTTTGCGTCCCGAACTTTCGTTCGGTTTGCCAGTGTTAGAAAATGTAAGAAGCGGCCCAATACTGCAGCGATCAGGCTGTCGGTGCAGGTGATTTGTCACGCTGCCGGACGGCGCGGTAATAGGATTGGATGTGCTGACAACAACATTGGACTGAAAGGAACAATGCAGGGCAAATCGCAGTCATCGCTTCCCGTCGAGATCGCTCCCGGTGCAGTGGGCATGGCCGAGCTTGTTGTCGGCGATGAGCACACCGCGCCGCGCGTCGGCAGCGGCCGCGTCGCCGTGCTCGCTACGCCGGTGATGATCAACCTGATCGAAGCGGCCGCCCTCGATGCGATCGAAGCGCTGCTGCCCGATGGCTACCAGAGCCTGGGAACCGTGCTCAACGTGCGGCACATCGCGGCCACGCCCGTCGGCATGAAAGTGCGAGCGCTCGCCGAAGTCGTGAAGGTGGAGGGCCGCACGGTGTTCTTCGCCGTCGAGTGCAAGGACGAGAAGGAGTTGATTGGCGACGGCCGCCACGAGCGCGTCGTCGTCAACGTCGCAAAATTCGCCGAGCGGGTGCAGCGCAAACTGCGGAGCTAGCCGGGGCGGGCGTTCATTCGGCTTTGATGCCGGCGGCCTTCACGATCCGCTCCCACTTCCGCAGCTCGCTCGCGACCAGCGCGCGCAGCTCATCCGGCGTGCCGCTCGAAGGGTCGGCGCCCTGCGCGGTGATCTGTTCGCGTACCCGGGGGTCCGCCAGGGCGGCGCGCAGGTCGTGCGAGATGCGCTCGATCGCGACAGCGGGCGAACCGCCAGTTGCGAAGACGCCGTACCAGGTCCACATCTCGTAGCCGGCCACACCTTGCTCGGCGATGGTCGGCAGGTCCGGGGTTGAGGGCAGCCGTCGCGGGAAGCCGACGCCGAGGATGCGCACTTTGCCGGCCTTGGCGAGCGGCAGCGCGGGCGGCAGCGCCGAGAAAATCATGTCGACCTGGCCGCCGGCGACGTCGTTCAGCGCCTGCGCGTTGCCCTTGTACGGCACGTGAACGATGTCGACGCTCGCCAGCATCTTGAACAGCTCGCCGCCGAGGTGGAGCGTTGTGCCGCTGCCCGATGAAGCGTAGGTGAGCTTGCCGGGGTGCGCACGGGCGAGCGCGATCAGCTCATTCACGTTCGCCGCGGCCACGGAAGCGTTGATCACCAGCGCGCTCGACGCGATGCCGACCAGGCCGACCGGCGCCAGGTCGCGCACCGGATCGTAGGGCAGCCTGGGATTCAGCGCGGGCGCGATCGTGTTGGTGCCGGTCGAGCCGAGCATCAGCGTGTAGCCGTCGGGCGCGGCGTGCGCGAGCGCCTCGGCGGCGATGACACCCGCGGCGCCCGGCCGGTTCTCCACCACGACCGGCTGGCCGAGCGACTCGGTGAGCTTTTGCGCGACGACCCGTGCCATGAGGTCGTTCGTGCCGCCGGGCGGGAAGCCGACCAGCATGCGCAGCGGCTTTGCGGGGAAAGGCTGCGCCGCAGCCGCGCCGGCGACCAGAAGCAGCGCGAGGGCGGCGAGTCTTCTCAGGCGAGCGCTTTGCCGACGATCTCGCCGACGTCCTTCGACAGGCCTTTCGCGTCGCGCATGCGCTCGAGCTCGCGACGGGCGTGCGCCTGGCGGCCGGCGTCGAACTTCTTCCAGCGATCGAAGCCGCGCGCCATGCGCGCCGCGATCTGCGGATTGAGCGCATCGAGTGCGAGGATCTGGTCCGCCAGGAATGCATAGCCCGCGCCGTCTGCGGCGTGGAAGCGCACATGGTTCGACGCGAAGGAGCGGATCAGCGCGTACACCTTGTTCGGCACCTTGAGGTCGAAGGCGGGATGCAAGAGCAGCGCCTTGACGCGGCCGAGCGTCGAGGCCAGCCGCGACAGTGCCTGCGCGGTGAGCCACTTGTCGACGACCAGCGGCTCGTCCTGCCACCTGGCGTAGAAGGCGTCGAGGGCGAGCGGGCGCTCGGGACAGTCGATGTTGGCGAGGGTCGCCAGTGCCGCCACGCTGTCGGTCATGTTGTCGGCCGCCTGGAACTGGCGGTAGGCGAGGTCGCACATGCCGAGCTCGCCCAGGTAGCCGAGCGACAGGTTGCGCAGCGCGCGGCGGCCGGTCGAGGCCGCGTCCGGCGAGTAAGGCCCTTCGTTTGCGAGCTTGTCGTACGCGCGCAGGAAGTCGTCCTTCAGCGCGCGTGCGAGCTCGCGGCGCATGGCATTGCGCGCGTCGTGCAGCCGGTCGGGATCGACGACCTCCATGTGCTCCGCAAGGAAAGTCTCGCCGGGTAGGGCCAGCGCCTCGGCGGCGAAGGCGGGGTCGGGATGCGCGAGCAGCTTGCGCGCCGCTTCGACGAATGCGGGCGACGGCTTGCCCGCGCGATCCAGGATCGTCTCGGAGGCGATTCGCTGGCCCGCTTCCCAGCGGTTGAACGGGTCGTCGTCGTCGGCCATCAGGTGCAGCAGCTCGGCCTCGGTGTACGGGTACTTCAGGATCACCGGTGCCGAGAAGCTGCGCAGCAGCGAAGGAACCGGTTTGTCTTTTAGGTTTTCAAAAATGAACTTCTCCTCCGGACGCTTGAGCGACAGGAGTCGTTCCTGGGAACCGACTTTGACGAGAAAGGGAATGTGGAAGGGCGGGTTCATCGACTGCTTGACGATGAGCGTGTACGTGCCATCGGCGAAATCGCCCTTCACATCGAGCACCGGCGTACCGGCGACGTCGTACCAGCGCTTGAATTGAGCGAGGTCGACGCCGGAGGCATCCTGCATCGCCTGCACGAAGTCGTCGCAGGTCACCGCCTGGCCGTCGTGGCGCTTGAAATAGAGGCGCATGCCGGCCTGGAACTTTTCCTCGCCGAGCAGCGTGTGCTGCATGCGCACGACTTCGGCGCCCTTCTCGTATACGGTCATCGTGTAGAAGTTGCGGATCTCGACGTACGACTGCGGCCGCACCGGGTGCTTCATCGGGCCAGCGTCCTCCGGGAATTGCGCGGCGCGCAGCCCGCGCACCTCCTGGATGCGGGTCACCGCGCGCGAGTAGGTGTCGGCGCCGTACTCCTGGTCGCGGAACACGGTCAGGCCTTCCTTCAGCGAGAGCTGGAACCAGTCGCGGCAGGTGACGCGGTCGCCGGTCCAGTTGTGGAAGTACTCGTGCGCCACGACGCGGTCGATGTTGAGGTAGTCGTTGTCGGTGGCAGTGTCCGCGCGCGCGAGGATGTACTTGGTGTTGAAGATGTTGAGGCCCTTGTTCTCCATCGCGCCGGAGTTGAAGTCGCCCACCGCGACGATCTTGTACTGCTCGAGGTCGAGCTCGAGGCCGAAGCGTTTCTCGTCCCAGGCGATGGCGCGCTTGAGGCAGTCCATCGCCCAGCCGGCCTGGTCGAGCTTGCCGGGTTCCACATAGATGGCAAGGTGCTTCGCCTTTCCACTACGGGAAACAAAACTATCTTCAAGAACCTCCAGCTCCGCCGCGACCAGCGCGAACAGATACGAGGGTTTCGGGAACGGATCCTCGAACTTCGCCCAGTCTTCGCCGGAGCCGACCAGATTTCCGTTCGACAGCAGCACCGGATACTTCTTCGGGTCCGCGCGCACGGTCGTCGTGTAGCGCGCCATCACGTCCGGGCGGTCGATGAACCAGGTGATGCGCCGGAAGCCCTGCGCCTCGCACTGCGTGACGTAGCCGTGCTTCGTCGCATAGAGGCCCTCGAGCTTGGTGTTCTTCTGGGGCACGACGCGCGTCACTGTCTCGAGCGTGAAGCGGTCGGGGACCTCCTCGACCGTCAGCTGCTCTGCGCTCACCGAATAACGCGGTTCTTTTCCGTTCAGTAGAACGGAGACGAGCTCGAGCTCGTCCCCGTCGAGCACCAGCGGACCGGGAGCATTCCTGCGAATGGCGAGCTTCGCGCGCACGAGCGCATGGTCTTCGCGGATGTCGACGTCGAGCTCGACGGTGTCGACGAGGAACGCCGGCGGACGGTAGTCGGCGAGGCGGATGGACTGAGCCTGGGCTTCTTTCATCTACGTATTTTAATGGTGCACCGCGGCACTTGAGCGCCCCAATGCAGTGCCGGCCTTCTGCGGTGTCCATTGATTTGCAACGGAAAACTCCTTGGCATGCGATTTGCGAAATGCATCGGCGACACCAACACCGGGGGGCTCGCTCAAATGTACGCGGACACGATCGAAGGATTCACCAAGGCAGCCGAGAAGAAACTGGCCGCGCTGCGCCAGCATCCTGGCGGGTTCTTCGTTTCCAGCATGATGGCCGGCGCCTACGTCGGCATCGGCATCATCCTGATCTTCACGCTCGGCAGCCAGGTGCCGCCCGAGTTCCAGAAGCTGGTGATGGGCGCGACCTTCGGCATCGCGCTCACGCTGGTGGTGATCGCCGGAGCGGAGCTCTACACCGGCCACACGATGTTCATGGCGCTGCGCGGCTACCGTGGCCTCGGCGGACTGGGCGACATCGGCGCGAGCTGGGGGATGACCTGGATCGGCAACCTCGCCGGCGCGCTGGCGCTGGTTGCGCTGTTCGCGCTCGGCGGCGGCGGCGGGCTGCTCGGCGCGCCCGACACGCTGGTGATGAAGGTGGCAGCGGCGAAGATGAACGCGCCGGCACTGCCGCTCTTCGCGCGCGCGATCCTCTGCAACTGGCTGGTGTGCCTCGCGCTGTGGATGTCGGCGCGCGTGAACTCCGACTCGGCGAAGTGCATCGTCATCTTCTGGTGCCTGCTCGCCTTCATCGCCTGCGGCTTCGAGCACAGCGTGGCGAACATGACGCTGCTCGGCCTCGCGCTCGCCGGCAATCATCCGGAGAGCGTCTCGCTCGGCGGCTTCGCCTGGAACCTGGCCTGGGTCACGCTTGGCAACGCGGTCGGCGGCGCAGTGTTCGTCGCCGGCGCGTACCACGTGTCCACCTACGGCTTCCCGGCGCCGGTCGCCGACAAGGTGGTTGCCGCCGAGTCGAAATGAGCGCGCAGTTCAGCGAAGCGCAGAAGGAATACCTCGAGGGCCTCGGCCGCGGCGTGGCAGCCGCACGCGCGGCGAAACCGGCCGCCGCGGCGCTACCCGTCGGCCCCGAGAAGATCCACTTCGCAGCACAGGACCGCGCGGTCGCTGCCGGCGGCAAGCTCACCCGCGAGGAGGAGGCGAAGCGCGCGAAGCACCCGTTCGACTTGTGGGACGAGATCGCCGGCAACGCGGCGAAAGGCGAGTTCCCGAAGGGCACCGACGTGTTCCTGTACAAGTTCCATGGCCTGTTCCACGTCGCGCCCGCGCAGGACTCCTTCATGCTGCGTCTGCGCATCCCCAACGGCATCCTCGATGCCTACAAGCTGCGCGCGGTAGCGGCGATTGCCGACGAGCTCGGTGGCGGTCATGCCGACCTCACGACGCGCGCCAATCTGCAGATCCGAGAGATCGCGCCGCGGCATGCGCGGGCGGTGCTCGAGCGGCTGGCCGAAGCGGGCCTGACTTCGCGCGGCGCCGGCGCCGATAACATCCGCAACATCACCGGCAGCCCGACCGCCGGCATTGACCCCAGCGAGCTCTACGACACGCGGCTGCTCGGCCTGGAGCTCTATCACGCGATTCTCAACCACCGCGAGCTCTACGGCCTGCCGCGCAAGTTCAACGTCGCGTTCGACGGCGGCGGGGTTGCTTCGCTCGAAGATACGAACGACATCGGGTTCAGGGCAGTGCGCGTCGATCAGCAGATCCTGTTTCGTGTGGCTATCGCCGGGATCACCGGGCACGGCGACTTCGCGGGAGATCTGGGCGTTGCCATCGCGCCCGGGCAGTGCCTGCCGGTGGCGATGGCGATCGTGCGCGTCTTCATCGACGAGGGCGACCGCACCGACCGCAAGAAAGCGCGGCTGAAATACGTCGTCGACCGCATGGGGCGGGAGCGGTTCCTCGCCGCGGTCGAGGCGCGGCTGCCGGCGCCGCTCGCGCGCCTGGCGCTCGCCGAAGGCGAGCCGCGTCCCGCCGCGCGGCGCGGCGCGCATATGGGGTTTCATCCGCAAAAGCAGGCGGGCCTCTGGTATTGCGGTATCGCGCTTCCCGCCGGCCGCATTACCGCGGCGCAAATGTGCGGGCTCGCTGAGCTCGCCGAGGAGTGCGGCAGCGGCACCTTGCGCCTCACGGTCTGGCAGAACCTGATCATCTCGGATGTGGCGGATCAGAAGAGGGAAAAACTGCAAAGCGGTCTTGCGGCGATCGGGCTGAGCGCGCGGGCGAGCCAGGTGCGCGCCGGCACGGTGGCCTGCACCGGCAATGCGGGATGCAAGTTCGCCGCCAGCGACACCAAGCGGCACGCGCGGGCGATCGTCGAGCACGTCGACGCCGCGCTGCGGCTCGACACGCCGATCAACATCCACCTAACCGGCTGCCCCAACTCCTGCGCGCAGCACTACGTCGGCGACATTGGCCTGCTAGGCGCGAAGATCGCCGACGGCGAGGAGCAGCGCGAGGGCTACCACCTGTACGCGGGCGGCGGTTACGGAGAGCACCAGGCGCTCGGCCGCGAGGTGCTGCGCGACATCCGCGCCGAGGCGCTGCCGGGCACGATCGAGCGGTTGCTGCGGGCCTACCTCGAGCGCCGCGCGTCGAAGGACGAGACCTTCCAGGCTTTCGCGCGCCGCCATTCGCCCGAGTCGCTGCGCGAGATGACCCATGCAGCTGTTGCCTGAGACTGCGCCATTCACCGCCGAGCAGCGCGCCTGGCTGAACGGTTTCATCGCCGGCCTGCTCGGTATGGAGCGCGCGCTCGCCGCGGCCGGCACGGCCGCGGCGCCGCCGTTGCAGGCGCCGGCGGAAGCCGAAGAGCAATTCCCTTGGCACGACCCGACGCTCGCGCTGGTGGAGCGCATCAAGCTAGCCGAGGGCCGCCCACTCGAGCGCCGGATGATGGCGGTGATGGGGCAGCTCGACTGCGGGCAGTGCGGCTATCTCTGCAAGACGTACGCGGAGGCGATCGCCGGCGGCGCCGAGAAGGACCTCGGCAAGTGTATGCCCGGCGGGCGCGAGACGGCCAAGGTGCTCAAGGAGCTATCCAGGGAATCGGCTGGCGCGGGGATTTCCCCGGAGATCCGGGAGAAGAAACCCGCCATGGTCGAGCGCGGCTACGGCCGCGACGCGCCGGTCTCGGCGCGCCTCTTGTCGAGCACGCTGCTGGGCGCGCAAGGCGCAGAGAAGGAAACGCGCCATGTCGTTGTCGACCTCTCGGCAAGCGGCCTCACCTACCAGCCGGGCGACTCGCTCGGTGTGTGGCCGCAGGCCAATCCGGACGAGGTCGAGCTGCTGCTGGCGATCCTGCGCGCAAAGGGCTCGGAAGCTGTGACGCTGGCCGACGGCGCGGTGGTGAGCGCGCGCGAAGCGCTTTCGCGCGAGTGCGACCTGCGCACGCCGACCAGCGCGCTCTATGAGCTGCTCGCACGCGAGGCCAGGGACGAGGTCGACCGCCCGCGCCTCGCCAAGCTCGC
>DASXKY010000042.1:0-35966 GCA_036496555.1 Burkholderiales bacterium | reverse complement strand
GAGGTTTGGCACCTCGATGTCGGCTCATCACATCCTGGGGCTGTAGCCGGTCCCAAGGGTATGGCTGTTCGCCATTTAAAGTGGTACGTGAGCTGGGTTTAAAACGTCGTGAGACAGTTTGGTCCCTATCTACCGTGGGCGTTGGAAGTTTGAGGGGGGCTGCTCCTAGTACGAGAGGACCGGAGTGGACGCATCCCTGGTGTACCGGTTGTCACGCCAGTGGCATTGCCGGGTAGCTATATGCGGAAGCGATAACCGCTGAAAGCATCTAAGCGGGAAACGTGCCCCAAGATGAGACTTCCCGGAGGCTCGACCTCCCTGAAGGGTCGTTCTAGACCAGGACGTTGATAGGCGGGATGTGCAAGGACCGTGAGGTCTTCAGCTAACCCGTACTAATTGCCCGTGCGGCTTGACCCTATAACCGTGAGCATGGCTTCTGCCGTGGCGCGCGGATCTGTAGGCGCTTGGAAAGCAGTCTCTTACCCAACATTCACTTCTTCAGCCTTCTACCTGGCGGCCATAGCAGCCTGGAACCACGCCTTCCCATCCCGAACAGGACCGTGAAACGGGTTTGCGCCGATGATAGTGTGCAATTGCGTACGCGAAAGTAGGTTACCGCCAGACCATCTTCGGAAAGAAAAAGCCCGATCTCTCAAGAGGTCGGGCTTTTTTGTTTCCAGCCCCAGGCGCACAATCTCTGCGAGACGAGGGGGAGCGCTATGTCGGAAGCCACCGTGGAAGTCCAGCAGCCTTGGTATCGCAGCCTTGATCGCAAGCAATGGAACGCTCTGTTCGCGGCGAACCTCGGCTGGATGTTCGATGGATACGAGACCTATGCGCTTCTGCTGACGCTCGGCGTCGCCCTGCGCCAATTGCTGGAGCCAGCGGCGTATCCGCAGATCCCGGCCTACGCGGGCGCGGTGATTGCCCTTACGCTTCTCGGCTGGGGCATCGGCGGCATGATCGGCGGCGTCGTTGCCGACTACATCGGGCGCAAGCGGACGATGATGTACGCAATCCTTGCGTACTCGCTGATGACGGGCCTCAGCGCGTTCGCATGGAGCTGGGGCTCGTTCGCGGTTCTGCGTCTGCTGGTGGGCATCGCGATCGGCTCGGAATGGGCGACGGGCGCCTCGCTGACTGCCGAACTCTGGCCTGACAAGGCGCGCGGCCGTGGCGCCGGCCTGATGCAGTGCGGCCTGGGCATCGGCTTTTTTGCCGCGTCGCTCGTCTGGCTGTTTATCGGCCCGCTTGGCGGCGACGCCTGGCGCTATATGTTCGTCATCGGCGTGTTGCCCGGCTTCTTCACACTCTGGATCCGCAGCCGCATTCCGGAATCGCCTAAGTGGGAGCAGGCGGACGCGCTTCGCCGGCAGGCGCGCGAGCGGGGCGTTGCAACGCGCTTCACGCTGCTCGATCTGTTCGCTAATCCCGAGGTCCGCCGGCGCACTCTTCTCGCATTTCTAATGTCGCTGACGACCACTATTGCGTGGTGGGGCATCTCGGCATGGCTGCCGCCGTACGTTGCGTCGGTGGCCGTCAAGGCCGGGCTCGCCGGGCCGCAGTGGGCGAGTTATGCCGGTATGGCCTACAACGTGGGCGCCATCGCGGGATACATCGGTCTGGGTTTCTTCGCCGACGTCTACGGGCGCCGGCCGGTGACGCTAGTCTTCTTTGTCATGGCCTTGCTGACGACGCCGGTTGTATTTCTCTGGACCCGCGAACTCAACCTGCTGCTGCTCGCGGTAGCCTGCAACGGCTTTTTCAGCCTCGGGCTCTACTCCTGGATGCCGGTCTGGCTGCCCGAGCTTTTCCCGACTCGCATGCGGGCGACCGGAGCGGCGTTCTGCTTCAATACGCCGCGCTTCATCGCCTGGATCGGCCCGCTGGTCGCCGGGACTCTGATTGCCAACTTCGGCGGCTTCAGCAACGCGGCCATGTGGGTGGCGACTATCTACATTCTCGGCATCATCTGCACGCCATTCCTGCCGGAGACGCGTGGCAAGCCGCTACCTGAAGATGTCTGATCGCTGACCGCTAAGTGCGGGCTCAGCGAGTCTGGGTCGCGTTGACTTCGCCGTTCACCGTGCGCCACCTGAAGTTCCTTCTGCTTGCCACCTGGCTCTCGGTGGTCGTCGCAGTCGTCACCCGACATGAATTCTGGCGCGACGAGGTGCGCGGTTTGACGATCGCGATCGACGCGTCGTCGATCGGCGATCTTATGCACGAAGGACAGCCCATGCTCTGGCATCTGTTGCTCGCCGGTGCCTGGCATCTCGCCCATTCAGTTTTGGTGCTCCCAATTGTTAGCGTGCTGATAGCCGCCGCGGCGGTTGCCCTAATGCTTGCGAAGGGGCCCTTCCCTTTGTGGGCCAAGGCGCTCTTCATCTTCGGCCTCCCGGCGTACGAGTATTCGGTGATGGCTCGTAACTACGGCATCTCGATGCTGCTGCTGTTCGCGTTCACGGCGCTCTATCCTAGTCGTGCAAGGCATCCGCTCGTGCTCGGCGTCCTGCTGGCCCTTCTCTCGAACACAAACGTTCATTCGGCGATGTTCGTCGGGCTGCTTCTTGGGATCTGGCTGCGGGACGAATGGACGGCGGGCCACCTCGACCCGCGGAGCCGTGAATGGAAAATGTTCTGCGCGGCCGCGCTGCTCGCTTGCGCCGGTGTAGGGACCGCGTTGTGGACATCCTGGCCAGCTGGCGAATCGCTGGCCATGCGTGGGGTGACCTTGGCGCCGGGCTCCGTCTGGCGGGCGGCGATAGCGCTTGCAGTGGACCCGGCCCACCGCTTCCGCGAGCTGTTCCCTTCGATCGTCTTTTTTCCATCGGTGCTGCCGTATGCTTTGGCCGGCCCGCTGCTAATTCTGGCGCTGCTTGGCCTCGCTGCACGACCGATCCTTGCTGTCGCCGGTTGCCTCGCGCTCGGGGCGCTGAGCATCTTTTTCACAGTGGTATACCCGGGCGATTACCGGCATCAGGGGCTTTTCGTCGTGTTTCTGGTTGCGCTCTATTGGCTTGCCGCCTCGCAGTCGACTTCTTTTGAGGGGCGATGGAAGCAACGTCTCTTTGTCGCAGGCTTGTACGCGGGTTTGCCGCTCTTTCTCGCCTGCATCGTCGCCACGACCGCCGCGAAGGTGGATGATGATTGGGCCAATCCGGTCAGCGCCGGCCGCGAGTTCGGCGAATTTCTGCGTTCGCGGCCCCCGTATCGCACGGCGGTCCTACTGAGCGAGCCAGACTTCCTGATGGAGTCGATGCCGTATTACGTGGACAATCCGATCTACATGGCGCGGGAACGTCGCTTCGGGCGCCGGGTGACCTTCTCGGCGAAGGTAAAGAGCGCTCTGACGTTGAGCGATTTGATGTGTGCCTCTTGGGAGGCGCAACGCCAGACCGGCGGGCCGGCGCTGGTTGTGATGGGCGGGACCGTCGCTCGGAACGGCTTACCTTGGGAGACCGGCAGGCGCTCTCCGGTGGATACGTCCTACGGGCGCACCTTCGCGTGGTCGGACGCCGAAGTCTTATTGTGGAACCGGCACGCCACGCTGCTCGCTCACCTCGGGGCGAATGTGACCGCTTCGGACGAGCACTATTTTGTCTATGCCGTCACCGGGCCGGCTGCGGAGGAGCAACGCCAATGCAGCGTCTCGGGCTGAAGTTAGGATCTATCGCCACCTAGAAACCGGCGGTTCTGTGTTGACCCGGCCGGACGATAGCTGACCGGGCGGCCTGCAAGCCTTTTCGGTACAGAGCGATGAGGAGGGGCATGAGCGCCGGGCTTGTGGCCAAGCGCGTTGTGGCCTGCCGATCGCGCCCTAGCACCGCAACCAGCTCCCAGCTTCCCTGGGCAGGCTGATAGCGCACGACGAAGCAACGGCCGTCCATGACGCGGACCTCGAACGCGCACGAGCAGCCGTCATCGCGGCGGCTGAGTACCGCTGAGACCGGGAGCGAGCTTCGGCCAAGGCATAGGCGACCCGGTTCGGTTCCGGTTCTGCCGTCGCGGCTGCTTACGCTTATCTTCATGGCCGCCTCCATGCTGGAGGGTGGAAATGCCAACACGGTAGCAGCGCTCGCCGATAGGTATTGCGAACTACCCTATGCGCCAGTGGGGCGTCGCTGCCGCGCGGCCCGTGTAACGCGCGTGCTACAAAAAAAGAAAAGCCCAACTTCGCCGGAAGCTAGGCAACGGAGCGCCGCTGCTAGTCGGCGAAGCTCAGCAAGGTACGCGCGTACGCGGGAGCGGTCGGCTCATGCATGAAGTAGACGTAGATCTCCCGCCAGCCTGTGGCCGACAGCCGCTCGGCCCAGCGGCGCAAGTCCTCGCTCGAATAACTCTCCAGTCGCAGGCGGACGTATCCCCATGGCGCGGTCTCGACCAGCGGCGGCGGCGCGTTGTCTTCGCGCTCGGACAGGCACAGCGAGGCGCCTACGCTTTTCAGCAGCGCGTAGACCTCGTCGTCGAACCAGCTGTCGTTGCGGAATTCGAACGCCGCGCCGTGCCCGGGCGGCAGCAGCTTCACGAATTCATCGAGGCGGGGAAGATCCTTCTTCATGAAGGGCGGCAGCTGGAACAGCACTGGCCCCCGCTTCGCGCCGAGCGTGCCCAGGTTCTTGTAGAGGAAGGCCACCGAGTCGGCGGCCGAATCCGCCTTGAGGCGCGCCATGTGCGTGATGCGGCGGGAAGCCTTGATCGCGAAGCGGAACGCCTCAGGGGTAGCGCCCGCCCAGTTCTCGAGCACCGACACCTTGGGCATTTGATAGAACGTGTTGTTGATCTCCACGGTCGGCAGCCGCGCGGCGTACCACGAGAGCATCGCTTCGGCCTTGATGTCGGCCGGATAGAAATCGCCCTTCCATTCCTTGAAGGAATAGCCGCTCGCGCCCGCCAATAGTCTTGCCGCCACGATTCCGTATTATGTGGCCGTGAGCGAAAAGAGCCTGAAGGAATACTCGGCCAAGCGCAGTTTCAAGCAGACGCCCGAGCCCGCCCCGGCGCTGCCCGGGGCGCGCAGCGGCCCGCTCCTTTTCGTTGTGCAGCAACACTCGGCTCGTCGCCTGCACTACGATTTCCGCCTCGAATGCGATGGCGTGCTGAAGTCATGGGCGGTGCCGAAAGGGCCTTCGCTCGATCCGGCCGACAAGCGCCTTGCGGTGCCGACCGAGGATCACCCGTTCGACTATGCGTCGTTCGAAGGAGTCATTCCGCCCGGTCAGTACGGCGCCGGCGAGGTGATTGTCTGGGACTGCGGGGTGTACTCGCCCGACGAAGATCGGAAGGACTGGTTCCACGATGCGGATGAGGCGCAGCGGCGCGTGCGCGAAGGCCTGCGCAACGGCAAGCTGAGCTTTCTTCTGCGGGGCGAAAAGCTGAAGGGATCCTTCGCGCTGGTGCGCACGTCCGAACAGAAGAGCTGGCTCCTCATCAAGCACAAGGACCGCTTCGTGGCGAAGGCCAATGTGACCGCGCAGAGCCGGTCGGTCCTGTCCGGGCTCACGGTCGAGGAGCTCAAGAGCATGCCGGTGGAGCGCATGCCGGCGTCGCGGCTGGCCCCCTCTGGAAAGAGGCGCGCATTGCCGGCGACACTGGCGCCCATGCACGCCGAGATCGGCAGCGCGCCGTTCAATCGTCCGGGCTGGGCCTGGGAGCCCAAGCTGGACGGCTACCGCGCGCTGGCGTTCATCGCGGACGGATCGGTCGCGCTTCGCTCGCGGCGGGGCCTCGATCTGGCGGCGGAGTTTCCCCGGCTGGTGGCGGACCTCGGCGGGCAGGGTGTGAGCGCCATGGTGCTCGACGGCGAAATCGTCGCATTCGACGCGAGCGGCAAGCCGTCGTTCGGTGCGATGCAGGATCGCGGCAGCGGCGGCGCCGAGCGGGCGATCTATTACTGCTTCGACTTGCTGGGCTTCGCCGGCGTCGACCTGCGCGATCGACCCTATAGCGACCGTCGCCGCTACCTGGCGCAATGCCTGCTCCCGACCCCGCTGGTCCAGCTGGTCCATGCTTTCGACGATGGCGTCGCCTTGCATCAGGCCGCCCTCGCGAGCGGCATGGAAGGGGTCGTCGGCAAGCGCAAGGACAGCAAGTACGACGCGGGACGGCGCTCCAGCGCGTGGTTGAAGGTAAAGGCGACGAACACGGCCGATTTCGTAGTCGGGGGCTATACCAAAGGCAAGGGAGTGCGCGCCTCGCTCGGCGCGCTGCTCCTGGGCTACTGGGACGACGGCAAGCTGCACTACGCTTCCCATGTCGGATCCGGTTTCGACGATCGATCGCTTGCGCGGGTCAAGGCTCAGCTCGAGCCGCTGCGCGCGAACGCCTCGCCGTTCGCAGAGGAGCCGGCAGACCTGAACGGCGTCCCGGTCTGGGTCAGGCCTCAACTCGTCGCCGAGGTGAAATTCCAGAACTGGACCGACGACGGGCACCTGCGGGCGCCGGTGTTCCTGAGGCTGCGGGACGATATCGATCCTAAAGAAGTGCGGCATACCCGAGCGCCAGGCGCGCCCCCAAAGCCGCAAGAGTCCGGCGACGAGATTCTCCGCCAGCTGGACACCGGCAAGGCGGCGATGACGCTGCTTGTCGGCGCGCACAAAATCAAATTGACCCATCTCGATCGCGTCTACTGGCCCGCCGACCCGGCGCTCAAGCAGCCCGCGCTGACTAAACGCGACCTGTTGCGCTATTTCGTCCAGGTCTCGCCGTTCATGCTGCCGCATCTGACCGATCGGCCGCTCACCATGATCCGGATGCCCGACGGCATTTCCGGGCAGCGCTTCTACCAGAAGCACTGGGAGCAGGAGCGGCCGTCGTTCGCGGAGACGATCACTCTGTTCTCCGGGCACAAAGGCGAGAGCCAGGACTACCTGCTCTGCAACAATCTCGCGACGTTGCTGTGGCTCGCACAGTCGGGCACGCTGGAGTTCCACGTCTGGCACTCGCGCGCGGCGCCGGGCGCGGATGCCGCGAGCAACGACGTCGACTACGCGAGCTCCCGTGAGTCGCTCGAGCGGTCCGTTCTCAACTACCCCGACTATGTCGTCTTCGACATCGACCCGTACATCTATTCCGGCAAAGAAGCGCCCGGAGAGGAGCCGGAGCTGAACACGACTGCCTTTGAGAAGGGAAAGGAAGTGGCGTTCTGGCTGCGCGAGCTGCTGCGGAGCATGTCGCTCGAGCCGATCGTGAAGACTTCGGGCAAGACCGGCCTCCACGTCTTCGTGCCGATCCGGCGTACGCTCGACTTCGAGGCGGCGCGCGAAGTGAGCGAGAAAGTGGGCCGGCACCTGATGCGCGCCCATCCCAAGGACATCACGCTCGAGTGGAGCGTGCCCAAGCGCACCGGGAAGATCTTCATGGATTACAACATGAACGTGCGCGGCAAGACCCTCAACGCGGCGTATTCGCCGCGGGGAGCGGCCGGCGCGCCGGTGTCGATGCCGCTCACCTGGGAGGACCTGGCGTGGGCGCATCCGCTGGATTTCAGGCTGACCAACGCCGCCGAGCGGCTCGCGCAGACCGGCGACCGCTGGAAGGACGCGCTGCGGCGGAAGCAGAGCCTTGAGGAGGCCCTTGGCAAGGCTAAGCCATAATGAGGTATGCTTTAAACCCTTCGCTCGAAGTTATCGACTTAGGGCATTGATTCAAGGGGCAAACATGGCTGCGCGATCGATCGGTTCGTTGACCATCTCCTTCGGCATGGTGTCCATTCCGGTGAAGCTCTATGCCGCCACCGATGCCAGCCGGGCCATCTCGTTCAACCTCCTGCACAAGGCCTGTGGCTCGCGCCTGCGTCAGCAGTACTTCTGCGTGAGGGAGGAGGTCCCGGTCTCGCGCGAAGACATGGCAAAGGGGTACGAGTTCGCCAAAGACCAATACGTGATGTTCACACCTGAGGAGCTGAAAGCCCTCGAGGAAGCGGGCACGCACAGCGCCGACATCACCGAGTTCGTGCCGCTCAAGACCGTCGACCCGGTGTACTTCGACAAGGCGTATTACCTCGGGCCCGACAAGGGCGGCGCGAAGCCGTACGCGCTCCTCGCGCGGGCGTTGCGCGAATCAGGGCGCTGCGCTCTCGGCCGCTGGGCGGCGCGAGGTAAGCAGTACATCGTCATGATCCGGCCGGTCGAGGACCTAGTCGAAGGGCTGGTTATGCAGCAGCTCCTCTACTCCGGTGAGGTGCGCTCGCTGCGCGACGTAGACATCCCGAAGACCGAGGTGAAGCCGGCCGAGCTGAAGCTCGCGCAGCAGCTGATCGAGCAGCAGTCTTCGGAAAAATTCGATCCGTCCACGTATACCGACGACGTCCGCGCTCGCATCGACGCGGCCGTGCAGAAGAAGGTCGAAGGCCAGGAGATCACCTCGCTCGCCGAGGCGCCCGAGAGCGGCGCGCAGGTTATCGACCTCATGGAGGCGCTGCGCGCGAGCCTCGACAAGAAATCGGCTGCGCCCGCGAAGGCCGCGCCGGCCGAGGAGCGAAAGCCCGCCAAGCGCGCGCAGGCCCAACCCGCTTCGAGGAAGGCCGCGAAGAAGTAGCCGCGCCGCGCGCCATGCATCATTACGGGGTGCGCGACATAGAAAAGCTGCTGCGGCTGCCGCGCAGCACGATCCGCTCGCTGGTCCAGGCCGGCTTCGTTCGACCGAATCGCGGGCCGCGCGGCGCCTGGCAGTTCTCTTTTCAGGACTTGATCGTGCTGCGCACGGCGCAGGAGCTCTCGGCCGCCAAGGTTCCGCCACGGCGCATCACCCGCTCCATGAAGGAGCTGCGCCGCCATTTGCCCGAGGCCATGCCGCTCTCCGGGCTGCGCATCTGCGCCATGGCGGACCGCGTCGTCGTCAAGGAAGGGGCGAGGCGCTGGCAGGCGGATTCGGGCCAGTACCTACTTTCATTCGAGGGCGATCCGGCGAGCGGGGCGCTGTCGGTCGTCGGGGTGCGGGCTGACCGGAAGCCGCAGGACGCGGCGATGTGGGTCGAGAAAGCGGTGGCGCTCGAGGAAAACGATGCCGCGGGGGCGCTGGAGGCCTATGGCCGCGCCATCACGCTCGACCCGGTTCTGCTCGAGGCATACCTCGGTCGGGGTTGCCTGCTGCACGAAGCGGGGCGCCTGCCCGAGGCGGAGGACGCATACCGGGAAGCCCTCGCGGCCTGCGGCGACGACCCGGCGCTCTCCTTCAACCTCGCGCTCGTGCTCGAGGACCTCGGCCGGAAGCAGGATGCCGTCGAGGCGTACAAGCAGGCGCTCGAGGGCGATCCGCGGCTCGCCGACGGCCACTACAACTTGGCGCTTCTCTATGAGGATCTCGGCAGGTCGCGCGAGGCGATCCGCCACCTTGCGCAGTACCGCAGGCTCACCAAGGGGCGCTGACAGTCCCTTGCACTTGCGACAGGCGCTCGACAGCCCTGTCGTCGGCGTCGACGCCCAAAGGCCGCGCAGCGTGAAGTAGCGCACGTAATTTGGGCTGCGCGCCTGGCATTCGTATTGCTCTTAACCTGGTGTGGTCAACAAAACCGGGAGAGGAATCATGAAAAAGCTGATTGCAGTGCAAGTGGCCGCGGTGATGGTGTTCGCCTCCGGCGCGTTTGCGGGGACTGCGGACCGAGTGGTGGGCGAGAGCCTGGACAATGGGCTCGGCATGCTGTCCTCAACCTACACCGCGAAGGAATTCCTGAAGGTTCCTGCGGACTACGTGGCCGGCGAGAAGCAGGACAGCGGCCTCGGCAACGTCTCGAAGGAAGAGCTGCAGCGTATCGTCGCCGCCTACGAGAAGGCGCAGAACCCCTAACCTCGACGTCCCCGCCATGATACTGTATACTTGTACAGTACCATGGCGGTCCTAGATACACTCCTCCAGCGACATTCCGTTTGGCGCGGCGCGGCATTCGCGCAGCCGGCTAATGTCATCGCCAGCGGACACGCGGCGCTCGACGCCGAGCTTCCGGGCGGCGGCTGGCCCAGCGGAGCGCTGACCGAAATCCTGGGCAACTTCAGGGGCGTCGGCGAGCTGCAGATTCTGATGCCGGCGCTGGCGGCGCTCTCGCAGGCGGGAAAGCGCATCGTCTGGCTCGCGCCGCCGCATCTGCCTTATGCGCCGGCGCTGGCAGCCGCCGGCATCGATCTGGCGCATCTCGCCGTCGTGCGTGCGCCGGGCCGGCGCGACGCGCTCTGGGCGGCGGAGCAGGTGCTGCGCGGCGCGGGCTGCCGGGCGCTGCTTGCCTGGCTCCATCGCGCGACCTACGCCGAGCTGCAGCGCCTCGCCGCCGCCGCCGAGGCTGGCGGCGCCTTCGTCGTCCTGTTCCGCCCGCGCGAAGCGGAGCGCCAGCCTTCGCCCGCCTGCCTGCGCCTAGCGCTCGAGCCTGCTGCCGGCGATCTGGCGATACACATCCTCAAGCGCCGCGGACCGCCGGCGAGCGCGCCGCTTCGCCTCGCGCTCGACCATCCCGCTCATGCTCTGGGTCGCACTTCATTTTCCGCTCCTGCCGGCCGGCAGCCTCGAATGCATCGCAGCGTGGGCTTGCCAGTTCACCCCTAAGGTTTCGCTCGAGCCGCCGTGCGAGCTGATCCTCGAGGTGGCGGGCAGCCTGCGCCATTTCGGCGGCCGCGAGGCGTTGCTCACGAAGCTGAGCGGCGGGCTCGCCGGGATGAATCTGACCACCGCCTGGGCGCTGGCGCCGACGCCGCGCGCCGCGCTGTGGCTTGCGCGCAGCGGCAGCCGGTCGCTGGATGAAGTGCCGGTGGAAGCCGCCTGCTCGGGCGAAACGCTCGAGTTCCTGCGCAGCATCGGCGTGAGAAAGCTCCACGAGCTGCGCTCGCTGCCGCGCGAGGGACTGGGGCCGCGCTGTGGCGCTGCGCTTCTCGACGATCTCGACCGCGCCCTCGGCGCGGTGCCGGAAGGGCGCGTGTTCTTCGCGCCGCCGCCGCGCTTCGCCGCCACGCTCGAGCTGCCGGCGCCCGTCAGCCACGCCGAAGGCCTGCTTTTCGCCGCGCGGCGGCTGCTCGTCCAGCTCGAAGGGCTTCTTGCCGCGCGGCAGGCGGGCATTCACCGCTTCAGGTTTTCGCTCGGCGACCAGCACCTCGAAATCGGCCTCGGCTCGGCGGCACGGGAGGCCGAGCGCCTTTCCCGCTTGCTGCGCGAAAAGCTTGCCGCGCTCACGCTCGAGCAGCCGGTCGAAACGATCGGCCTCGAAGCCGGGGATTTTGTGCCGATGCCCGGGCGCACGGCCGGCATGTTCGGCGACCGCCTCGCCGAGGCCGAAGACTGGGCGTGTCTCCTGGAGCGGCTCGAAATGCGCCTCGGCCGCGGCGCAGTGCATGGCCTTGCGATTTATCCCGATCATCGTCCCGAGCTGGCCTGGCGCCGCGTCGAGCCGGGCGAATGGGAGCCGCGCGAATTCGTCCAGCCCGGGCCGCGTCCGCTCTGGCTCCTCGAAGACCCGCGCCGCCTCGGCGAGGATGAAGTCAAGCTGCTCGCGGGCCCCGAGCGCATCGAGGCGGGCTGGTGGGACGGCGACGACGCGAGGCGCGACTACTTCATCGCCAAATGGAATGTTTCGATGGCCTGGATCTACCGCGAGGCCGGCCAATGGTACCTGCATGGATTCTTTGCCTGACTACGCGGAGCTGCACTGCCTTTCCAACTTCAGCTTTCTGCGGGGAGCTTCTTACCCTGAGGAGCTGATAGAGCACGCCGCAGCGCTCGGCTACCGCGCGCTCGCGCTCACCGACGAATGCTCGCTCGCCGGCGTGGTGCGCGCGCACGTCGCGGCGAAGGAGCGCGGTTTTCCGCTCATCGTCGGTACCGAGGTCACGCTGGAGGACAAAGAGAAGCTCGTGCTGCTCGCAACCGACCGGCGGTCCTACGGCTCGATTTCGTCCTTGATCACGACCGGCCGCCGCCGGGGCAAAAAGGGGACGTATTCGATTGATCGTTCCGATGTAGAGCTGCTCTCGGCAACGGCTGCCGTCGTGTTGTGGGCGCCGCAGGCGGACTACGGCATGGCCGCATGGATCAAGGAGCGCTTCGACGGGCAGGCCTGGATCGCCGCCGAGCTGCACTGCGGCGCCGGCGACCGCGCGAAGCTCGAGCGCCTGCAATGCCTTTCGCGCGAATACGGCCTGCCGCTCGCCGCGGCAGGCGACGTGCACATGCATGTGCGCTCGCGCCGGCGCCTGCAGGACGTGCTGACGGCGGTGCGGCTCGGCCGGACGCTCGCCGAGTGCGGCCAGGCGCTGCATCCGAACGCCGAGCGCCACCTGCGGCTGCGCATGCGCCTCGCGCAGCTCTATCCCGCGTCGTTGCTGACTGAAACCGTCGCCATCGCCGAGCGCTGCCGCTTCTCGCTGGACGAGCTTCGCTACGAGTACCCCGAAGAGCTGGTGCCGCCCGGCGAGACGCCGGCCACCTGGCTGCGGCGGCTGACCGGGGAGGGATTGGCGAGGCGCTTCCCCGGCGGCGCCTCGCAGAAGGTGCGGCAGCTGGCCGAGCACGAGCTGGCGCTGATTGCCGAGCTGCAGTACGAGCCGTTCTTCCTCACCGTGTACGACGTGGTGGCGTTCGCGCGCGGCCGCGGCATCCTCTGCCAGGGCCGCGGCTCGGCGGCGAACTCGGTGGTCTGCTACGCGCTCGGCATCACCGAGGTGGACCCGGACAAGCTCGACGCGCTGTTCGAGCGATTCGTCTCGCGCGAGCGCCGCGAGCCGCCCGACATCGACGTCGATTTCGAGCACGAACGGCGCGAAGAGGTGATCCAATATCTCTACGAAAAATATGGCCGCGGGCGCGCCGCGCTGGCCGCCACGGTGATCTGCTACCGCGCGAAGAGCGCGCTGCGCGACGTCGGCAAGGCGCTCGGCCGCGACGAGGCGGAGGTCGACCGCCTGGCGAAGGACTTCGCCTTTCGCGAGCAGCCGCTCGAAGGCGACGGCTGGCTCGAGCTGGCGCAGGCGCTGCGCGGCTTTCCGCGCCACCTCTCGCAGCACGTCGGCGGCTTCGTCATCTCGCGTGGCGCGCTCGCCGAGCTGGTGCCGATCGAGAACGCGGCGATGCCCGGGCGCACGGTGATCCAGTGGGACAAGGACGATCTCGAGGCGCTCGGCCTGCTCAAGGTCGACGTGCTGGCGCTCGGCATGGTCACCGCGATCCGCAAGGCGCTGGCGATGCTCGGCATGGAGCTGCAGCAGATCCCGAAGGAGGATCCGGCGGTCTACGAGATGGCGCAGAAGGCCGATACCATCGGCGTGTTCCAGATCGAGTCGCGCGCGCAGATGAGCATGCTGCCGCGTCTCAAGCCGAAGAACTTCTACGACCTGGTCGTGCAGATCGCCATCGTGCGGCCGGGGCCGATCCAGGGCGGCATGGTGCATCCGTACCTGCAGCGCCGCACGATGGATCCGGCGGCGATCGAGTATCCGAGTCCGGCGATCCGCGAGGTGCTCGAGCGCACGCTCGGCGTGCCGATCTTCCAGGAGCAGGTGATGCAGCTCGCCATCAAGGCGGCCGGCTTCACGCCGGGCGAGGCGGACCAGCTGCGCCGCTCGATGGCGGCGTGGCAGAGGAAGGGCGGGCTGGAGAGGTTCGAAGGCAAGCTGAAGGAGGGCATGCGCAGCCGCGGCTATGCGGCCGAGTTCGCCGACGCCATTTACCGCCAGATCTGCGGCTTCGGCGAATACGGCTTTCCGGAGTCGCATTCCGCCAGCTTCGCGCTGCTCGCCTATGCCTCGGCCTGGATCAAGCGCCACCATCCGGCGGCGTTCTGCGCGGCGCTGCTGAACAGCCAGCCGATGGGGTTCTACCAGCCCGCGCAGCTCGTGCAGGACGCGCAGCGCCACGGCGTGGAAGTCAGGCCGCCCGACGTGTGTTCAAGCGATTGGGACTGCACGCTGGAGGAGGGAGGGGCGGTGCGACTGGGACTGCGCATGGTGAGCGGACTGCCGGAGGCGACGGGCCGGCGCATCGCCGCGTGCCGCCCGCACCCTTCGGTCGCGGCGATGCGGCTCGATCGCAAGGAGCTGCGCGCGCTCGCCGCGGCAGGTGCGTTGCGCTCGCTCGCAGGCCACCGACGACTCGCGCACTGGGCGGCGGCAGGGGCGGCCCGGCGCTCGCCGCTCGACATCGCGGCGACCGAGCCCGGCCCGCGGCTTGCGCCGCCGACGGAGGGCCAGGACATCCTCGCCGACTATGCGAGCCTCGGGCTGACCTTGGGCCGGCATCCCCTCGCGCTATTGCGCAGTCGCCTGCAGAAGATGCGGATCGCCGAAGCCGCTGCGCTGCAGCGCATGCGCAATGGCACCGTGGTGCGCGCCGCGGGCCTGGTGACCTGCCGCCAGCGCCCGGATACGGCTAGCGGCGTGATTTTTGTCACACTCGAGGACGAGACCGGCTATGCCAACGTGGTGGTGTGGCGCGGGCTCGTCGAGCGCCAGAAGCGCGAGCTGCTCGGCGCACGCCTGCTCGGCGTGGCCGGTGTGATCGAGCGCGAAGGTGAGGTGGTGCATCTGGTGGCGCGCCGCCTCTTTGATCACAGCGCGCTGCTCGGTCCGCTCGCCGCGCCGTCTCGAGATTTTCATTGAGTGCTAACAAAGCCTTACAGCGGCCGCAGCGGAGGCGCCGCCTATAATGCGCGGCACATGAGCGACAACAACAATCACAAGGTCACCGTCGCCCGCGACCTCGAAGACCTCATTCCTGTATTCCTGAAAAACCGGCACCGGGAAGTCGACACCCTGCGCATCGCGCTCGCGGCGGCGGACTTCGAGCAGCTGCGCCAGCTCGGGCACCGCATGAAGGGCGTCGGCAACTCGTACGGCTTCGAGACCGTCTCGGCGATCGGCAAGCAGATCGAGGACGGCGCGCGCAGCGGCGACAAGACTTCGCTCGAAGCGAGCATCGCCGGTTACGCAGACTATCTCTCCAAGGTCCAGGTCACGTATGAGTGACCTGGCCGTTGCCCACCGCCCCGCTGCGGCGCAGGCAGCGTTCCGCGTCCTGGTGGTCGACGACGACCCCGACATGGTGTCCTTCCTCGGCATGCTGCTCGCGCGCGAGGGCATGAAGGTCGAGACGGCCTACGACGGCGCGGCCGCGCTCGCCGGCATCGCCGCCGCACCGCCAGACCTGATCCTGCTCGACGTGCTGATGCCCGGCATCAGCGGCTTCGAGGTCTGCGAGCGGCTGAAGTCCGACCCGGTCACCGCCTTGATCCCGGTGGTGCTGGTCACCGCGCTCGAAGACCATGCAAGCCGGGTGCGCGGCATCGATACCGGCGCCGACGATTTCCTGTCGAAGCCGGTGAATCGCGAGGAGCTCATCGCACGCGTGAAGAACCTGCGCCGGCTGCACCAGACGCGCCGCGAGCTAGAGGGCCGGCGGCTCGCCGCCGAGATCCAGCGCAAGGAGGTGATGCACAAGACCTTCTCGCGCTACATCTCGCCGCGCCTCGCCGACCGCATCATCGCCGAATCCGGCGACGCACCGTTCGAGGCCGAGGCGCAGCGCATCAACGTGGTGGCGCTGTTCGCCGACCTGCGCGGCTTCACCCGCCTCACCGAGACGCTCGAGGTGGGTCGGGTGGTCGGGATGCTGAACGAATACTTCGCGGTGATCACCGACGCCGCCTACCGCCACGAAGGCACCATCTTCAGCATGGCGGGCGACTGCCTGCTGGTGGGCTTCAATGTGCCTTTCGCGCAGCCGGACGCGGCACTGCGCGCCTGGCGCACGGCGCAGGCCATGATCGCGGGCTTCTCGCCGGTGCTTGCCAGCTGGACCGAGCGCGGCGGCTTGCCCACCGGGGTGGGCATCGGCATCGCCTCGGGCGAGGCGATCATCGGCAACATCGGCTCGCCGCACCACATGAGCTACACCATCATCGGTGACGCGGTGAACACCGCGGCGAGGCTGATGCAGATGGCGAAGGCGGGCGAGGTACTGGTTTCGGGTTGCGCCTACGAGGCGGTCCGCGAGGCATTGCCGGCCGGCCGGGCCGAAGCGCGCGGCGACGTCGCGCTGCGCGGCAAGAGCGGGGCGACGGCCGTGTACTCTATCCTGGTATAGCGGTAACCTGCGGCCGTGCGCGTCCTCATCATCGACGACGACGACGACCTGCGTACGCTCCTCGCGCACCACATCCGCGAGCAGTGGCCGCAGGCCGAGATCGAGCAGTTCGATCCGCTCGAGAGCGAGATGCCCGATGCCGACTTCCCGCTTGGCACCTTCGACGTCATGATCCTCGACTACATGCTCGGGCGCGGGGACGGCCTGCAGTGGCTGCAGCAATTCAAGCGCCGCGCCGACTGCCCGAAGGTCCTGTTCCTGACCGGAGCGGGCAACGAGATCATCGCGGTGCGGGCGATGAAGGCCGGCGCTGACGACTACCAGCGCAAGCAGGAGCTCACCCGCGAGCGGCTGATCACCTCGATCCGCGACCTTACCGCCGATTCCGTCGAGCGCACGCTGTCGCCCGACCTGGCCAAGCGCATGGAGGGCCAGTCGCTCGGCAGCAAGATCGAGATCCCCGGCATCCGGGTGCTGCACATGATCGGCGAGGGCGGCGGCTCGCGTGTCTATCTCGCCTCGCGCGAGCGCGACGACGAGCCGCTGGTGGTGAAGATCCTGCGGCCGGAGGTCACCGCCGACCGCGTCGGCTTGGCGCGCTTCATGGAGGAGTATTCGCTCGTCGAGCGCATCCAGAGCCGCCACGTCGCCCGGATCTACGCGCACGGCACCTCCGCGGACCATGCCTACCTGGTAATGGAGTTCTTCAGCGGCGGCGACCTGAACATGCGCCTGGCCGGCCAGGCGCTGGCGCCGGAGGAGGCGCTGAAGCTGTTCCTCGAGCTGATGTTCGCGCTCGGCGACATCCACGAGAAGGGCGTGCTGCACCGCGACCTGAAGCCGCAGAACCTGATGTTCCGCACCGACGGCAGCCTGGCGATCGTCGACTTCGGCATCGCCAAGCACATCGACGGCGCCGACCGCACCGGGCACGGCGAGATCCTCGGCACGCCGCGCTACATGAGCCCGGAGCAGGTGCAGGGCCGCGCGCTCGACCTGCGCACCGACATCTACAGCGCGGGCGTGCTGCTTTTCCAGATGCTCACCGGCCGGCACCTCTTCGAGGGCGAGACGGCCGTCGAGGTGGCGCTGCATCACCTCAACACCGCGCCGCCGCCGCTGCCCGACGGCCTTGTGCGCTACCAGCGGCTGCTCGACAAGCTGATCGAAAAAGACCGCGACGCGCGCTTCCGCAACGCCGACGAGGTCATCGGCTTCCTCTCGCGCAACTTCTATCAATAACTAAGGAAGCTTGGCCCAGATCGCGCGAAGCTGATCGGGCAGGTCCTTCGGGTTGAACGGCTTGGAAATCGCGCCGGCGGCGCCGAGCGTGAGCAGCTCGTCGAGCTCGCGCGGCGAAGCCTTGGCGGTGATGAACACGACCGGCAGGGCGCTCGTCTCCGGGCGCTGCTTCATCTGGCGGAACAGCGCCGGCCCGTCCATCTTCGGCATCATCCAGTCGAGCATCACCAGGTCGGGACGGAAGGCGGTCATCGCTTCGATCGCCATGGTCGGATCGCCGACCACCTCGACGGTCATCTTGCCGACGCGCTCGAGCGACATGCGCACGATCCGCTGGATGTCCTCGTCGTCCTCGACGTAGCAGATGCGATTGAGCGGCGTGGCCGGCATCGATGCGTATTTTACGCGGCGCGGTGGCGCGGCAACTCGAACCAGAAGGCGGTGCCCCCGCCGTCGCGGTCCTGGAAGCCGATGTTGCCCTCCATCAGCTCGATCAGCCGCTTGCAGATGGCGAGGCCGAGCCCGGTGCCGCCCTTCTGCCTCGAAGCGGTGGAGTCGGCCTGCGCGAAGCGGCCGAAGATGCGGCTACGGAAGGCTTCCGGGATGCCGGGGCCGTGGTCCTGCACCGATACCCGGATCGCCCATCCGTCGGTGCTCATTTCGATGTCGACCGTGGCATCTTCGGGCGAGAACTTCGCGGCGTTGGACAGCAGGTTGGTCATCACCTGCAGCAGGCGCTTGCGATCGGCGAGCACTTGTCCGCCGGCGAGATCGCCGCGCTTCTCGAAGCGCACCTTGAAGCGCTCGCCAAAGGCCTTGTTGAGCACCATCGCTTCGCCCACCAGGTCTTCGATCCGGAACACCTCCGGGCTCATGGTGAGCTTGCCCGACTCGATCTTTTCGATGTCGAGGATGTCGTTGATCAGGTCCAGCAGGCGCTGGCCGTTGCGCTCGGCAACCATGGTGAGCTCGGCGACGTCCTTGTCCACGTCGCCCATTACGCCCGAGTTGATCAGCTGCAACGAGCCGATGATGGAAGTGAGCGGGGTGCGCAGCTCGTGGCTGAGCGTGGAGGTGAACTCCTTCTTCAGCCGCTCGGCCTCGAGCTGCTGCGTCACGTCCTGTCCCTGCGCGATCACCGAGATGATGGTGCCCTGCGGATTGACCAGCGGGGTCACCGCCCATTCGCAGATCAGGTCCTGGCCGTCGCGCCGCGGGTTGCGGATCTTGATCGCGGCGACCGGCTCGCGTGAAGCGACCATCGCCGACCACTGGCGGTCGAACTCGCCGTGGAACTCGGGCCGCACCAGCCGCTTGATGGAGCCGCCGAGCAGCTCCGCCGCCGCGTAGCCGAACAGGAGCTCGGTGGCCGGGTTCGCCTGCGTGACGGTGCCGTCCTGGTCGAGCTCGAGCACCGCGATCGGCGCGCGCTCGGCGAACAGCGCGAGCTTGCGGCCGCTCGCCTCGACTTGCCGGCGGGCTTCCTCGAGCTCGACCAGCTGGCGCTCGAGGCGCTGGTTGAGGACGCTGTAGTCCTCGGTCAAGCGGCCGTAGGCGTGGCGCAGCCGGTAGCCGGAATGGAACACGTCGCTCAGCCGATAGGCGATGGCTACGTTGATGACGTAGAACATCGGCACGAGCAGCGCGAGCTCGGTGAACAGCCGGTTGCCGAAGTTGGCGAGCACGTAGGTGAAGGGCACGACGATGCCCGCGGCGTAGACCGCGAAGATCGGCCAGGAAGCTGCGTACACCGGGATGCCGCCCGACATCATGCCGGCGAGCAGGAAGGCGAGGAACACCTGCTGCTCGTCGAAATGCGACGGGAAGAACACCGCGCCGGCGAAGCCCCAGTTCGCCCCGTTGGCGAGGGCGGCGATGCCGAGCCAGCGCAGCCACTGCTCTGGGTTGCTCGCGCGGTCCGCGCTGCGCCGGTATGCATACACCAGGCCGGCGCTCGAGACGGTGATCAGCAGCACGATGAACCACCAGAGCAGCACCAGGTCCTTGAGGCGCTGCTCCCACAGCTCGAAGCTGGCGATGGCGCCGATCGCGAACGTGACGAGGATACCGAGCCACATCTGGCTGTAGAGGTGCTCGACACGGTCGGCGAGCACCATGCGTGGATCGGCGCGGTCACGGACGCTCACCGACATGCTTCCCGCAGTCAGGGAATCGGCGGCGTCTTCAACGCTTGGGATAGGGGGACGGTCCATCAGGCACAGGCCGGAGGCCTGCGCCATTCTAGCGAGAACTTACAGGCTTTTACCGTTGCGTATTACACCCACGGCTATGCCCTCGATCACGAGCGGATCGCGGCGCAGATCGACTTCGATCGGCTTGAAATCCGGATTCTCCGCCTCGAGCTGGACGACATTACCCCGGCGGCGCAGGCGTTTCACGGTCACTTCGTCGGCGAGACGCGCGACCACGATCTGTCCCGTCCGCGCATCTTCGGTCTTGTGCACGGCCAGCAAGTCGCCCTCGAGGATGCCGGCGTCGCGCATCGACAGGCCGCGTACCCGCAGCAGATAGTCGGCGCGCGGAGTGAAGAGGTTGGGATCGACCTGGTAGCGCTCGCTGATGTGTTCCTCGGCGAGCATCGGGCTGCCAGCGGCGACGCGGCCGACGACCGGCAGCTCGAACAAGCGGCCCATGCGGCCGCCGCCCTTGGCGTCGCGCACCTTGATGCCGCGCGAGGAGCCGGCGGAGATCTCGATGGCGCCCTTTTTCTCGAGCGCGCGCAGGTGCTGCTCGGCGGCGTTGACCGACCTGAAGCCCATTCGCTCGGCGATCTCGGCGCGAGTCGGCGGGAAACCCGACACCTCGGTCAGCTCGCGCACCAGGCGCAGGATCTCGCTTTGCCGCTCTGTCAATTCATCCATGTGGCAATATATACAGTATATGCGGCGCATTGTCCATTTGGACATGGACGCCTTCTACGCGTCGGTCGAGCAGCGCGACGATCCGGTTCTGCGCGGCAAGCCGGTGGCGGTCGGCGGGCGGCCGGAGGGCCGCGGCGTGGTGGCGGCGGCGAGCTACGAAGCGCGCGAGTTCGGCGTGCGCTCGGCGATGCCGATGGCGCGGGCGGTGCGGCTGTGTCCGCAGCTCCTCATCGTGCGGCCCGACTTCGAGAAATACCGCACCGCTTCGCAGCAGGTCATGGCGATCCTGCGCGACTGCACCTCGCTGGTCGAGCCGCTGTCGCTCGACGAGGCGTACCTCGACGTCACCAGCAATTCATTCAATGAAGAGTTAGGAATCAACGTTGCCCGGCGGCTCAAACAGCAGATCAAGGACGCCACCGGTCTGACCGCTTCGGCGGGCGTTGCGCCGAACAAGTTCCTCGCCAAGATCGCCTCCGGCTGGCGCAAGCCCGACGGGCTGACGGTGATCTCGCCGCAGCGCGTCGAGCGGTTCCTGCAGGAGCTGCCGGTCGAGGCGCTGTGGGGCGTCGGCCCGGTCACGGCGCGCAAGCTGCGCGAAGCCGGTATCGAGCGCCTGGTCCAGGTGCGCGACGCCGATCCGGCGAAGCTCGCGCGGCTCGTCGGCAGCATGGCGGACTGGCTGCGGCGCCTCTCGTACGGCGACGATCCGCGTCCGGTCGAGCCGCACCGCCCGGCGAAATCCTCGAGCAGCGAGAACACCTACGTCGAGGACCTCACCGACCTGCAGGCGATCCGCGCCGAGATCGACCGCATGGCGCGCGAAAACGCGGACTGGCTCGCGCGCAAGCGGCTGGCGGCGAAGAGCGTCGACATCAAGGTGCGCTACGACGATTTCTCGACCGTCACGCGCAGCCACACGCTTTCCCAGCCAACCAGCAACGCCGACGTCATCGCCTCGTGGGCTGCGCTGCTGCTGGAAAAGACCGAGGCGGGGAAGCGGCCGGTGCGCCTGCTCGGCGCCGGCGTGCACGGCCTGGTCGCCGCCGACTAGTCCCCGAACAGGCTGCCGCTCGCGCCGCGGGCCGCGACACCTGAAGGAAGCGGCTCGACGAGCCGCGCCGACTCCGCAGCGCCGCTGTTGATCTCCGCGCCCACCGGATACGCGGTCACCGATTCGTCAGCTGCCGCGGCCAGCGCCAGCGCCTCGCCGCCGAGCCAGCGCGCATAGTCGCGCGTCGCGACGATGGCCGGCATGCGGTCGTGGATGGCGCGCAGCGCGCCATTGGCCTCGACGGTGAGGATGGCGCAAGTGCCGTGGCCGTACAGGCCCGCGAAGCCGAACAGTGCGTCATGCGCAGGGCGAACGTAGAAGGGCTGCTTGCGGGCGCCTCGGCGCTGCCACTCATAGAAACCGCTCGCCGGCACCAGGCAGGGAAGCAAGCGGCCGCGCGGCTTGTCGGCGCGCAGGTTGTGCACTTTGCCGAACAGGCCCCAGCGCAGCGGCGCGGCGCCGCGCTCGGTGACCGCCAGGATCTCCGCCGTCGGCGCGATGTTGTAGCGCGGCGCGAACACCGGCGCGGCCGAGAGCCGAAACTGCAGGGCGACCACGTCGGGATTCGCATGAAGCGCGAAACGGCCACACATGGCGCGAGGGTACAATGGGCCGGGCATGATCATCCAGTCGCTGCTCGACACCGACCTCTACAAGTTCACGATGATGCAGGTGGTGCTGCATCATTTCCCGGGCGCGCAGGTCGAATACCGCTTCCGCTGCCGCACGCCGGGAGTGAACCTGCAGGCCGATCTGCCGGCGATCGAAGACCAGCTGCAGAAGCTGTGCACGCTGCGCTTCCGCGACGACGAGCTCGTCTACCTGCGTTCCCTGCGCTTCATGAAGTCGGACTTCGTCGACTTTCTCGCCCTGTTCCACTTCAACGAGAAATACGTCCGCATCGGCGCAGGCGAGGGGCCCGGCGAGATCGAGATCACGGTGCGCGGGCCGTGGCTGCACACCATCATGTACGAGATCCCGCTCCTCGCCGTCGTCTCCGAGGCGTACTTCAAGCGCACGCAGCCGCGGCCCGACTTCGCCGAGGGGCGCCGGCGCCTCAAGGCGAAGATCGACGTGGCGCGCTCGGCGGATCCCGTGCTCGGCTTCAAGATCTCCGACTATGGCACGCGGCGGCGCTTTTCCCGCGACTGGCAGGAGGAGGTGCTGCAGACCTTCAAGCGCGAGATCCCGCAGAACTTCGCCGGCAGCTCCAACGTCTGGTTCGCGATGCGCAACAACCTGACGCCGCTCGGCACGATGGCGCACGAATACATGCAGGCCTGCCAGGCGCTCGGTCCGCGCCTGCGCGACTCGCAGACCTTCGCCTTCGACAAGTGGGCGCAGGAGTACCGCGGCGACCTCGGCATCGCGGTGGCCGATACCTACGGGACCGAAGCGTTTCTCCGTGACTTCGACATGTACTTCTGCAAGCTGTTCGACGGTGCGCGGCACGACTCGGGCGACCCGTTCGACTGGGGCGAGCGCCTGATCGAGCACTACCGCCGCAACCGCGTCGACCCGCGCACCAAGACGCTGATCTTCTCCGACCAGCTCACCGTGCCGCTCGCGATCCAGATCGCGCAGCGCTTCCAGGGCCGCGCGCTCACCGCTTTCGGCATCGGCACCAACCTCACCAACGACCTCGGCTACGAGCCGATCAATATCGTCATCAAGATGACCGAATGCAACGGCCAGCCGGTGGCGAAGGTGTCCGACGCGCCGGGCAAGACGGTGAGCAAGGATCCGGGCTACCTCGCGTACCTGCGCCAAGTGTTCGGTCTGGACGCCGAGAAAGTCTGAGTCCTTCGCCGAATTTCTCCCGCCTGGCTGTAGCGGCGCTCGCCGCCTGCTTCGCCCTCAACATGTTCGGGCGTGGACTGGGCGATACCTACGCGGTGTTCCTGCTGCCCCTCGAGCGCGAGTTCGGCTGGACGCGCTCCCAGCTCGCCGGCGTCTACTCGGTGTACCTGCTGATGCACGGCATCACCTCGCCGCTGGTCGGCTACTTTTTCGACCGCTTTGGCCCGCGCACGGTCTATGGCTGCGGCTTGGCTTTCCTCGGCTCTGCGTTCGTGCTCGCCGGCAGCCTGACCAGCCTGTGGCAGTTCTACCTGCTGATCGGCGGCCTGGTCGGTCTCGGCGTCAGCCTGAACGGCATGGTGACCGGCTCGGCGCTGCTCTCGCGCTGGTTCCGCACGCGGCTGTCGACGGCCATCGGCATCGCCTTCTCGGCGACGGGCTTCGGCACGATTGTATTTGTGCCGCTGGCGCAGTTCCTGGTCGCGCACTACGACTGGCGCGTCGCGTACCGTGCGTTGGGTTTCGTCGTGCTTGCGGTGTTGCCGCTCGCGGTTCTCCTGCTGCCGTGGAAGCAGTTCAGCGCGGGGCACCCCGAGAACCAGAAGCGCGCGAAGGCTAAGGCGGCGGAGGAGGGCTGGACCCTGCGCTCAGCGGCGCGCAGCGAGGTGTTCATCGGCCTGTCGCAGGCGTTCTTCTGTACGGCGGCGGCGATGTTCTCGATCCTGGTGCAGATGGTGGCGTTCCTCGTCGACGCGGGCTTCACCCCCCTGACGGCCGCTACGGCATACGGCGCGGTCGGCCTCATGTCGGCCGCGAGCGTGATGGGCAGCGGTTTCACCGTCGAGCGCTTCGGCTACCTGCGCACGGTGACGGTGACGTTCGTCGGCACGGCGACCGGGATGCTGTTTCTCCTGGGCCTTACTTATCACCCGTCGACAGCGCTGCTGATCTTGTTCGTGCCGGTGTTCGGCCTGTGCATGGGCGTGCGCGGCCCGATCATCTCCTCCATCTCGGCGCGGCACTTCGCGGGACCGCACGTCGCGACCATCTACGGCACGATCTACGGCATGAACGCGCTCGGCGCCGCGTTCGGCGCGCTGCTCGGCGGCTTGCTGCACGACCTCACCGGCGGCTACCGGGCGGGGCTGCTGGTGTCGCTGTGCTTCCTCGCGCTCGCCTCGAGCCCGTTCTGGACGGTGCGCGCGCTGCGCACCTTCCGCTAGGGCCTACTCCTCGAGCTGCTGGATCGTGCGGTTGGCGTCGCGTAGCCGGTGGCTCAGCAAGCGGCCGAGGTTGGCCAGAAGCTTGAGCGCCGTGGCCGGCGTCTTGGCGGAGAGGGAGGCGAAGCCCGCGTCGCTCATCACATAGCAGACGAGCTCGCTGTCCGCCGTAACGGTGGCCGAGCGCGACCCCGCATCGAGAATGGCGAGCTCGCCGAAGACGGAACCTTGCGCGAAGGTCACGAGGCGGATGTCGCCGCCGCCCGGCTGGCGAAGGTAGGCGCTGGCCGAGCCTTTGGCGATGACGAAGAGCTCGCGCCCCGGCTCGCCCGCGCGAAACACATCGTGGCCAGCCTCCACCACGCGCCGCTCGCAGTGCTTGGCAACTGCCGGCAGGTCCGCCGCGGTGAATCCGTGCGCGATGCTGGTGTCGCCGAACTCCATTTCCTGCTCTTCCGGGATGGCACGCCCGTCGGCGCGCAACAGGTCGTCCTCGGCGCGCTGGAGCGCACGGTCGAGATCGCGGAACACGCGGTCCTCACCGACGGCGGCGAGCACGCCGGACTCGGCGAGCTGCGCGGCGGCCTCGGAGGGCTGCGCCAGCGCGAGCAGGAGGCGGGCACCGCGCGTCACCAGCTCGCCGTTCAGCTCGAGCAGGATCTGCGCGCCGGTGCTGTCGATCTCCGTGACGCGGCGCAGGTCGAGGACCACGTGCTTCGTTTCTTGCAGAGTCTGCGCATCGATCTCGGCTGCGAGGCGCTCGCCCGAGCCGAAGAACAGGGCGCCCTGCAGCTCGACCGCCAGGACGGCTGGACCGTGCATCTCGAGCAGCTCCATCTCGCGCACGGTCCGGCGTTTGCGCGAGCGCACGCTCGCGCAGCGGTAGATCCGGCGAATTACCGAGCGGCTCATCCGCACCAGAAACAGCAGCGCGGCGACCGCGATTCCGAGGAACACCGCGAACACGATATCGATGAGGACCGAAAGGATCGCCACCAGCAGGATGAGCGCGAGGTCGAACAGCATTTGGCGGCTGGCGAGTCGCGCGGCGGTGCGCTTCGCCAAGCGCACCGTCCAGGGATCAAAGTGCTGGAGGGCGATCATGGCGATGACGGCGGAAAGGGCGACGCAGGGCAGATAGCTCAACGCCGGAAACAGGACGAGTGTCGTGACGAGCAGCGAGGCTGCATTGACCAGCGCCGAGACGGCCGTGCGCCCGCCGAACGCCTTGTTGTCGCGGCTGGGCCCAATATGCAGGCCGCCCGTCAGGCCGCCGACTCCGGCCGCCAGCATGTTCGCGGCGCCGAGCCGCATCAGCAGGCGGTCGCCGTCGACCTTGCGCTCGCCGGCCTGCGCCAGCAGCTTGGTGCAGAGCAGCGCGTCGATGGAGGCGATGATGGCGAGCGCCAGTGCGCCGCCGACGATGGTGGGCAGGAGCGAAAGCAGCTGCGGCGCGCGCGCAAGATCTGCGAAGTGCGGGTAGTTGGGCACCTTGAAGGAATTGAAGGGCACGCTGCCCAGTGTGGACCCAAGGTGCACGCCGAGCCCGGCGAGGCCGAGCGCGTAGTAGACGAAGGTCCCTGCGGCGAGCCCCACCAGCACCGGAGGCACCTTCGGCAGCAGCCGGCGCGACTGCCACATCGCCACCATGGCGATGGCGGCGATCAGCAGGCTGAGCGGCCGGGCGTGGCCGACTTCCTTCCACGCGTCGACGAACGAAGTGCTGCGATCGAACCCGAAGATGTTCGCGCTCTGTACCAGCAGGAGAAGCAGGGCGGCCGCGTTCTGGAAGCCCGACATCACCGGCTGCGGAATGAAGCGGATCAGCGTGCCCAGGCGCATCAGCCCGAATAGCGCTTGGAACAGTCCGGCGAGCAGGATGATGGAGAAGAGAGCCGCGATGATCAGGGGCAGGCCGCCCGACTTGAGCGCCGGCGCCTCCGAGCGCACCAGGCTGTAGAGCAGGATGCCGAGGAAGAATGTCGTAATGACGCGCGGGGCATAGACGTTCGCCGACTTGTCGCCGAGCACTACGCAGGCGAACCCCAGCACCGAAGCGGTGACCAGACCGGCGAGCGCGCCGTCGGGGAAGTACTGGTTGCCGAGCGCGACGAACGCGAACATGCCGTAGCCCATCGCGAGCGGGATGGCGACGCCCGCCGACACCAGGCCGCCCACCACCTCGCCGTGGAGCGGCCAACCGCGAAATCTCTCGAGCAGGAGCTGATTCGCGCCCATGGTTCCCCCTTCAGGAATTTGGGTCTGCATCCATCCTATCTTGTTGTCCTTGGTCCTGGTGACGCTTGCCTGTCAAGGTGCGGCGATCTCTTGGAGGCGTCGCCGGCGCTCCGGGAGAGTGCATCCGCGGAGATCCGCCGCACCGCGCTCGGTCACGACGACGCCGGCTTCGCTGCGGGGCACGGAGACCGGGCCGCTCAGCTGCTCCACGATGCGCTTGGCCGGCAGGACCACGATGGAGACGCCGCCGGGCGAATGGTTGGCCGCGCGCACGAAGTCGAGCGCACCGCCCACCGCGCCAACGTAGCTTTCGCGCGCTACCTCGCCGTTCACCTGGCCGCTCAGGTCGACCTCCACGGCGGAGTTGATCGCGACGAAGCGCTCGATGCGGCCCAGGGTCGCGGCGCCGTGCGTGTAGTCCGACGAGCGCAGCCGCACGAGCGGATTCTCGCGAGCCCAGTCGAAAAGGCGCTGCGAGCCCATCAGCGCGCCGCCAGTGCAGGAGGCGAGGTCGAGGTCCATCGCGGCTTCGCAGATGACGCCCGAGTGATAGGCGAGGCCGCGACGGCCCTTGAGGGCGCCGAGCACGGCGTTGGGCAGCGACCCAATGCCGCACTCCACCACTGCGTGCTCTGGGACGAACGGTGCCGCGTTGGCGGCGATGCGGCGGTCGAGATCGTCAAGCTTGTAGTCGAGGTAAACCGGCGCGCGCGAGGTCTCGACTACGAGGGCGAAGTCCTCGCGCCGCAGCAGCGGCTCGGTGTGCGTCCATGGCACCTGGTCGTTCACCTCGGCGACGACGGCATGCGCCCTTTCCAGCGCCGGCGCCAGGTATTCAACAGCGAGGCCGAGGCTATATTCGCCGCGAGCGTTGGGCGGGCTGACCTGGACCATCACTACGTCGGAGCGGATCGCGCCTTGCCGTATCAGGTTGCCAAGTTGCGAGTAGGGCGCGGGCAGGATTTCGAGCACGCCGGCGTCAGCGAGCGCGCGCTGGCTGCCGGTGCCGCAGTAGCCGGAGAGCCGCAAATGGTCGGCGTGCTTGGGCTTGAGGATCCCGCTGTAGCTCGAGCCGAGGAACAGTCCCACTTTCCGGGAAGGCGTGCCGAGGTTCGCGCGTTGGGCAACCACCGCTTCGACGAGCGTCTGCGGCTCGGCGCAGGCCTGCCCCCAGATGATTCCGTCGCCGGGACGAACTACACTGCTGAGATCGATCATCCGGAGCGCATTATGGCCGACACCCTGGATCTCATTCTGCGCACAGCGCGCTCGCACGCCGACTTCCTCGACAAGCCGGTCCCGGAGGAGAAGCTGCGCGAGGCCCACGACCTCATGAAGTGGGGGCCGACGAGCGCCAACTGCCAGCCGATGCGCGTCCTCTACCTGCGCTCGAAGGAGTCGCGCGAGAAGCTGCGGCCGACGCTGAGCCCGGTGAACGTGGACAAGACGATGCAGGCGCCGCTGGTCGCGCTGGTCGCGCACGACCTGCGCTTCTGGGAGAACCTGCCGCGCATGTTTCGCAATCCAGACGCCATCAACTGGTTCAAGGACAAGGGCGCGCACACCGAGACCACCGCGTTCCGCAACGCGACCCTGCAGGCCGGGTACTACCTGCTGGCGCTGCGTGCGGTCGGCCTAGACTGCGGGGCGATGTCCGGCTTCGACAACGCCAAGGCCGACGCCGCCTTCTTTCCCGACGGCCGCATCAAGTCGAACTTCCTGGTGAACATCGGCTACGGCACTGGCAAGGGCTTGCCGCCGCGCGATCCCCGGCTGACGTTCGAGGAAACCTGCCGCTTCGCCTAGCGGTCGAGTCCCTGGTCGTCATACGACACCGGGTCCGAGATCGGCTCGATGTGGACGTCGATCGACGCTCCCTCGATCAGCTCCCGGATGCGCTCCTCGATCTCCTCCGACAGCCGGTGCGCCCGCTTGACCGACCATTCGTCGGGCACCAGCAGGTGGAACGAGATGAACGAGCGCGCGGCGGCGCGCCGGGTGCGCAGCGCGTGGAAGGATGTGCGATAGCGCCGCGCGTATTCGTCGAAGATCTTGCCGATCTCCTCGCGGTCCGCCTCCGGAATCGCGCTGTCGAGCAGGCCGGAGACCGAGCGGCGCACCAGGCCGAGCCCGGTCCACACGATCTGTACCGCTACCGCGAGCGCGAGCAGCGGGTCGAGGAGCAGCCAACCAGTGGCGAAGACGAGGCCGACGCCGAGGATGACCCCGGCGGAAGTCCACACGTCGGTCATCAGGTGGCGTCCGTCCGCCTCGAGCGTGATGCTTCGGTGGGCCTTGCCGGCGCGGATGAGGACCCGTGCCACGCCGAGGTTGATCGCCGAAGCCGCGAAGCTCAGCGCGAGGCCCCAGCCCGGCATCGCGAGCGGATGCGGATGGAGCAGCCGCGGGATCGCCGTCGCCAGGATGCCGGCGGCGGCGAGGACGATCAGCGCGCCCTCGATGCCAGCGGAGAAATATTCAGCCTTCGAGTAGCCGTAAGGATGCTCCTGGCTCGGTGGCGAGGCGGCGAGGCGGAGCATCGACAGGGCGAGGAGCGCCGCGGCGAGATTGACGATCGATTCCATCGCGTCCGACAGCAGGCCGACCGACCCGGTCAGCCACCAGGCGAAACCCTTGAGCGAAATCGTGGCGACGGCCGCCGCGACCGACAGCCACGCGTAGTGCTCAAGCCTGATAGAGGCGGAAGACGCCACGCGCGGTTGCGGCGAGCTCATAGAGAAAGATGGTTTCGCCGGACGCAGCGCGGAAGCCGCGCGCTCGCAGCGCTTTTACGTTCAACTCCTCGAAGGACAATCGGATCGCGCGTGCGCGAGGATGAGGATCGGCAGCACCGACCTGCTCGCAGGCCCAGCGCTTGAACACCACGCATTTGCCCAGGCAGCGCTTGCTCCATGGGGTAGGATTTTTGAAGAACTTGAGATACGCCCGCGAGGTAAGAACGCGCGCCGAGTCGAGCTCGTAGGTCGCGAGGTAGGTCCGCCCCGAGATCCAGCGCCGCGCCGAGCGGAACCCCGGAATCGAGAGGCGCTCGGGCAGGTGCTCGTGGTCGTACCAGGCGTTGAATTCCTCCTCCATGCCGCGCGGCGGCTCGGTCAGGGTGAGCAGGAGTCCTCTATTGCGGATGCGGGCCATCGACGATGCGTCCCTCCTCGAGTGTATAAGAACGTTCCGCGACCCGCCGCGAGAACGCGCGGCTCTGCTCGGCGAGCAGCACTGCCACGCCGGCCCGCTTGAGATCGAGAATCGCTCTCGCTACCTGCTCGACCACGACCGGCGCGAGACCCTCCGAGGGCTCGTCGAGCAGGATGGCGCGCGGATTGCCGGCGAGACTGCGCGCGATGCACAGCATCTGCTGCTCGCCGCCCGATAGCGTGCCGGCGCGCCGTGCGCGCATCGCGGCGAGCGCCGGGAAAAGCGCCTCGAGGCGCGCGCCCGTCCATTCGGGCACGCCCGCGCGCGGCGCCTGCCGGCCGGCTTCAAGGTTTTCCGCCACCGTCAGCCCTGCGAAGATGCGGCGCTCCTCGGGCACATAGGCGAGGCCGAGGCGCGCGATCTCAAAGCTTTCCTTGTTTTCAAGGTTTTCATTCAAAAAAAGAACTTCACCGGAAATTCGCGGCAGCAATCCCATGATCGCCTTGAGCGCGGTCGATTTGCCGGCGCCGTTGCGGCCTACGAGCGCCACCACTTCACCGGCGCCGACGTCCAGGTCGAGCCCGAACAGCGCCTGCGCGCGGCCGTATCCCGCCCGCAGGCCGCGCACCTCAAGCATCGCCAAGGTACACCTCGCGCACGCGCGGATCGGCGCGCACCTGCGCCGGGGCGCCCGCGGCGATCACCTCGCCGGCGTGCAGCACGATGACGCGGTCGGCGAAGCCGAACACGACGTCGACGTTGTGCTCGGTGAAGAGCACCGCCAGCCTGTCGCGGCGGGCGAGCTCGGCGGCGAGCGTCATCAGCCCCTCGCGCTCCTCGGGCGCCATGCCGGCGGCGGGCTCGTCCATGAGGAGCAGGCGCGGCCGGTTGGCGAGCGCCATGGCGAGCTCGACGCGCTTCACGTCGCCGTACGCCAGCTCCGCGCACGGTCGCTCCGCCTGACCGGCCAGGCCGACGCGGGCGAGCAGGGCATCCGCCTCCGCCACGAGAATGTCTTTCGCAGCTCTGAAAAATGATCTCAACGAGGCGCGATGCGACAGGAGCGCCGTCTGCACGTTCTCCCGAGCCGACATGGAGCCGAAGGTGGCCGCGAGCTGGAAGGTGCGCCCGACGCCGCGGCGCCAGATGCGCCGCGCCGGCAGGCCGGCGAGGCTCGCGCCCTCGAGCCGCACCTCGCCGGCGTCAGCGGCGATCTGGCCGTTGATGATGTTGAAGCAGGTGGTCTTGCCGGCGCCGTTCGGGCCGATCATCGCCACCAGCTCGCCCGCGCGCACGCCGAACGAGACGTCGCGCAGCGCGCGTACGCCGTCGTAGGACTTCGACAGGCCGGCTACCGCGAGGACGTCCATCGGGCGGGCAGGCCGGCGAGGCCCTGCGGCAGGACGAGAACGACGAGCAGGATCATGCCGCCGATCGCGGCGCGCCAGAACTCGATGCTGCGCGTGGCGACGTCGGAAATCCAGGTGAAGGCGGCGGCGCCCCACAGCGGCCCGCTGACGCTCTGCACTCCGCCGAGCAGCACCATGACGAGCGCGTCGACCGAGCGCGGCACCGCCAGCGTCTCCGGCGAGATCGACCCCTTCGAGAAAGCGAACAGCGCGCCGGCGAGGCCGGCGAAGAGTCCCGCCACCGAGAACGCGGCCCACTGCTGGCGGCGTACGTCGATGCCGATCGCTTCGGCGCGCAGCGGCGAGTCGCGCGTCGCGCGCAGCGCCCAGCCGAAGGGCGAGTGCATCGCCCGCCAGAGCAGGCCGACGCCGAGCGCGCACAGCAGCAGCGCAAAATAGTAGTAGGCGGTCTTGGAGGCGAGCCACGGCGAAGGCCATACACCGATGAGGCCGTTCGAGCCGCCGGTCACCGCGTCCCACTGGAACGCGATCGACCAGACGATCTGTGCGAGGGCGAGCGTCAGCATCGCCATGTACACGCCGGAGAGCCGCACCGCCACCCAGCCGAAAGCGAGCGCCACCGCGCCGGCGGCGTAGGGCGCGGCGACGATGGCGACTTCCGGCCGGAAGCCGGCGCGCAGCGCGAGCAGCGCAGCGGCATAGGCGCCGACGCCGAAATAGGCGGCATGCCCGAACGACGTCATGCCGCCGGGTCCCATCAGGAAATGCAGGCTGGCGGCGAAAAGCGCGAACACCAGGATGTCGGTGAGCAGGGTCAGCGTGTACGAACCGCAGATCAGCGGAGCGACGAGGAGCAGCGCGGCGGCGATGGTGCAGGCCATCCTCTCGATCGGCGGAAAGACGAGCGGCGCGGCGGTGACGGCGGCGCCGCGCGGCGCCGCGCCGGCGCGGCCGAGCAGCCCCCAGGGCCGCACGGCGAGCACCGCTGCCATGACGACGAACTCGATGGCGAGCGTCAGCTTCGAATAGCCCAGCGCCACGCAGAACGCCTTTACTTCGCCGATCAGCAGCGAGGCGAGGAAGGCGCCGGGCAGCGAGCCGAGGCCGCCGAGCACGACGACGACGAAAGCGTCGGTGATCACCGCGAGGTCGATGCCGAGGCTCGCCGGCTCGCGCGGAATGGCAAGCGCGCCGCCCAGCCCGGCGAGGAGCGCGCCCAGTGCGAACACCGACGTGAACAGGAGCCGCTCGTTCACGCCCAGCGCCGCCGCCATCTCGCGGTCTTCGGTCGCCGCGCGGATGAGGATTCCGAATCTAGTTTTTCTTAACAAAACATATAAAGCGGCGAGGACCAGCGGCCCGATGGCCATCAGGAACAGGTCGTATTGCGGAAAGCGGCCTCCGGCGATCTGCGCGGCGCCGCCGAGGCCCGGCGCGCGCGGGCCGAGCGCGTCTTCCGGCCCCCAGGCCCACAGCGCCGCGTCGCGGATGACGAGGACCAGCGCGAAGGTGGCGAGCAGCTGCATCAGCTCGGGCGCCTTGTAGAGGCGGCGCAGCAGCAGGATTTCGACCAGGCAGCCCAGGGCGCCGACGAGGAGCGCCGCGGCGGCGGCGGCGGCCCAGAAGCCGAGCTTGGGCGAGAGCCACACTGCGGCGTACATGCCGAGCATGTACAGCGAGCCGTGGGCGAAGTTGACGATGCGGGTGACGCCGAAGATCAGCGAGAGCCCCGCGGCGACGAGGAACAGCGAGCTCGACGTCGCCAGCCCGTTGAGGAACTGCAGGAGGATCGCGGAGCCGCTCACTCCGCGAGTCTAGTCTTTCCGGAGCGAGCGGATTTCCTGGTCGGAGGGCTGGACCGCGGCGCCGTCGACGTAGCGCCAATGCGTCATCACGCCGCGGCCGTCCTTGCGGGCGAGCTGGCCGATGTAGGCGCCCATCGTCGACTGATGGTCGAGCGACCGCCAGGTGACGGCGCCGAACGGCGTCGGCGTCTTCAGGCCGCTGAACGCGGCGATGAGCTTCTCGCTGCCGGTCGAGCCGGCCTTCTTCAGCGCTTCGGCGAGGGCGTAGACCGACGCGTAGCCGACCACCGAGCCGGCGCGCGGATAGTCGTTCCAGCGTTTCTGGTAGGCGTCGCGGAAGCGCTTGTGCTCCGGCGTGTCGATGTCGCTCCACGGATAGCCGGTCACCCACCAGCCCTCCGGGGTCTCGTCGCGCAGCGGATCGAGATACTCGGGCTCGCCGCCGAGGAGGTTGAACACTGCCACCTCGCGGAACAGGCCGCGCGTGTTGCCCTCGCGCACGAACTTCTGCAGGTCGGTGGCGAAGAGCGAGCTGAAGATGGCGTCGGGCTTGGCGTCGGCTAGCGCCTGCACTACCGCGCCGGCGTCGATCTTGCCGAGTGGCGTCGCCTGCTCGGCGACGAACTCGACATCGGGCTGCGCCTGCTTGAGCAGCTTCTTGAACGATGCCGTGGCCGACTGGCCGTATTCGTAGTTCGGATAGACGATGGCCCAGCGCTTTTTCTTCAGCTTCGCCGCCTCGGGCACCAGCATCGCGGTCTGCATGTACGTCGAGGGGCGCAGCCGCCAGGTGTAGCGATTGCCGTCCTCCCACACGATCTTGTCGGTCAGCGGCTCGGCGGCGAGGAACACCACCTTGCGCTGCTTGGCCAGGTTGGAGACGGCGAGGCCGACGTTCGACGCGAAGGTGCCCATCAGCACCGACGCTTGCTCGCGCGAGAGCAGCTCGTCGGCGGCGCGCACCGCATCGCCCGGCGTTCCACCGTCGTCGCGCGAGACGATCTCCAGCTTGCGTCCCAGAACGCCGCCCGACTGGTTGATCTCCTCGAGGGCGAGCTGCCAGCCCTTCTTGTAGGGCTCGAGGAAGGCGGGGAACACCTTGTAGCTGTTCAGCTCGCCGATCTTGATGGTCTGTGCGCAAGCGTTCCCCGCCAGAAAAGCGAGGACCAGAATCAGGTATCTCATTTCTCCACCTTTGCGCCTCTGTCGGGACGGATGCGGTCGGTGCCGCCTGGAAAAGCGCGCCAGAACTCCTTGCGCACCATGCTGACGAGCGTAGCGCTTTTGTTCATGCCGTGATACCGCGCGACTACCTCCAGCATCTCGAGGTCGCGCGGCGTGGCGGAAAACGTGCTGATCCTCGCCTTGGTCTTCGTCATGTACAAATCTTATATAAGACTTGTATACGACGTCAACCGGCGACGCTCAGGCGGCTTTTCGTTCGGCGGGCGGGGGCAGGAGCTTCAGGCAGCGGCCGATCCAGAGCGCGGTGAGCTTCTCCTGCACGCCGTTCTGGGCGAGGCGCTGGGCGAGGGCGGCGAAGTCGACCTGGTCGAGCGGCTGGTCCTGGTTGAAGCACGAGAAGACGTAGGTGGTCTTGCCGGTCTGCGGGTCGACGTGCGGCTGCAGGCACTGCGCGCAGATCTCTTTCATCATGCACTGCATCGGGCTGTTGATGGAGCCGATGGCCACATGGTTTGGTTTTAAAAAATTCAATAAAACCCCATGGCGGGCTTGTCCGACGGCAGCCATCATGCGGTCGGAGCCGATGGCGATGATCCGGTCGGTCGCCGAAAAGGCAATGGTCTGCGCGCCCAGTTTTCCCGAGGCGTAGGCGACCATTGCCTGGACGATGTTGCCGACGAACGCGCGGTCCTGCGGCCGCCGCGGCGGAAAGCCGGGCGCCTCGTCGCAGCACCACACGACGACGTCGGCAGAGGCCTCGATGTCGTCGACGCGGTAGCGGTCGGCCATCTGCTTGTAGCCGGCGAAGTAGATGACCTTGGAGCCCGCTTTGCGCAGCGCACGGCCGATCGAGAAGAGCACCGCGTTGCCCAGGCCGCCGCCGACCAGGGCGACCGTCTCGCCATGCGGGATCTCGGTCGGCGTGCCGGTCGGGCCCATCAGGATCACCGGCTCGCCGGGGCGCAGGTAGGCGAGGAGGTCGGCTGAGCCGCCCATCTCGAGCGCGATCACGGAGATCAGGCCCTTTTCCCGGTCGACCCACGCGCCGGTGAGCGCGAGGCCCTCCATCGCGAGCGTCGTGCCGGGCACGCGCAGCGCGAGGGTCTCGAAATTCTGCATGCGGTAGAACTGGCCGGGATGGAAGCGCCGCGCGGCGATCGGCGCGCGCAGTACCACCTCGACGATCTTCGGCGTCAGCCGCTTCACTTCGTGCACGACGGCGCGCAGCTCGCGGTTGAGGCCTTTCAGGAATTCCTGGTCACTCAGGCGCGAAGACGGCTCGTTTTGCGCCAAGACCTTGCTGATGACCGGAAAACCCTGCTTCGCGCTGCCCATCGCCTTGACCACGTTGCCGAAGTACGAGGGGTGCAGGTCGCCGAAGAAGCTCATGAAGCGGCCGTCGGGCCGCTTGTGCAGGAGCACCTCGACCTTCTTCGGCTTCGCGGCGCTCCGCTCGGGCTTGACCGGTTCGCCGTTCTCGTCGCAGGCCTGAAAGTACTTGCCGTCGAGCGCGAGGCTGACCCCTTCCTCGCGCGCGAGGACGGTGTTGGGCTGCGTGCCGGCGGCAATCAGCACCGAACGCGCCGGCAGGGTAGTTCCATTTTGGAATGCGACGGCCGAGGCGTGGCCGTACTTGTCGACCTCGATGCGCTCGGGCGTGAGGCCTTCGGCGAAGGTGATGCCTTCCTCGAGCGCCTTCTCGACTTCCTCGTGGTTCAGCGTGTACGAAGGGCTGTCGACCAGCCGCCGGCGGTAGGCGATGGTGGCGCCGCCCCACGACTTCAGCAGGGAGATTCTTTCCTGCGGAGCGGTGTCCCTCAGCGCGCGGGCGTGCGCCAGGAATTCCTCCGCGATCTGCGCCTCCTCGGCATTCCAGACCGGCTTGCGCTCGAGCTGCTCGTAGCGCGAGAGGAATTTCTCGACCTGCACCGAATAGTAGGCGAGCGACTCCGTCGCCGTGTCGA
>DASXKY010000041.1:0-44679 GCA_036496555.1 Burkholderiales bacterium | reverse complement strand
GCGCGCTGCTGCGCCACGTCATCGCGGAAGCGAAGAAGCAGGGCGTGCTCAGGCTCACGCTGCTCACCGACCAGCAAAACAAGCGGGCGCAGGCGCTCTACCGCAAGCTGGGGTTCGCCGAATCCACCATGAAGGCAATGCGCCTCAAGCTGTAGCCCTTTCGGCAAAGATCCTCGAAAGAGTGGTGCGGAAGCGGACGACTTCGGCGCCGTCGAGCACGCCGCGCGCCGCCATCTCGGCGTGCAGCCGCGGCAGGTTGTAGTGCGGCACCGAGGCGTAGAGGTGATGCTCGATGTGGTAGTTGACGTGGTGGGGGAAGATCAGCCACTCGAGCCAAACCGGACAGATGTTCGTGCGCGCCGCGGTGAGCGGCGACGAGAAATCGGTCGTCGCGCCGTGCTCGGCGATCGCGCGCAGCCTGAGGATCGCCTGCACCACCGTCACCAGCGGCAAGACCCAGAGCACCAGGTAGTGGACGAGGTAGCCGCTCCACGCGAACCCGATCAGAAGCGTGACGTGGAACGCGATGACGGTGTTCCGGTCGGTGCGCGCTTCTTCTTTTAGTTTTGGAGACGTATCGTCAAGCGGCCGGAGGGCAACATTCGTTGAGGTATTGAGGGCTGGTGCACCACCCAGGAAATAGGCGTAGGTCTTCCAAGCGGTGAGCCCGGACAAATCTTTCAATAGCTTCTTGACCAGGTACGCGCGGCCGCGCGGATAGCCGCCGTGCAGCGCGGTGTCCGGATCGAGCTCGCCGTAGAGATTGTTGTGGTGCAAGCGATGGATCACGCGATACGTGCGCATCGACAACCCCTGCACCGTGGCGGCCGCGCGGCCAATCGCATCGTTGAGCGCCCTGTTTTCGTACAGCAGGTAGTGCGCCGCGTCGTGCGCGATGACGAACAGCGCATGCTGCCGCGTTCCGATGACGATGACGGAAGCGAGAATGACAAGCGGGTTCGGCCAATAGGCAAGCGCAGCGGCCACTGCAGCTGCAATAACCGCGAAATCGAAAAAGACGGCGAGCGTCGCGCGCCAGGCCGAGCGTCGTGTGAGCTCGAGAACGACTTCCTTCGGCAAGCGGGTCTGAGATGCGGACTTGCGGAAGTCGTCCTTGAACTCTTCGCCTCTCACCTCATTTTCCTTCCAGGCCGCCAATCAGCACGTACTTCACCTCGAGGTACTCCTCGATGCCGTACTTCGAGCCCTCGCGCCCGAGTCCCGACGACTTCACGCCGCCGAACGGCGCGACCTCGGTCGAGATGATGCCGGCGTTGACGCCGACCATGCCCACTTCCATGCGCTCGGCGACGCGCCAGACGCGGCCGACGTCGCGGCTGTAGAAGTAGCCGGCGAGACCGAACTCGGTGTCGTTGGCGAGGCGGACGGCGTCGTCTTCGCTCTTGAAGCGGATCAGCGGCGCCACCGGGCCGAAGGTTTCCTCGCGCGACACGAGGGCGTCGGGCGGGACATCGGTCAGCACGGTCGGCTGGTAGAAGAGCCCGCCGAGCGCTTTGCCGCCGACCAGCACCTTCGCGCCCTTGGCGAGAGCGTCCGACACATGCTGCTCGACCTTCTCGAGGCCGTCCTTGTTGATGAGCGGCCCGATCACCACGCCGGGCTCGGTGCCCGGCCCGACTTTCAGGGCTTTCACTTTCTCCGCCAGCTTGCGGGAAAACGCGTCATAGACGCCGTCCTGGACATAGAGGCGGTTCGCGCAGACGCAGGTCTGACCGGCGTTGCGGTACTTCGACGCGATGGCGCCTTCCACCGCTGCGTCGAGGTCTGCGTCATCGAAGACGATGAACGGCGCGTTGCCGCCGAGCTCTAGCGAGAGCTTCTTCACCGTGTCGGCGCACTGCTTCATGAGCAGGCTGCCGGTGGCGGTCGATCCGGTGAAGGACAGCTTGCGCACGGCGGGATTGGCGCACAGCTCGCCGCCGATAGCCTTCGAGCCGCCGGTGAGGACGTTGAGCACGCCCTTCGGAATGCCGGCGCGCTCGCCGAGCTCCGCCATCGCGAGCGCCGAATACGGCGTCTGGCTCGCCGGCTTGATGACCACCGTGCAGCCGGAGGCTAGCGCGGGGCCCGCCTTGCGGGTGATCATCGCGTTGGGGAAATTCCACGGCGTGATCAGCGCACAGACGCCGATCGGCTGCTTCAGCACGACGACGCGCTTGTCCGCCCACGGCGAGGGAATCGTGTCGCCATAGACGCGCTTGCCTTCCTCGGCGAACCACTCGATGAACGAGGCGCCGTAGGCGATCTCGCCCTTCGCTTCGGCGAGCGGCTTGCCTTGCTCGGCGGTGAGGATCTGGCCGAGGTCGTCCTGCGCCGCCATCATCAGCTCGAACCACTTGCGCAGGATGGCCGCGCGCTCCTTGCCGGTCTTCGCGCGCCAGGCCGGCAGCGCGCGCTCGGCCGCCTCGATCGCCTTGCGCGTCTCGGCCGCGCCGAGGTCCGGCACCGTGCCGAGCGCCGATCCGGTCGCGGGGTTGATTACCTTGAGGGTTTTCTGGGAACCGACCCACTGGCCGTCGAGATAGCACTGCTCGCGGAACAGCTTGGGGTCTTTGAGGGACAGGAAGCCGGATTGCGTCGGGGCGTTCATGACGATCTCCAAAAAAGAAATCTTACTCCCCGGGCCGTGGTTAGAATCAGTTGTCTGACAACCTTGGAGGAGGGGTCGTGAACAAGCTTCTCGCCGTATTACTTGTCGCTGTCGCGACGACAGCCCATGCGCAGTATCCGCAGCGCCCGATTCAGCTCATCGTGCCGTGGGGCGCCGGCGGCGGCACCGACGCCACCGCGCGCATCATCGGCAGCCTCCTCGAGAGAGACCTGAAGCAGCCGGTCAATGTGGTGAACCGCACCGGCGGCTCCGGCGTCGTCGGCCACGACGCCATCGCGAAAGCGACGCCGGATGGTTACACCATCGGCCTCATCACGGTCGAGATCACGATGATGCATCACGTCGGTCTTACGGCGCTGACGTACAAGGACTACACGCCCATCGGCCTCGTCAACGCCGACCCGGCCGCGATCAACGTGCGCGCCGATTCGCCGTACAAATCGGTGAAAGACCTGTTCGCGGCGATCAAGGCGAACCCGGGCAAGATGAAGGCCTCCGGCACCGGCCAGGGCGGCATCTGGCACCTCGCCATCGCCGGGCTGCTGAAGCAGCAGGGCATCGATCCCAACGCGCTGCCGTGGGTGCCATCGAACGGCGCCGCGCCGGGCATGCAGGACATGATCGCGGGCGGCGTGGATGTGGTGCCGTGCTCGATCCCGGAAGCGCGGCCGATGATCGACGCCGGCAAGGCGCGCGCGCTCGCCATCATGGACGCGAACCCGCCGGCCATCTATCCCAACGTGCCGACGCTGAAGCAGGAGCTCGGCACCGACTGGGCGATCGCCGCCTGGCGCGTCATCGCCGCGCCGAAGGGCATTCCCGCAGACGTACAGAAGACGCTGGTCACCGCGCTGAAGAAGGTCTACGACTCGAAGGAATACAAGGAATTCATGGCCGCGCGCGGCTTCGGCGTCGTCTGGGCCGATGCCGCGGGTGCGGAGAAATTCATGGCCGCCTCCGACGCGAGCCTCGGCTCGGCGCTCAAAGCCGTCGGGTTAGCCAAATAAAAGTACACGATGCAGTGGCCGGCGCCGCGCTCGCGGCGCTGGGCGCGGTCGTGCTCTGGCACATCCAGGGCTATCCCGCCATGCCGGGCCAGAAGTTCGGCCCGGCGTGGTTCCCCGGTCTCATCGCCGCCGGCCTGATCGTCTGCGGTGCGCTGCTTGCGACGCAATCGATTCGGCACGCCGCACCGCTCCTCGCCCTGCCGGAGTGGATCAGCCGGCCGCGTCCGCTCGCCGGCGTGGCCGCCGTGGTCGGCGGACTTCTCTTCTATTACTTCGCCGCCGACGCCCTCGGCTTTTATTTCACCGCGCTGCCGCTGCTCGTGCTGTGGATGCGGCTCCTCGGCGCGTCGTGGCGCGTCACGCTGCCGGTCGCGGTGATCGCAACCGTTGTGATCCACCTTTCCTTCTACAAGCTCCTGAGGATTCCGTTGCCGTGGGGAGTCCTCGAGCGCTTCGCCTTTTGACGTAAAGGCCCTCTGACCGCCATGACGGGTTCCGTCCTCTACCAGGCGCTGATGCAGGTGCTGGACCCGTATGTGCTCTGGGTGATCCTCGGCTCGGCGATGTTCGGGCTGTTCGTCGGCGCGGTGCCCGGGCTCACCGCCACCATGGCGACGGCGCTCCTCGTGCCGGTGACCTTCTTCATGCCGCCGGTGCCGGCGATCGCCTCCATCGTCACCGCGACGGCGATGGCGATCTTCGCCGGCGACATCCCGAACTGCTTCCTGCGCATGCCCGGCACGCCCGCCTCCGCCGCGTACACGGACGAGGCGTACGCGATGACGAAGAAGGGGCAGGGCGAGCTCGCGCTCGGCGCGGGCCTGGTCTTCTCGGTGATCGGCGGCCTGTTCGGCACCGCGGTGCTGATTGCCGCGGCGCCCGCGCTCGCCGAGGTGGCGCTGAAGTTCTCTTCGTTCGAGTATTTTTGGCTGGTGATCCTGGGGTTGTCGAGCGCGGTGTTCCTCGCCCTCGGCAACCCGCTCAAGGGCGTGGTGTCCCTGCTCCTCGGCCTGCTCGTATCGGCCGTCGGCCTCGACAACCCGGCCGGCTACCCGCGCTTCACCTTCGGCAACGCCGAGCTCGCCGGCGGCCTCACGCTGATCCCGATCATGATCGGCATGTTCGCGGTGTCGGAGATCATCCGCGGCGTGGCCGGCATCGACAAGCCGTGGGAGATGGCGCAGGCAAAGATCGGCAACGTCTTCCACGGCATGTGGGGGCTGACGAAAAAATACCCGTGGCAGACGCTGCGCGGCAGCGCGCTCGGCACCGCGATCGGCGCGCTGCCCGGCGCCGGCGCCGACATCGCGGCGTGGATGTCCTATGCGATATCGAAGCGCTTCTCGAAGGAGCCGGAGAAATTCGGTACCGGGCACATCGAGGGCATCATCGAGGCGGGCGCGTCGAACAACAGCGCGCTCGCCGGCGCATGGATCCCGGCGCTCGTCTTCGGCATCCCGGGCGACTCGATCACCGCGATCGTGATCGGCGTGCTCTACATCAAGGGCCTCAATCCCGGCCCGACCATCTTCATGCACAACGCGGTGGCGCTCTACGCCATCTTCATCGTCTTCATCCTCGCCAACCTGCTGATGATCCCGCTCGGCGTGGCGGCAATCAAGGGCGCGAAGCAGATGCTGCGCGCGCCGCGCGAGGTGCTGCTGCCGGTGATCCTGCTGTTCTGCATCGTCGGCGCGTTCGCCATCAACAACTCCGGATTCGGCGTGCTCCTGATGCTCGTCTTCGGCGTGGTCGGCTACGTCATGGAGGAAAACGGCTTCCCGGTGGCGCCGGCGATCCTCGGCATCGTGCTCGGCGCGATGCTCGAGGAGAACTTCATCAGCTCGATGATCAAGGCCGACGGCCGCTTTCTCGCGTTCTTCGAGCGGCCGATCGCCGGCAGCCTCGGCGTGCTCACTCTCATTGTCCTGGCGGTGCCGGTCGTGCGGCGGATTATTGCGCGGCGCAATATGACTTCCCGGTAACGCAGGAATACGATGTCTCACCCTCAGGAGGAGAGCCATTCCAATGGTCAAGTTCACCATCAACGGCAGGGAAGCGAATTCCGAGCAGCCGGCTGATACGCCGCTGCTTTGGGTCGTGCGCGAGGAGCTCGGGCTGACCGGCACCAAGTTCGGCTGCGGCGCGGCGCAGTGCGGCGCCTGCACCGTGCACGTCAACGGCAACCCGGTGCGCTCGTGCGTGACGCCGGTGTCGGCCGTGGCGGGCAAGAAGGTGACGACCATCGAGGGGCTCGCGCCGGGCGGCGACCATCCGCTGCAGAAGGCATGGATCGCCGAGCAGGTGCCGCAGTGCGGCTACTGCCAGTCGGGCCAGATCATGCAGGCGGCGGCGCTGCTCGCGAAGAACAAGCAGCCGACGCGCGAGCAGATCGTGAAGCACATGGACGGCAACATCTGCCGCTGCGGCACCTATAACCGCATCGTGGCCGCGATCCAGCGCGCCGCGAAGGAGGCCTAAGCCATGCTGCTCGAGACCCAGATCAGCCGCCGCGGCTTCCTGAAGACCGCCGGCGCGCTCACGTTCTCCTTCACTTTCGCCGGCCGCGCCACGAAGGCGCTGGCGCAGGAAGATGCGACCAAATTCAACGCCTGGGTGAGCCTCGCTGCCGACGGCACGGTCACGGTGATGATGCCGGCAGCGGAGATGGGACAGGGCTCGCTCACCTCGCTGTCGCTGATCCTCGCCGAGGAGCTCGACGCCGACTGGTCGAAGGTGACCACGCAGTACGCGCCGCCGATCCCGAAAATCTACGGCAACTACCATCCGCTGTTCCATGGCGCGATGCTGACCGCGGCGAGCGTCTCGACGCCGGGCTACTGGATGTCGATGCGCATGGGTGGCGCGCAGGCGCGCCGCGTGCTCCTCGATAACGTGGCGAAGCAGTGGACCGTGCCGGTGAGCGAGCTGACGACCGAGCCGAGCACCGTGGTGCACGTCGCGTCCGGCCGGCGTGTTTCGTACGGTGACGTGGTGAAGTTCGCGACGGTGCCGGAGCAGCCGCCGCAGATCACGGAAGCGGATTTGAAGAAGCCGTCGCAGTTCCGCCTCATCGGCCGCAAGGACATCGGGCGCGTCGACGTGCCGTCGAAGACCGACGGCTCGGCGAAATACGGCATCGACGTGCGGCTGCCCGGCATGCTCTACGCCTCGGTGCTCGAGGCACCTTTCGACGGCGCCAAGCCGGCGAGCGTCGATAGCGCCGACGCGATGAAGGTCCCCGGCGTGAAGAAGGTGCTGACGCTGCCCTTCGGCATCGCGGTGCTGGGCGACACGGTGCACGCGACGCGCCAGGGCCGCAACGCGCTGAAGGTGAAATGGGATTCGGCGAGCGGCCCGATGGGCGGCTTCGACTCCGAGCGCGCGATGCAGGAATATGCGCGCCACGGCCGCGATCCGGCCACCAAGGCGATGACCTGGTTCGAGAAGGGCGATGCGCCGAAGGCGCTCGCCGGCGCGGGGAAAACGCTCGAAGCCGAGTATTCGTCCGTGCACTGCTATCACGCACAGATGGAGCCGATGAACTGCGTCGCGCGGGTGGCGCCCGATGGGCAGTCGGCCGAGATCTGGACCGGCACCCAGTCGACCGCGCTCGCGGCGTTGGTCGCCTCCAACGTGTTGAAGACGACGCCCGACAAGATCAAGGTCAACCAGCATCTGCTCGGCGGCGGCTACGGCCGCCGCATCTGGCCCGACGCGGTGGCTCAGGCGGTCGTGCTCGCCAACATCACCAAAGAGCCGGTGAAGCTGATGCTGACGCGCGAGGACGACCTCGCCGCAGCGCGGCCGCGGCCGATGACCTTCCACGTCATGAAGGCCGGGCTCGACGGCGGCGGCAACCTGGTCGCGTGGAACCACCGCCTGGTGGCCGAGAACGTCGACGCCGTCGCCGCGCCGCCGCGCTTCAAGGCGACCGGCGGCAAGGACATCATCGGCTGGCGCGGCCTCGAGCAACAGATCTACGGCGTGCCGAACGTCCTGTGCGACGCGGTGCGCGAGGAGCGCGGCGTGCGCGTGCATGCCTGGCGCGGCATCGGCGCGGGCTACAACAAATTCGCCGGCGAATCCTTCCTCGATGAGATCGCTCATGCCTCGGGCAAGGATCCGCTCGCGCTGCGCCTGGAGCTGACGAAGGGCGACCCGCGCGCGAACGCGGTGATCCGCGCGGTCGCCGAGATGGCGCACTGGGACAAGCCGCGGCCGAAGGGACGCGCGCTCGGCATTGCGTTCTCCGACTACCACGGGTCTTACAGCGCTGGCATTGCCGAGGTCTCGCTCGACCAGAAGACCGGCAAGATCCGCGTGCATGACTATTGGATCGCGGGTGACGCCGGCATCGTGGTGCAGCCCGAGAACGCGCACGCGCAGCTCGAGAGCGCCGTGGTCTACGGCCTGTCCTCGGCGCTCTACGAGGAGCTGACGTTCAAGGACGGCGCCGTGCAGCAGACCAACTTCCACCAGTATCAGGTGCTGCGCATGAGCGACGTGCCGCAGATCCACACCAAGGTCATCGTCACCGACAACCCGCCGACCGGCCTGGGCGAGCTCGGCGTGCCGACGGTGGCGCCGGCGATCGGCAATGCGGTGTTCAAGCTCACCGGCAAGCGCCTGCGTCAGCTGCCGATGTCCCCGGCGCGCGTAAGCGCGACTCTGAAAGCCTAGATTTCTATCTGGGGCGATCCCCGGCCAGGGTGATGCGATGCATTACCCGCCGGTGGCCGTGGTAGTCGTTGACCGGGTTGTGCTGCGCGCAGCGGTTGTCCCAGAAGGCGAGCGAGCCGACGCGCCACTGGAAGCGGCAGGTGAACTCGGGCTTCACCTGGTGCCGGAACAGGAACTCGAGCAGCGGCGCGCTTTCCTCTTCGGTCATGCCGGCGAAGCGCACGGTGTGGCCGAAATTCACGTAGAGCGCCTTGCGCCCGGTGTCGGGATGGGTGCGGATCACCGGGTGCTCGGCCTGGTACTTGCGCAAGTGTTCCTTCGCCATGTCCTCGCGCGTGCGGGTCACGTCGGCCTTGGATGACGAGTTGACCGCTTTCAGCCCGGACAGAAGTTTTTTCATTTCCGAGGACAGCGCCTCGTAGGCGAGGTACTGGCTTGCGAACAGCGTGTCCCCGCCGACGGGGGGAACTTCACGCGCGAGCAGCATCGAGCCCATCGGCGGCTCGTCGAGGTAGGCGGTGTCCGAATGCCAGATGCCGCCGAAGTTGTGCCGCTCGTGCTCCAGCTTCTTGACCTCGATCACCTCGGGAAAACCGGCGATGCCCTTCACGAACGGATATTCGATCGGCTTGCCCATAGCGCTCGCGAACGCCATGAACTGCGCCGGATCGAGTTTCTGGTCGCGGAAAAAGACCACCTGGTGCTCGAGGAACGCCCGCCTGATCTCTTCTTTCGGAAAATCCCTTGAAAGATCGATGCCAAGAATTTCCGCGCCGAGCGCGCCGGCGATGCGCCTGATTTCCACGTCAGAAGGTCCCGGGGTACGCGCCGCCGTCGAGGAGGAAATTCTGGCCGGTGATGAATCCCGCCTGCGCGCTGCACAAATAGGCGCAGGCATCGCCGAACTCCTCGATGGAGCCGAAGCGCCCGGCCGGATTGGCCTGCATGCGCGTCTGCGCCAGCTCGGCGGGCGTCTTGCCGAGCTTTTTCGCGTTGAACTCGAGGTTCGAGCGCAGCCGATCGGTGTCGAACGGACCGGGCAGGAGGGCGTTGATCGTCACGTTGTGGCGCACCGTCTGGCGCGACAGGCCGGCGACGAAGCCGGTAAGGCCGGTGCGGGCGCCGTTGGACAGGCCGAGCTCGGGAATCGGGTTCTTCACCGCCCCGGAGGTGATGTTGACGATGCGGCCGAAGCGGCGCGCGATCATGCCGTCGACCGTCGCCTTGATCAGCTCGATCGGCGCAAGCATGTTGGCGTCGAGCGCCTTGATCCAGTCCTCGCGCGACCAGTTGCGGAAATCTCCCGGCGGCGGGCCGCCGGCGTTGTTCACCAGGATGTCGGGCGAGGGGCAGGCCTTCAGCGCCGCCGCGCGACCCTCGGCGGTGGTGATGTCGCCGGCAACGGCTACGATTTTTACGGAATATTTTGTTTCCAGTTCGGCAGCGGTAGCTTCCAACGCTTCCTTTCCCCGTGCAGTAATCACCAGATTCACGCCTTCGCGCGCGAGCGCGATCGCGCAGCCCTTGCCGAGCCCTTTCGATGCTGCGCAAACCAGAGCGGTCTTGCCGCGTATGCCGAGATCCATGTTCAGCCTTTCTTGAGGGAAACGAGGAGGACGCCGCCGATCACGAGCGCCGCGCCTGCCATCTGGCGCGGGCCGAACGGCTCGTCGAGCCCGAGCGCGCTTAGCACCGCGACGCTGACGGGGCTCGCCGCGCCGACCAGCGCGAAGTCGTTGGCGCCGATGCGCCGCAGGGCCTCGGCCTGCAGGAAGAGCGGCAGCACCGTGGCGACGGTGGCGATCAGCACCGCGTAGGTCCACACCTGCGCCGGCAGGTCGAGCGCGCCCGCCGGCTCCAGCGCGAGGAATTGCACCACCGCCGGCACGCTCGCGACCAGCGTGCTGTAGGCGGTGAAGCGCATCGAGCCGATGCGTCTGACGAGCTGGCTGCCGGCGACGAGGTAGGCCGCGTAGCAAAGCGCGGAGGCGAAGATCAGCAGCACGCCGAGGAGGAACAGGCGCCCTTGGGTGCTGGCGCCGATCTGGTCCGACACCACCAGCGCGATCCCGGCGTAGCTCAGCGCGAGCGCGGCAATCTCGCGCCGCCCCGGGCGCTTGTGCAGGAAGGCGAAGGAGAGGACGAGCACCAGGGTCGGGTAGAGAAACAGGATCAGGCGGCCGACGCCTGCGCCGACGTACTGCAGGCCGATGAAATCGAGGAAGCTCGCCGCGTAGTAGCCGACCAAGCCCATGCCGACGACGCCGGCCCAGTCGCGCTGCGTGAGGCGCGGCTCCTGCTTGCGCAGCCACCAGGCGATGACGAGGAAGAACGGCGCCGACAGCGCCATGCGCAGGAACAGCAGCGTCGTCGGGGTGATCGGGTACGCCGCGTACGAAAGCTTGATGAGGATCGGCCTGAACGAAAAGCTCAGGATGCCGCAGAGGGCGAACATGAGGCCCCAGTTGCGATACGACGACGCGCTCAATTAGGAGGTGTTCCTTCGGTCAACCGCGGACGTGACGTAAAATCATACTATGGCGGGTCACAGCAAATGGGCGAACATCAAGCACCGCAAGGCCGCTGCGGATGCGAAGAAGGGCAAGGTATTCACGCGGGTCATCCGGGAAATCACGGTGGCCGCGCGCGCCGGCGGCGGCGACCCCGACAGCAATCCGCGCCTGCGCCTCTCGCTGGAGAAGGCGCGCGAAGCGAACATGACCAAGGACAGCGTGACGCGCGCGATCCAGCGCGGCACGGGCGAGCTCGAGGGCGTCTCCTACGACGAGGTGCGCTATGAGGGCTACGGCCCCGGCGGCGCCGCCGTCCTGCTCGACTGTCTCACCGACAACCGCACGCGCACCGTTGCCGAGGTGCGCCACGCCTTCACCAAGAACGGCGGCAACCTGGGCTCCGACGGTTCGGTGGCTTTCCTCTTCAAGCACGTCGGGCAGTTCGTCTTCGCGCCCGGCACGAGCGAGGAGAAGCTGATGGAGGCGGCGCTCGATGCCGGCGCCGAGGACGTGGCCGCCAACGACGACGGCTCGATCGAGGTGCTCAGTCCGCCGAACGACTTCCACGCGGTGAAAGCCGCGCTCGAGAAGGCGGGCTTCAAGCCCGAGCTCGCCGAGGTCACCATGAAGCCGACCGGCGAGAACGCGCTCGCCGGCGGCGACGCGGCGCGCATGCGCAGCCTGCTCGACGCGCTCGAGGGGCTCGACGACGTGCAGAACGTCTACACCACGGCGGCGATCGACTGAAGATCCTCGGCATCGATCCCGGCTTGCGCGTCACGGGATTCGGGGTGATCGAGAGGAATGGCGGGCAGCTGCGGTACGTGGCGAGCGGCTGCGTGCGCTCAGGCCAGGGTGAGCTCTCCTCGCGCCTGAAGACGATCCTGCAGGGCCTGCAGGAAGTCATTGCCGAGCATGCACCCGGCGAGGTCGCGATTGAGAAGGTGTTCGTCAACGTCAACCCGCAGTCGACGCTCGCGCTCGGCCAGGCGCGCGGCACCGCCATCTGCGCCGTGGTGCTCGCCGGCCTGCCGGTCGCCGAGTACACTGCGTTGCAGGTCAAGCAATCGGTGGTCGGCAACGGCCACGCCAAAAAAGAACAGGTGCAGCACATGGTGAAACGCCTGCTCGCGCTGGAGGGCGATCCGCAGCCCGACGCCGCCGATGCGCTCGCCTGCGCCATCTGCCATGCGCACGGCGGCCGGCTCGGCGCCTACGCGGTGCGCGGCCTGCGGATGAAGAGAGGACGCCTCGCTTGATCGGCAAGCTGACGGGGCGCCTCGCCAGCAAGCATCCGCCGCAGGTGCTGGTCGACGTCGGCGGTGTGTCTTATGAAGTCGACGTGCCGATGAGCACCTTCTACGGCCTGCCGGCGGCCGGAGAGGCCGTTACGCTGTTTACGCATTTATCCATTAAAGAAGATTCACACGCGCTCTACGGCTTCGGCACGCTCGAGGAGCGCACGGTGTTCCGCCAGCTGATCAAGATCTCCGGCGTCGGCGCGCGCACCGCGCTCGCGGTGCTCTCCGGACTCTCGGTCGGCGATCTCGCGCAGGCCGTGGCGCTGCAGGACGCCCAGACGCTCATCAAGATTCCCGGCATCGGCAAGAAAACCGCCGAGCGGCTGCTGCTCGAGCTGAAAGGCAAGCTCGCCGAGGCCAAGCCCGGAACCGCAGGGATCGCCGGCTCGAGCGATATCCTCAACGCCCTGCTCGGCCTCGGCTATAGCGAGAAAGAAGCGCTCGCCGCCGTGAAGGGCCTGCCCGCCGGCATCGCGGTAGCGGAGGGCATCCGCGCCGCGCTCAAGAACCTCGCGAAGTGACTACTTGAAGCGCCAGATCGCGCCGATGCTGACGATGCTCATGTAGGAAACGCCGACTCCATAGGTCAGGCGAGCGCTGCGTTTCCGATTTGTTTCATGGATTCCCCCTATTGAAGTGCGGTTGTTAAGGTATTGCCCGCGACGTTGCGTGCTGGCAACAAAGCATTTCGAAACGAGCGGTTTCGCAGGCGAATCGGACTTTGTGCACAATTTTGGAGCACCCGCTGCCGTAGGCTTCGCTCGCCATTTTTGGCGAAGACGAATCGAAAGGAGTTTTATGCAGAAGCTCAAGGGACTGGCGCTCGGCCTGATCGGTGCGGCGGCGCTCGCGCTGCCGACCCTCGGCATGGCGCAAGGCACAATGGACAGCATGACCAAGGCCATGACGGGCCCGGATTCGGGATGGCTGGTCGGCGGCTCGATCGGGCAGTCGAAGTTCAAAACTGATTGCAGCGGCGCAAGCTGTGATGACACGGATACGGCCTTTCGCGTCTTCGGCGGCTACATGTTCAACAAGAACTGGGGCGCCGAGCTCGGCTATGCGGACCTCGGCAAGCTGACGGCGACCGGAACCGTTACGGGCGTCTCGGTCACTGCCGATCGTAAGTCGACGGCATGGGACCTGGTGGCGGTCGGCATGCTTCCGTTTGCCGAGAAGTTCAACGGCTACGCCAAGGTCGGCATGTACATGGCGGACACGAAGCTGTCCGGCACCGCGAGTGCGTTCGGTGCGACGGCGTCCAGCTCGTCTTCGAAAAGCAATAGCGACCTGACCTATACCCTCGGACTGGGATACGACTTCAATAAGAACCTGGGTGTCCGCGCCGAGTGGCAGAAATATTCCAAGGTCGGCAGCGACGATGTCGGTGGCAAGGGCGACATCGACGTGTACGGTGTTGGAGTGGTCTACCGCTTCAAGTAACCGGCATTTCGCACCAATGAAAGGGCGGCTTCGGCCGCCCTTTTGTTTTTGCCCGGTCAGCTTCACGCAAGCGCCGCGAGGGGCGCGCGAATGATTGCGTAGCGCATTCGCAACGCGAAACTTGCGCGCGGCTTAAGCGGCGCCAAACTTACGCGGTTCTTCACAATCTTCATCGGCGGCTCTCCTAGGCTTCGCGGCGTAGGGAGACAAGGGGTAACACAGAAGGAGAAGTCGCAATGAAAAGAAGCACCGTAGCTGCAATCGCGCTCGCCGGATCGAGCGTCTCGGTTTCGCCGCTGGTCATGGCGCAGGCGCTCAGGATGGGCGGGCCCGACGCCGGCTGGTACGCGGGAGGATCGCTCGGGCAGTCGAAGACCGACTGCAACACCAACGGCGTCGCCGGCGCGAGCTGCGACGACAAGGACACCGGCTTCCGCGTGTTCGGCGGATACAGCTTCAACCAGCACTTCGGCGCGGAGCTCGGCTACGCCGACCTCGGCAAGGTGACGGCGAGCGCCGGAGGCCTCAATGCCCAGGTGAAGAACACGGCGTGGGACGTGATGGCGGTGGGCACCATTCCGCTCGCCGAGAAGTTCTCGCTGTACGGCAAGCTCGGCTGGTACTTCGCCGACTCCAAGTTGAGCGGTGACCTGCTCGGCAGCGCATCGCAAAACTCCAACAACGCCACCTACGGCATCGGCGCGGGGTACGACTTCAACCGCAACCTCGGCCTGCGCGCGGAATGGCAGCGCTACGGCAATGTCGGCGGCGACAACGTCGGCGGCAAGTCCGACGCCGATGTCTACAGCGTCGGTGTGGTGTACCGCTTCCGCTAGATCGCGGACGCGCGCAGAAGGGCGGCTTCGGCCGCCCTTTTGTTTTTGGCGTATTCTTCGCGCGATGAAAACGACCAGAAACCTGCTGCGCGCGCTGCTCCTTTGGTCCCTTCTCGCCGCGCCTTCCGCGCGGGCCCAGGACACGGGCGTGTACATTGGCGCGGCCGTGGGCCAGTCGTCGTACCGCGAGATCTGCCGCGACTTCGATTCGATCGCCGCTGCCGCGGGCGCCTTCAACTGCCAGACGCGCGAGGCGACCGGCGGCAAAGTGTTCGCCGGCTGGCGCTTCCACCGCAACCTCGCCGTCGAGCTGAGCTACTTCGACTTCGGCAAGGCGCGCACCACCGGGATGGTGTCGGGCGCGGAGGCGGAGGGCAAGATGACGACGAAGGCGGCGGGCCTTTCCGCGCTCGGCCTGCTGCCCGTCACGGACAATCTCTGGGTCTTCGGCCGCCTCGGCGCCCTGCAGACGCAGACCACCTCCACGCTGAACGGCGTCGGGCTCGCCTCGCGCGACGAGACCGAAATTCACACCGGCATCGGCGGCCTGTACCAGCTGTCGCGGCGCTGGGCGGCGCGCCTGGAATACGAGCGCTCGGCCGACGTCAAGATCGACTTCATCTCGCTCGGCCTGCAATTCCGGTTCTGAGACAATGCCGGCATGAGCGTCGAGCCTGACCGGCTCATCTCCGCCAAGCCTGACTCGCAGCAGGAGCAGCAGATCGAGCGCTCGCTGCGGCCGGGGACGCTCGCCGAGTACGTCGGCCAGGCCAAGGCGCGGGGCCAGCTCGAGATCTTCATCCAGGCGGCCAAAGCAAGAGGCGAAGCGCTGGACCATGCTCTGCTCTTCGGTCCTCCCGGGCTCGGCAAGACCACCCTCGCGCACATCATCGCGCGCGAGCTGGGGGTGAACCTCAAGCAGACCTCAGGGCCGGTGCTCGAGCGTCCGGGCGACCTGGCGGCGATCCTGACCAACCTCGAGCCGCGCGACGTGCTGTTCATCGACGAGATCCACCGCCTGTCACCGATCGTCGAGGAGATTCTCTATCCGGCGCTCGAGGACTACCAGATCGACATCATGATCGGCGAGGGGCCGGCGGCGCGCTCGATCAAGCTCGACCTGCCGCCGTTCACGCTGGTGGGCGCGACCACGCGCGCCGGCATGCTGACCAATCCGCTGCGCGACCGGTTCGGGATCGTTTCGCGGCTCGAGTTCTACAACGAAGACGAGCTGGCGCAAATCGTGCAGCGCTCCGCACGCCTGCTGGACGTGGCTTTGGAAAAAGACGGCGCGGCCGAGATTTCGCGCCGCGCGCGTGGCACGCCGCGAGTAGCGAACAGACTGCTTCGACGGGTACGCGACTATGCGCAGGTCAAGGCGGATGGAAAGGTGACGCGGGCCGTCGCCGACGCCGCGCTGAAGATGCTGGACGTCGACGCGCTCGGCCTCGACCTGATGGACCGCAAGCTGCTGCTCGCGCTGATCGAGAAGTTCTCGGGCGGGCCGGTCGGCCTCGAAAACCTCGCGCACGCCATCGGCGAGGAGGCCGACACCATCGAGGACGTGCTCGAGCCGTTCCTCATCCAGCAGGGGTACCTGCAGCGCACGCTGCGCGGTCGCATGGCGACGCTCACCGCGTACCGCCACTTCGGCATCGTCGCGCCCACGGCGAACCGCGACCTGCTGTCGGACAATTGAAGAAGCCCTTCAGCCTCCCGGTCCGCGTCTACTACCAGGACACCGACGCGGGTGGGGTGGTTTTTCACGCGCAATACCTCGCCTTCATGGAGCGCGCCCGCACCGAGCTGCTCAACGCCGCGCGCATCGACCTCGCGCGGGTCGCCGACGAGGACCGCATCCTGTTCCTGGTGTTCCAGATCGCCGCCAAATACCACCAGCCGGCGCGCCTCAACGAGCTGCTGGAGGTGAGCGCCGAAGTGGTTAAAATGGGCCGCGCGAGCCTGGTGTTCCGCCACCGGGTGGAACGCGCGGGGCAGCTGCTGGTCGAAGCCGACATAACGCTCGCCCTGGTGGACCGCGATCGCATGAAGCCGGCGCGGCTGCCGGCAAGGCTCGCCGGAGAACTCGCACAGGCCCTCACATGAGCTTCACGCAAGATCTCGAAATCTGGACGCTGGTCGCCAATGCGAGCGTCGTCGTCAAGATCGTCCTCGGACTGCTGCTGCTGGTCTCCTTCATGTCCTGGATGTTCATCTTCCAGAAGTGGTTCTCGATCCGCCGCGCGGGCCGCCAGACCGAGGACTTCGAGCGCGAGTTCTGGGGCGGCAAGGACCTGAACGCGCTCTACCAGGGCGCGGTCAACCACCGCCACACGATCGGCAACCTCGAGCGCATCTTCGAGGCGGGGTTCCGCGAGTTCGCCAAGCTGCGCGGCCAGAAGAGCGCGCAAACCGAGGCGAGCGACATGGTCGACGGCGCGCGCCGTGCCATGCGCGCCACCTTCCAGCGCGAGATGGATTTCCTCGAGCGGCACCTCGCCTTCCTCGCCTCGACCGGCTCGGTGAGCCCGTACGTGGGCCTGTTCGGCACGGTGTGGGGCATCATGCACGCCTTCCGCAGCCTGGCGAACGTGCAGCAGGCGACGCTCGCGCAGGTCGCCCCCGGCATCGCCGAGGCGCTGGTCGCCACCGCGATCGGCCTGTTCGCCGCGATCCCGGCGGTCGTCGCCTACAACCGCTTCTCCTACGACATCGAGCGCCTCGCCAACCGCTTCGAGAGCTTCATGGAGGAGTTCTCCAACATCCTGCACCGGCAGGCCGTCCGGTAAAGCATGGCGGAGCTCCGCCGCAAGCGCGGGCCGATGCACGACATCAACGTGGTGCCGTACATCGACGTGATGCTGGTGCTGCTGGTGATCTTCATGGTCACCGCGCCGCTCGTCACCCCGGCCGTCATCGACCTGCCGACCGTCGGCAAGGCGAGCGCGCCGCGCGTCGTGCCGCTCGAGGTGTTCGTGCGCGCCGACCAGGGCCTGGTGGTGCGCAGCCGCGACCGCAACGGCGCGGTGATCAGCGAGCAGCGCATCGGCCGCGGCGAGCTCGCTGGCATCATCAAGCGCGCGGCGGGGAAGGACGCGCAGCTCTCGGTGCTGGTCGGCGGCGACAAGAACGCGCGCTACGAGTCGGTCCTGCAGGTGATGGACGAGCTGCGCCGCCAGGGAGTGCAGCGCGTCGGCCTGCAGGTGAAGACCAGCGAGTAGGCCGGCGTTGAGCGCCGCCGAAGCCCTCGAGTTCCGCACCCGGCGCGAGCCCGCGCTCGCGCGCTCGGTCGTCCTCGCGCTCATCGTGCACGCCGCGCTCTTCGCCATCGTGCTGGTCGGCGTGCGCTGGCAGAGCCGCAGCCCCGACGTGGTGAGCGTCGAGCTGTGGGACACGCCGCCGGCGCCGGTGGCCGAGCCGCAGAAGGTCGAGCCGCCGCCCGCGCCGCCGCCGCCGAAGCCCGAGCCGAAGGTCGAGGCGCCGCCGCCTCCGCCCAAGCCGGAGCCGAAAGTGGAGAAGCCCGAGATCGTCGAGAAAGCGGCGAAGCCCAAGCCCAAGCCGAAAGTCGAGGCGAAGGCGAAACCCAAGCCGAAGCCCGATCCCGCGTTCGAGAAGCAGTTGCGCGCGGAGGCCGCCGCGGAGCAGAAGACGCTCGCCGAGCAAAGCCGCCAGCGCGAGGAGCGCGCGCTAGCCCAGCAGCTCGCCAGCGCGGCGCGCAACAAGGAGATCCAGGGCTGGACCGACAAGATCCGCGCCAAGATCCGCGGCAACATCGGCATCCTGCCGCCGGACCTCAGCGGCAACCCGGAGGCGATCTTCGACGTGGTAATCCTGCCGACCGGCGAGGTGCTGTCGGTGCGCATGCGCAAGTCAAGCGGCCACCCGGGCTACGACGCCGCCGTCGAGCGCGCCATCCGCAAGTCCTCGCCCCTGCCCAAGCCCGACCAGCCGGACCTTTTCCGGCGCGACCTGGAACTTAAGTTCCGCCCGAAAGACCAACCGTAGGATTCGCGTAGCCGGGCCACGACAGACCGGTGGCGGGGCCCGTGGCTATAATCGGCTCGGTCAAAAACAACAGGGTTTGGCGCATTTGTTCCGTCGTATCGCGATACTTTGCCTGACGCTGCTCGCCGTGCCGCTCGCGCGCGCGCAGCTCTCGATCGAGATCACCGGCAGCGGCGGCCAGCGCATCCCCATCGCGGTGGTCGCCTTCGCCGGCGAGGGCGCGCTGCCGGCGAGCCTGTCGCAGATCGTGCGCGCGGATCTCGAGCGCAGCGGCCTGTTCCGCGGGCTCGAGCTGCCGCCGCTCTCGCCGCCGCCCACCGAGTCCTCGCCGGTCAACTATCCCGAGTGGCGCTCGCGCCTCGCCGACGCACTGGTGCTCGGCTCCGTCGCGCAGCGCGCCGACGGCCGCTACGAGGTGCGCTTCAAGCTCTTCGACACGGTGAAGCAGCAGGACCTCTCCGGCATCGCCTACACGATGAGCAAGGAGCAGACGCGCGCCACCGCGCACCGCATCGCCGACTTCGTGTACCAGAAGCTGATCGGCGAGCGCGGCGTGTTCTCGACGCGCATCGCCTACGTCGTCAAGCGCGGCAACCGCTACGAGCTGCAGATCGCCGACGCCGACGGCGCGGGCGAGGAGACCGCGCTGGCCTCCTTCGAGCCGATCATCTCGCCCGCCTGGTCGCCCGACGGCAAGCGCCTCGCCTACGTCTCCTTCGAGCAGAAGCGGCCGGTGGTGTACGTGCACTCGCTGCTCGACGGCAAGCGCCAGGTGGTGGCTAACTTCAAGGGCTCCAACTCGGCGCCCGCCTGGTCGCCCGACGGCAAGATGCTCGCCGTGTGCCTTTCGCGCGAGGGCGGCTCGCAGATCTTCACGGTGAATCCCGACGGCAGCGGCGTGCGCCGGCTGACCCGCTCGTCGGCGATCGACACCGAGCCGCGCTACTCACCCGACGGGCAGTGGATCTACTTCACCTCCGACCGCGGCGGCAGCCCGCAGATCTACCGCATGAGCGCCAACGGCGGCGAGCCGCAGCGGGTGACCTTCGAGGGTAGCTATAATGTGACCCCGCGCCTGAGTCCGGACGGCAAGATGCTCGCCTACATCACGCGCAACGACGGCAAGTTCCAGGTGGCACTGCTCGACCTCGCCAACCGGCAGACCCAGATCATCACCGACAGCGACCGTGACGAATCTCCTAGCTTCGCCCCCAACGGTCGCACGATTCTGCTCGCCACGGTCACAGGGGGCCGCGGCGTGCTTTCGGCGGTATCGGCCGACGGCCGCTTCAAGCAGCGCCTCAGCGCCGCTTCGGGCGCCGACGTGCGCGAGCCCGCCTGGGGGCCCTTCATCGAATGACGAACAGGAGTCCAGCCATGCGCCAGATCGCTCTTGCAGCCCTATCGGCCGCCGCTCTCGTCCTTGCCGCCTGCGCCACCACCAGCTCCGATACGGCGGCGCCGGTCGAGGGCAGTAAGCCGCCCGCCGACGTGCAGACGCAGCCGGTGAAGCCGGTCGATGTCACCGGCACGCCCGGCGGCGCCGGCAGCCCGCTCAAGGACCCGAAGAACATCCTGTCGAAGCGCTCGATCTTCTACGACTACGACAAGTTCGACGTGAGGGACGAGTACCGGCCGATGGTCGAGGCGCACGCCAAGTACCTGCGCGAGAATCCCAGCGCGCGCATGCTGATCCAGGGCAACACCGACGAGCGCGGCAGCCGCGAGTACAACGTCGGCCTCGGCCAGCGCCGCTCCGACGGCGTGAAGCGCATGCTGATCCTGCTCGGCGCGCGCGACAATCAAATCGAATCGGTCAGCCTCGGCGAGGAGAAGCCGATGTCCGAAGGGCACGACGAATCGGCGTGGTCCAAGAACCGCCGCAGCGACATGCTCTACAGCGGCGAGTATTGATGCGCCGCCTGGTCGCTCGCGCTGTCACGCTTGCCGCGCTTGCGGGCGCGGCCGCGCCCGCTTTCGCGCAAGGCCTGTTCGACGACAACGAGGCGCGCCGGCGCGTCGAGTTGCTGCGCCAGCAGATCGAGGGCAACCAGCGCTCGCTCGACGAGCGGCTGACCAAGATCGAGGGCGCCGCGACCGACCGCAGCGCGCTGCTCGAGCTCTCGGCTCAGATGCAGGCCATGCGCGACGACCTGGCGAAGATTCGCGGCCAGGTCGAGGTGCTGGCGAACCAGATGGAGACCGCCGACAAGCGGCAGAAGGACCTCTACCTCGACATCGACACGCGTCTGCGCAAACTCGAGCAGGGGCGCGAGGGCCCGGCCGCCTCCACCGACAACAAGCCCGCCGCGGCGGAGGCCGAGGCTTCGCCGGCCGAGACGCGCGCCTACCAGGCCGCGCTCGACCAGTTCAAGCTCGGCAACTACGCGCTCGCCGTCTCCGCGATGCAGGGCTTCATGCTCACCTACCCGAACAGTCCCCTCGCGCCGAACGCGCAGTACTGGATCGGCATGGCGCACTCGGGCCAGCGCGATTACAAGAGCGCGATCTCCGCGCAGAGGAAGCTTCTCGCCGCGTGGCCGGACAATCCGAAAGCGCCCGACGCGATGCTCTCGATCGCGAGCGCCCAGGAGACGATGGGCGCCAAGGGCGAGGCGCAGAAGACGCTGCAAGAGATCATCGCCCGCTACCCTGGTAGCAGCGCCTCGGTCAGCGCGCGCCAGCGCCTGGCCGCCGCCGGGAAGCGGTAAGAAGCGGTTTGCACGAAGCAACCCCTGCGCAACTCGCTCCGTACGTAATCGGCGGGGCATTCCTCCTCGCGTTCGTCTTCGGCGCAGTCGGCAACAAGACGCGCTTCTGCACCATGGGCGCGGTGTCCGACTGGGTCAACATGGGCGACCTCGGCCGCATGCGCATGTGGCTGCTCGCTATAGCCGTCGCGCTGCTCGGCTCGAGCGCGCTGCATCTCGCCGGCGTCGTCGACCTCGCGAAATCGATCTACCCGGCGCCGGCCTTCACCTGGCTCTCGTACCTTGTCGGCGGCTTTCTCTTCGGCGTCGGCATGACGCTCGGCTCGGGCTGCGGCTCGAAGACGCTGATCCGCATCGGCCACGGCAGCCTGAAGTCGCTGGTCGTCTACGTCTTCCTCGGCATCGCCGCCTACATGACCCTGCGCGGCATCCTCGGCGCATTCCGCGTCGGCGTGCTCGAGCAGGTCTCGGTTACGCTCGCGACGGGGCAGGATCTGCCCTCGCTTCTATCCAGAATCAGTCCAATAAATAAATCGGTATGGGTCGTCACCCTGGCTCTGGCTATTGGCGGCGCGCTGCTTGCGTTCGTCTACGCCGACAAGGAGTTCCGCTCGACCTTTGACTACACGCTGGGCGGCGTGGTGACTGGGCTCGTCGTCGTCGGCGGCTGGTACGTGAGCGGGCACATCGGCTACGTCGTCGAGGATCCGAACACGCTGCAGGAAGCGTTCGTGCGCACGAACACCGGCCGCATGGAGTCCTTCTCCTTCGTCTCGCCGCTCGCCTACACGCTCGAATACCTGATGTTCTGGACCGACAAATCGAAGGTCATCACTTACGGCATCGCCTCCGCCGCCGGTGTCATTGCCGGCTCGGCTGCCTACGCGCTTGCTACCCGCACCTTCCGCTGGGAGGGTTTCCGCGACGCGGAGGACACCGCCACTCACATGATCGGTGGGTCGTTAATGGGCTTTGGCGGGATTACGGCGCTCGGCTGCACCATCGGCCAGGCGATCACCGGCTTCTCCACCCTCGCGCTCGGCTCGATGATCACCTTCGCCTCGATCGTGGCAGGCTCGGCGGCGACGATGAAGTGGCAGTACTGGAGGCTGTCACGCGAGTAGCCGCGTTTCTCGTTGTTTCATTTTTGGCATTCCCCTCGGTCGCCGGCGCGCAAGCCTATCCGGCAAAGCCTGTGCATATTGTGGTGCCGGCAAGCCCCGGTGGCGCAAGCGATCTTGTCGCGCGCCTGGTCGCGGCGCCGCTCGCCGAGCGGCTCGGCCAGCCGTTCGTCGTCGAGAACCGCGTCACTTCCGGCGGCATCGTGGGTACGCAGCAGGTGGCGGAGTCGGCGGCCGACGGACACACGCTGCTCGTCACCTTCGATACCTTCGCCATCAATCCCTTCCTCTTCAAGGGCCTCAAGTGGGACCCGGTGCGCGATTTCGCGCCGCTGATGCAGCTTTGTCGCTACCCGCAGGTGCTGCTCGCGCATCCGTCGCTCGGCGTGCACAGCGTCGCCGAGTTCGTCGCGCTCGCAAGACAGAGGGGCGCGCAGCTCAACTACGGCACCGCCGGCCCGGCCTCGTCGAGCCGCCTCGCCTATGAGCTCTTCAAGGACGCCACCGGCATCGAGACCGTTGCGATCCACTACAAGGGCGGCGGGCCGGCGATTCAGGACCTGCTCTCGGGCCAGGTGCAGGTCATGCTGATCCAGGGCGGCGGCTCGATCCCGCAATACGTGAAGACCGGCAAGCTCGTCGCGCTCGCCGTGAGCTCGGCCGGGCGCTCGCGGTTTTTTCCCGGCGTGCCGGCGATCGCCGAGACCTATCCCGGCTTCGAATCCGAGTCCTGGGTGGCGATGTTCGCTCCCGCCGCGACGCCGCGCGTGATACTGGAGAAGCTGCATGCAGTGCTTGCCGCGATCGTCGCCGACCCGGCGCTCAGGGAACGTTTCGAGAGCCAGGGCTGCGAGGTGGTCGGCGGCTCGCCTGACGATCTCGCAAGGCTGGTGCGCCAGGACCAGGCGAAATGGAGCCGGCTCATCCGCGAGAAAGGCATTACAGTCGAGTGATATGAGCGAACGCGGTTACCCGGACCTGCACGAGCACCTGCGCGCGCTCGAGCGCGCCGGCCTCCTGATCACCGTCGATCGGCCGATCAACAAGGACACCGAGATGCATCCCCTCGTGCGCTGGCAGTTCCGCGGCGGCATTGAGGAGAAGGACCGCAAGGCATTCCTCTTCACGCACGTCACCGACTCGAAAGGACGCAAGTACGATATTCCGGTCGTGGTCGGCGCGCTCGCCGCGAGCCGCGAGATCTACCGCCTCGGCATGGGCTGCCCGCTGGAGAAGATCAACGAGACCTGGACCCGCGCGATCGCGCATCCGGTCCCGCCGAGGGTGGTGACGCAGGCGCCCTGTCATGAGCTCGAAGTTCAAGGGCTTGATGATCTTCCCGTGCCCATCTCGACGCCGGGCTGGGATATCGCGCCGTTCACCACGCTCTCGCAGTACATCACCAAGGATCCCGAGACCGGCGTGCAGAACATGGGCATCTACCGCGGCCAGGTCAAAGCGCCGCGGCGCCTGGGCATGAACCCCTCGCTCGAGCTGCGGCCCGGCATCTATACGCACTGGCAGAAAGCCAAAGCGCGCGGCCAGAAGCTCGCGGCCGCGGTGGTGCTCGGCGCGCCGCCCGCCGTCGCCTTCACCTCGGCGCAGAAGGTCCCCGAGTCGCTCGACGAGCTGCACGTGGCCGGGGGCCTGGTCGGAGGTCCGATCAACGTCGTCAAGGCGAAGACCGTGGACCTGCTGGTGCCTGCCGAGGCGGAGATCGTGATCGAAGGCTGGATCGATACCGAATACCTCGAGCCCGAGGCGCCGTTCGGCGAGTCGCACGGCCACGTCAACCTGCAGGAGTACAACGCCTTCATGGAGGTGACCTGCATCACGCGCCGGCGCGACGCGATCCTCACCTCGATCATCTCCCAGGTGACGCCGAGCGAGTCGAGCCTGATCAAGCGCGTCGCGCTCGAGCCGCTCTTCACGCAGCACCTGCGCGAGCGCCTCGGCATCCAGGGCGTGAAGCGCGTCTCTATGCACGAGCCGCTCACCAACCTGCGCAAGGTCGTCGTGATCGTCCTGGACAGAAATACCCCCAGAACGGAGATCTGGCGCGCGCTCTACGGCGCGGCATCGTGGAATCGCGCCGCCGGGAAATACATCATCGCGATCAACGAGGACATCGACCCGGACAACGCCGACGCGCTCCTCTGGGCGATGTCCTACCGCGCCAACCCGGCCCTCGACCTGCAGATCCTGCCGCACCGCGATCAGGGGCACGGCCCCCGCAGCGCCCGCAACGGCGGCGAGGACGCCTCCGTCCTGATCGACGCCACCCTGAAGGAAAACTTCCCGCCCATCTCGCTCCCCAAGCGCGAATACATGGAGAACGCGAAGGCGATCTGGGAAGAGCTCGGCCTGCCGAAGCTCAAGCCCGAGGCGCCGTGGTTCGGCTATTCGCTCGGCGAATGGTCCGACGATCTCGACCAGGCCGCCGCGCGCGCCGTGAAAGGCGACTACTTCGAGACGGGCGAGCAACTCGTTGCCCGCCGCCGCAAGGACTTGCCCATGAACACCGAGGTGCGCTCGCTCCGCGACGCTGCCAAAGGCAACGAATCCGACGAATAGCGCCGAATACTGGCGAAGTAGCTGGCAGGACTGATAAAATTCCGCCCTTTCCGCAGTTTGCAGCTCGTCTGCACTGAAACTACGGGTCGTTAGCTCAGCTGGTAGAGCAGCGGACTTTTAATCCGTTGGTCGGCGGTTCGAATCCGCCACGGCCTACCAAACCTCATCGGGCTTAGCGCAGCTGCTAAGCCCTTTTTATTTGGGACCATGGAATTGATATGCCTAAAGCGTACTGGGTGATCTGCCATCGCTCGACCAGGAGCCCGGAGAAATTCGCGGCATTCACCAAGCTCGCGTACCCGGCGATCCAGGCCGCCGGCGGGCGGTTTCTGGTGCGAACCTCAAACGTGGCCAAGACGTACGAAAGCGGGATTAACGATCGGACGGTGGTGATCGAGTTTGAAAATCTCGCTACCGCCTTGGCGGCTTACGGCACTCCGGACTACAAGGAAGCGTTGCGCGCGCTGGGCGACGGCGCTGAGCGGGACCTGCGCATCGTTGAAGGCGTCTAGCCGGCCCGCTCGAGATAGCTCTGGAACACGCCGACGTGCACCAGCGCCGCGTCGGCGCCGTGCGGCCACAGCTCCTCCGACTTGAACGCGACGTCGTAGGTCGGCTCGTCCTCGGCGTGCACGCCGTGCGCGTGCGCGTCGGGGAAGGGATAGGCCGGCGATTCGGCGACGACGGTGCCAGTCTTGCCGCGGATGTACGCCGGCATGCGGATGTGGCCGGGAACGAAATCTTCCTTAACGCGCACGCGATCACCCGGCTTGAAGCGCGCGCCGCCCGGTGCGTTGGGGCGGCCCGCCGCGCTCGGCAGCGAGAGCGGAATCGAGGCGCCCGCGATGCGCTCGAGCTCCTCGCGCGAGAAGACGCCCTTCTCGACGAGCAGCGTGACCAGGCCCGTGAACTGGCGCTCGTAGTAGCCGGCGGCGAGGTAGTGGCGCGGCTCCATGCGCTCGATCGCGTGCCGGTACTCGTCCATGTTGAGCCAGCCCTGCTTGACCGCGAACGCCACCAGCGCGTTGGAGCGCTTTTCCCATTCGGCATGGAACACCTCCGCCTCGCGGGAATGCTTCACGCGGCCGAAGCCCTGCCTGCCGCCGAGGTCGTGCATGCCGTCCACGGCTAGAGCCTCGCGACGCCGATCATGGCGTCCTTGGTGACGATCGAGGCGAGCTTCTCCTCGCTCCAGCCTGCGCTCCCCGCCGGGCGCAGCGGCAGGACCATGTAGCGGGTGTCCGCCGAGGTGTCCCAGACGCGGATCTCGACGTCAGCGGGCAGCTCGAGGCCCATCTCGCGCAGCACGCTGCGCGATTCGCGCACGACGCGGGCGCGGTACTCGAAATCCTTGTACCAGTCGGGCGGCAGGCCGATGATCGAGTAGGCGGTGCACGAGCACTGCGTGCAGCAGATGACGTGGTGCACCTTCGGCGTGCTCTCCAGCACGACCAGGTGGCGGTGGTGGGGCGGCATCGACAGACCGAGCTCCGCCACCGCGTCCTTCCCGTTCTTCAGCAGGCGTGCGCGGAAGGCCGGGTCGGTCCACGCTTTCGCCACCACCCGCGCGCCGTTTTGCGGCACCCAGTCTTCTTCCGCGGTGCGCACGTGCGCGTCGACGAAGCTTTTTGCCTGCAGGCCGCGTGCGTCGAGCGCGGATTCGAGGGCCGCTACGCGTCGCGCGGCGGGAGCCACCGGATGTTCGTCTTTCATAGGGGGAAATTCTGCGCGCCCGCGGGCGGCCGCGCAACAGGCCAGGAGGCGCCGGCATTCCGCCAGGACGTTTTCTTTTTCGGCTGGATTGACCGCTGCGCCGCCCTGCGGGCACCATCGGGCTCCCCCTAGAGGAGAGGAAAAGCAATGCTCAGGAAACTATGCCTGCTCGGCGCCCTGTCGAGCACCGTCGCGTTCGCGCAGGCGCCGGAAGTGACGCTGACCCGTCTCGACTGCGGCACCGGCTTCAACGACTCGCGTCGCTTCAGCGACACGTTCGCGTATACCGACCCGAAGGTGCCGTTCACGTTCAGCTGCTACGTGGTCAAGCACGGCGACGACATCATGGTGTGGGACACGGGCTTCATGCCCGGCCAGAACCCCAATGCGCCAAAGGTGAGCCTCACCGATCAGCTCGCGCAGCTGAAGATCAAGCCCGAGCAGGTGAAGTACGTCGGCATCAGCCATTTCCATGCCGACCATACGAGCCAGCTGCCCTCGCTGCCGGACGCGACCCTGCTGATCGGCGCGCGGGAGTGGGAGGCGCTCACGGCGCCCAAGCCGATGGCGGGTGCCAACGTCGACGCGTTCAAGCACTGGATCAGCGGCGGCGGCAAGGTCGAGCCGCAGCCCGCCGACAAGGACGTATTCGGCGACGGCACGGTGGTGATCCTGCGCACCCCGGGCCATACGCCGGGGCACCAGGCGCTGCTCGTGCGGACGAAAGGGAGCGGTGCGTTCATCCTGGCCGGCGACGCGGCGCACTTCCACGAGAACTACGAGAGCGACGGCGTGCCGGGCTTCAACTACGACCGCGCCCAGACCATCGCTTCGCTCGAGCGCATCAAGGGCATCGCCAAGAACCTGAAGGCGACCGTCATCATCCAGCACGACCCGCGCGACATCGGCAAGCTGCCCGCCTTCCCAGCCGCGGCGAAGTAGTCCTGCGAAGTAGTCCTGTAGACTCCGGGCCCTGGCGTTCGCCAGGGCCCTTTTCTTTTCATGCGCCGACTCCTCCCCTTCGTCTTGGTCGTCACGGTGCTGCTCGGCGCGGCCTACGCGTACGTCGCGGGGCGACTCGCGTCGGCGCCGTGGGGATGGGCTGCGCTCGCGATTCCGTTCGTCCTCATCTGGGTCGTGCCGGTGTTCTATTGGACGCGGGAGCGCGACGGCGAGGAAACGTGGCTCGACAACGCGGCACACCAGGCGAGCTATCTGTCGATGGCGTGGGTGAGCTTCGCGCTGGTGCTCACTTTCGTGCGGGATCTCGCGCTGTTCGCCATGCTCGGTCTGGGATTCGACGCGGCGCACGCCATGGTCGTGCGGCAAGGGACCCCGTTCGTGGTCGTCGGTTCCATCGTGGCGATGGTGCTGGGGGCCATCACCGCGCTGCGCGGGCCGGGCGTCGAGGAAGTCGAGATTCGCGTGGCGAACCTGCATCCGGATCTCGCGGGCCTTCGCATCGTGCAGATCTCCGACCTGCACGTCGGGCGCAGCATCCGGCGCGGCTACGTCGAGCGCGTGGTCGAGCGCGCCCGCGCGCTCGCGCCGGACCTGGTCGCGCTGACCGGCGACATGGTCGACGGCGCGGTCGCGCAGCTCGCGCCGCACGTCGCGCCGCTCGCCGCGCTCGCCGGGGACGGGCGCGCCTTTTTCGTTCTCGGCAACCACGATTGCTACGCCGGCGCTTCGGCCTGGATCGCGTATTGGCGCGATACGGGCGTGCGCGTGCTGCTGAACGAGCACACGACGATGCGCAAGGGGACCGCGACGCTTCTCATCGGCGGCGTGGTCGACCCGGCCTATCGCGCGCAGCGCCCGGCCATCTCGCTCGATGGCGCGCCGCAGGCGGACTTCCGGCTGCTGCTTGCGCACAACCCGAAGCTCGCGCCGCTCGGCGCCAAGGCGGGCTTCGACCTGCAGCTCTCCGGCCACACGCATGCCGGCCAGTTCTTTCCGTGGACCCTCGCCGTGCGCCTGGTCCACGCGCCGCACGTCGCCGGCCTTTCGCGCGAAGGCGACATGCAGGTCTACGTGAGCCCCGGCACCGGAAGCTGGGGGCCGCCGGTGCGCTTCGGCACGCGGCCCGAAATCACCCTGATCAAGCTGGCGCGCAAGCAGTAGCATCGAAGGCGACGGGGAACCCGGACATGCCGTTCTTCGAAGAATGGGAAAGCTTCTACGTGATCGTCGGCGCTGCCGCGGGCGCGCTGATCGGCGTGCAGTTCGTCGTCATGACGCTGATCGCGGACAACCCGCCGCCGCGCGTCCACGAGGCGGGGCCGGCGTTCGCGACGCCGACTATCGTGCATTTCAGCGCGGCGTTGCTGCTGTCCGCGCTGGTGCGCATTCCCTGGCAGGGGATCGGCGCGCTCGCGGCGCTTTGGGGGCTGGTCGGCTTCGCCGGGATCGCCTACAGCATCGTCGTGTTTCGGCGCATGCGAAGGCAGACGTCGTACCGGCCGGATCTCGAGGATTCCCTCTACTACTTTCTATTGCCCGCGATTGGATACGCGATCCTCGCGCTCGCGGCGGTCATGGCGACCTCGCATGAGCACGAGGCCCTGCTCGGCGTCGCGGGCGCGACGCTGGTGCTGCTCTTCGCCGGCATTCACAACGCGTGGGACGCGATCGCGTACCACGTGTTCGTGAACCTGCGGAAACGCAAGGACTAGAGCGGATTCAGCGGAGCGCGCGAGCCTGCGGGTTCGGCGTCGGCTCGCCGATCTTCCGCAGGGTGTTGCGGTCGGTGTGGTGGAAAGGCTCGGGCTGGCCGCGAACCATCATCACGGTGTCCTCTTCGTAGGACCAGGTGCCGTCGCCGTTGATCGTCACCTTGATGCGGAACTCGACGGTCTTGAAGTTGGCCTCGAGGAACGGATTCGAGCAGATGCCGAAAGTCGTGAGGCCGCGCTCGGCCATGAGCACGAACTCCTTGGCCTCCGCCGACGCCTGGCCCCTCGCCATGGCGACCTGCCCGCGCGGAATGGCGAGGGTCAGGAGCACCGTTCCCGTGGCCCGCTCCCAGAGCCAGTAGCCGACCTGGTCGTGGAAGGTGTTGGTCTCGCCGACCTTGACGATGTTGGTGTGGTAGCGCAGCCCGTAGAGGAGCTGCGGGCCATTGGTCTGCGGATCGATCGGCTGCAGCTCGATCCTCTCGATGAAGGCTTGCTTCTCGGAGCCGCCCGCCACCGGGTGCACGTCGAGGCCGCGGGTTCCCTCCCAGATGCCGGCCATGCTTCTGAGCGGACCGAGGTTGCGCAGCCCGTCGACGTCGAACTCGGGCTCGGTGAAGATGTCTTCCCGGTCGGTCATATGTGTAGCATACAGAGGACCACCGGAATCGAGGAACGCAGACATGTCCCAGCCCGACAAGGACGCCTCCGTCCATGCCCACATCCAGAAGCTTGTCGCCGAGGAGCACAAGCTCTTCGAAGGCAAGATCCTTACGCCCGAGCAGGACAAGCGCCTTGCGCAACTGCAGACCGAGCTCGACCAGTGCTGGGACCTGCTGCGCCAGCGCCGCGCGCTGCGCGAGACGGGCGGCGATCCCTCGCAGGCGCATGCGCGGCCCGGTGACGTGGTGAAGAAATATCTGGGATAGCGTGGCCGCAGTCCTTTCGTCGCCGACGCGCGCCGCGCGCGAGGCGCAGATGTTCCCGATCCTCGAAGCCGAGGAAATCGCGCGCATGCGCCGCTATGGCGCGCAAAGGCGCTTCGCGGCGGGCGAGCGCATCTTCGAGACCGGCAAGCCGATACCCGGCCTGTTGCTGGTCCTCTCGGGTGCGATCCGCGTCACCGGCCGCGACGGGCACGGCCACGACCTGCCGGTGGTCGACCACGTGCCGGGCGCTTTCTCCGGCGAGCTCGGCCTGCTCTCCGGGCGCCGCTCGCTCGTCGACTCCACCGCGGTAGGCGAGGTCGAGGCGCTCATGCTCGATTCCGCCAGGCTGCACGACCTCCTCGTCGCCGAGGCTTCGCTCGGCGAAAAGATCATGCGCGCGCTGATCCTGCGCCGCGTCTCGCTGATCGAGACCGGCACCGGCGGCCCGGTACTGGTCGGCGCCGAGGGCGCGGGCGACGTCGCGCGGCTGCGCAATTTCCTCAGCCGCAACGGTGTGCCGCACCTGCTGCTCGACCCGGCCCACGACGCCGACGCGCGCGTGTTCGTCGAGCGCTTTGCGCCCCGTCCAGAGGACCTGCCGCTCGCGGTGTGCCCCGACGGCTCGGTGCTGCGCAACCCGACAGAAGCCGCGCTCGCGCAGTGCATCGGCATGCTCGACGCCAAGCTCGGCGAGCGCATCTACGACGTCGCCGTCGTCGGCGCCGGACCGGCCGGGCTGGCGGCGGCGGTGTACGCCGCCTCCGAAGGCCTCTCCGTGCTGGTGATCGACGAGCGCGCGTACGGCGGGCAGGCCGGCGCGAGCGCGCGGATCGAGAACTATCTCGGTTTTCCGACCGGCATTTCGGGCGCGGCGCTCGCCGGCCGCGCCTATACGCAGGCGCAGAAGTTCGGCGCGAGCATGATGATTCCCGCCGAGATCATGCGGCTCGAGTGCAGCGGGCAGCCGTTCGCGCTCGAGCGCGCCGACGGCAGCGCGCTGCGCAGCCGCACGGTCGTTATCGCGAGCGGCGCGCGCTACCGCCGCCCGGCGTGCTCGAACCTGCAGGCAATGGAAGGGCGCGGCGTCTGGTACTGGGCCTCGCCGATCGAGGCAAAGATGTGCGCCGGTCAGGAGGTCGTGCTCGTCGGCGGCGGCAATTCCGCCGGGCAGGCGGCGGTGTTCTTGAGCGGCCACGCCTCCAAGGTGTGGATGCTGGTGCGCGGGCCGGGGCTCGCCGCGAGCATGTCGCAATACCTCATCGACCGCATCGCGGGAATCGGCAATATCGAGCTGTGCGTGCGCACCGAAATCACCCACCTGCAGGGCGGGGCGGGTGGCGTCGAAGCCGTCACCTGGCGCCGCGCGGACACCGGCGCGGAAGAGACGCGCGCCATCCGCCATGTGTTCCTTTTCCTCGGCGCCGATCCGCGCACCGACTGGCTCAAAGCGTGCGACGTCGCGGTCGACGACAAGGGCTTCGTCCCGACCGGCCGCGCGCCGCGCCAGCCGCTCGAGACGAGCGTGCAGGGCGTCTTCGCCATCGGCGACGTGCGCGCCGGCTCGGTCAAGCGCGTCGGCGCGGCGATCGGCGAGGGCGCCGCCGCCGTCGCGCAGATCCACTCCTTTCTCGCCGCTCAACGCATTCCAGCCGGGATGACCTCATGAAGAATTGCACTCACCTGGATCAGGTCAAGACCGACAAGCCGCACACGCGGGGCTGCGAGGAATGCCTGAAGACGGGCGATACGTGGGTTCACCTGCGCCTGTGCCGCGCCTGCGGCCACGTCGGCTGCTGCGACGACTCGAAGAACAAGCACGCCACTAAGCACTTCCACGCCACGAAGCATCCGATCATCACCTCGCTCGAGCCGGGCGAGGGGTGGAGCTGGTGCTACGTGGACGAAATTGTGCTGGACTGAAGGGCGGAGCCGCCCGTTGGAGTCAGGAAAAGCGTGCGGTGAACTTCTTTGCTTTGCGGCCGTAGAGGCGGCGCGCTTCTTTGATCGCCTTGCGTTGTAGCTTGCCGCGCCGCCGCTCGAGCGCGTCGCGCAGCGACGCTTCCGCTCCGCGCGGCCGGACCGCCCGCGCCAGCAGGGCGAGGTCGTGGTCGTCGCCGAGCTTCTTCGTCACCTTGTCGGCGCGCCGCGCGGCCCTTTTTGCCTGCTTCGGATGCGACGCATCGATGATCTCGAGCGCGGAGCGCAGGTACTTGGCTTGCTTGCGCGATTCATGCAGCGCGGCGTCCGAGCCCTCGCGTTGCGTCGCCCGCAGCGCGCGGCGGCCCTTCCGGTAGATGCAGCGCAGCCCGTCGAGCAGAAGCCCGCTGCCGTCGTGCAGCATCCGCCAGCGCTCGATGCGCTGGCCGGATTGCTCGAGCGGGCGCTCGACCCGATCGGTCACGCCCTTCAAGTCGCGCAACCGCTGGTCGTGCTCGCGCCGCAGCCTGGCGCGCAGGCGCGCAAGCGCTTCGCGGTGTGGCTTCATGTCCGAGCTGGCAAGCAGCGCACCGACGGTTTCCAGCAGGGCCCGCGCATCGCGGGCGGCGGCGAGCGGGCGCGCGGCATCGCGCAACGCGGCGTTCTCCCTGCGATAGGCGTCCTCGGACACCGCGCCGCGCAGCAGGCGCAGCGCCGCGCGCGCGTGCTTCAGATCCTTGCGCACGGCGTGGATTGCGTCGTCGTCGAGGCGACGGCGGCCGGCCGCGAGCGTGCGGGCGTGCGCGAGGTCGTGCCCAAGGACGCGCCGGGCGCTCCCGGCCGCGTCGCGTGAACGGCGGGCTGCCATATGTGCGGAAAAAAGCAATTTTTCGGCCGCCGCACTGTCAAGCTCTCGCGCATCCTGCCGGCCGGCCTCGCCTTCCCGTTCGCAGCCTGGAGGAGCTCGACCCGGAGCTGCTGCGGCAGACCGAGCGCTTCTTCGCTTCCTACAACGCGGCGCCGCGCGGCCTAGCCAGCCGGCTTCTGCGCCGGGGTGGTCACCGCGATGCGGCCGGTTTTGCCAGCAGGGCGGCGACCTCATCCGGCGGCAGCGGCTCGCTCACCAGGTAGCCCTGCATCCGGTCGCAGCGCAGCAGCCCGAGCACGTCGGCCTGCTCCTCGGATTCGACGCCTTCGGCGACGGTGAGCAGGTGCAATGCCTGCGCCAGCGAGATGATCGTCTGCACCAGAGTCATGGCGTCGTCGTCTTCCAGCATGCGCGCGATGAACACACGGTCGATCTTGAGCGTACGCACCGGCAGGCGGGCGAGGTAGGCGAGGGAGGAGTAGCCGGTGCCGAAGTCGTCGATCGCGACGCCGACGCCCATCGCGCGCAGGCGCCGCAGCTTTTCGATGTTGCCGTCGATGTCGTGCATGATCCGGCTTTCGGTGATTTCGAAGTCGATGGTGGTGCGCCCGTTCAGCGCCCCGATCACCGACTCGGCGAAGTCGGGCTGGTGGAGCTCGACGGCGGACACGTTCACCGCGATGCGCGGCGGCTCGAGGCCCATCGCCACCCAGCTCACCTGGTCGAGCAGCGCCCGGTTCAGCGCCCAGCGCCCGGCCTCGAGGATCATGCCGGTTTCCTCCAACGCAGGAATGAACTGTATCGGCTCGACTCGGCCGAGCCGGGGGCTCTGCCACCGCATCAGCGCCTCCAGGCCGACGAGGCGCCGGCTGTCGACGTCGACGACCGGCTGGTAATGCAGCGCGAGCTCGCCGCGCTGTAGAGCCACGCGCAGCTCGTCCGCAAGCGCGAGGGTCTCGGCGGGGCGCTGGACGATCCCTGGCGCGGCGGAATGAGGCGCGACCCGCGCCCGCGCGGCCGCTTCGCCGCGCAAGGCCTCGATCGTGCGCTGGCGCTCGCGCAGGACGGCCGCCAGCACGAGGCCGGTGACGACCACGATGCCGATGAAGGTAAGCAGCAGGAGCAGCAGCTCGTTCAACGCGAGCGCGCCGAAGATCTCCCGCCGCTGCACCGTGTACCAGACCGCGATGCCGCAAGTCACGGCGATGGCCGAAGCCACCTCGCGCTGCCCGAAGCGGAACGCCGCCCAGAGGATGAACGGCAGCGCGACGAAGGTGAGCGAAAAGGGCGTGAGACGCGATGTTTCGTCGCTCGCGATGGCGGTTGCCGCGAGCAGGAGGAGCAAGGCGAACCAGGCGGCCTCTGCCGTTTTCCGCCGCGACCATTCTTCCCCCGGCGCGCTCCAACCGAGGACCAGCGGCACCACCAGCAGCATGCCGGACAGATCGCCCTGCCACCAGGTCCACCAGTTGCGCAGCGTCCCGCCGGCCTCCAGGCGATAGCCGGCTGCGAGCGGCAGCAAGGCGACGGTGGCGGCGATCGCCGCGCTCCACGCGCACGCGGCCACGAACTTGAACACGTCCTCCGCGCGCTCGAAGCGCCCGGGATCGCCGACGTAGCGGCGAATCAGCTGCGCCGCTACCAACGCTTCCAGCGTATTGCCGCTCGCGAACACGACGGCCGGGAGCAGCGATGCTTCGACGCCGATGTTCGCCAGCGCCGAGCCCAGCCAGATGGCGGGCCAGACCCGGCTGCCGGCGAGCAGGACGGCCGCGACGGCGATGCCCGAAGGAGGCCAGACGGCGGCGGCATAACCGGGCGGGATCGCCAGAGCGAGCGACAGGTGCGCAGCGGCAAAGTAGGCGAGCGCCACCAATCCGATCTGTGCGAGGTACGGGAGGCGGCGCAGCGCGAGCGAAGCTTGCAAACAGGATCCTGTCCGGCGATGCCAAAGGATGCCGTGCATACCTTAGCAATGGAAACGCCCCGGTGGCTCTCGCCAGCGAGGCGTTTTTCCTGCTTTTTCCTACTTTTACGTCTGTGGTGCTGAATCGTGTTGCTAGGCAGCCGGCCTAGTTGCTGGCCTGACTCCTGAAAACGCGGGTTGATACGCCACAAGAGTCCTGCCGGCCGGTGTTGCCTTGGTCATCTCTCACGGGATCACCTCCTTTCATGGGTTGCCAAGCCCCAGTGTATCAAACCGTCCGTCCGCGTTCGCCTGTACAGTGGGGCGCTGCAAGATAGGGAGGGCGGATGCGGGGGCGTCTGGTCTTGGTGACAGTCGGGTTGTGGCTCGCGGCGGGCGCCGCGGCTGCGCAGGACGCGCAGGAGCCTTCGCCCAGCCTCGAGTTCGGCCTGCGCTGGTGGGTGAACACCGGCTCGACGAGCCGCAGCCACGACGCCTCGGGCGTCGACCCGACGGTAGGCAATCCCACCTCCACGCTCGCGTATACCAACCTCGACGCGAATGCCGGCGAGCTGTTCGCGCGCAAGCGGATCGGCGAGCGCTGGTTCGTGAAAGGCAACGTCGGCCTCGGCCAGATCAACACCGGCACGCTCACCGACCAGGACTTTTTCTTCAGCCGCACCGGCGTGCCGCTGATGACGCAGACGGTCACCGCGACCGACGGCAAGCTGAACTACGCCTCGATCGATCTCGGGCGCGAGATGTGGAAGGCCGGCCTCGCCACCTTCTCGCTCTTCGCCGGCTACCAGTACTGGAACGAGAAGATCGACGGCCACGGGTTCTCGGATTCGTTCGGTCCCCTGGGCGTGCCGCCGAGCGTGCTCGTGATCAGCAACAACCTCACCTGGCAGTCGCTGCGCCTCGGCGGCGACATGCGCTTCGTGCGCGGGCGTCAGCGCATCGTCGTCGACGTCGCGCTGGTGCCGTATGCGAAGTATCGCAACGAAGACAGCCACTATCTGCGGCAGGATCCCAGCGACCTCGGCCCGGTGCCGAACGTCATCGCCAACGGCCACGGCTGGGGCGTCCAGGCCGAGGCGGAATGGCGCATCGCCGTGCCGCAGTTGAACGGCCTGGAGTTCGGCGTCGGCTACCGCTACTGGCGCCTCGAGTCGCAGGCGGGCGACCAGTCGCAGGCCGGCTTCACGTTCCCGATCACGGAGCTATGGTCGGAGCGCCACGGCCTGACGCTCTCGCTGAACAAGAGCTGGTAGCCGCCGCTACTCCCGCACTTACTCCCTGACGCGGGCGATCTTTTTCACGTCGGGCAGCCGGCGCAGCGCGCGCATGACGCGCGCGAGGTGCTGGCGGTTCGCCACCTCCAGCACGAAGTGCATGGTGGTGAAGACGGCACGGTCCTCTTCCATGCTGATGGCGTCGATGTTGGAGCCGGCGTCGGCGACCTCGGAAGCCACCTTTGCCAGCACGCCGCGCTGATTCTCGACGGTGACGTGGATCGCCGCCTGGAACAGGCGCGCGGTGCGCGGGTCCCACTCGACGTCGATCCACTGGTCGGGCTCGATGCGCCGCGACTTCACGATGTGCCCGCAATCGGACGCGTGCACGACGAGGCCCTGGCCCTTCTTGATCGAGCCGACGATCGAGTCGCCCGGGATCGGCCGGCAGCAGGTGGCGAGCTGCACCGCCATGCCCTCGGTTCCCCGGATGGTGACGCTTCCGGAGGATTTTGTTTCATGGGCATCGAGTCTTTTGACCAGTCGCCGCGCGACGACTGCCGGCAGCCGCTTGCCGAGGCCGAGGTCGGCGAGGATCTCGTCCTTCGAGCGCGCGCCGCCGTCGCGCACGGCGCGCTCCCAGGCGGCGTCCTCGACGCCGGCGAGCGAGGCGCCAATCGCCTTCAGCGCCTGCTCGAGCAGGCGCTCGCCGAGGCCCGCCGACTCCTCGTACTGCATGGTCTTCAGGAAGTGGCGGATGTTGGCGCGCGCCTTGCCGGTGCGCACGTACTGCAGCCAACCGGGATTGGGTTTGGCGTGGCTCGCGGTGATGATCTCCACGCGCTCGCCGTTGCGCAGCTCGGTTCGCAGCGGCACCAGCTCGCCGTTTACTTTCGCCGCGACGCAGCGGTTGCCGATGTCGGTATGCACCTGGTAGGCGAAGTCCACCGCGGTGGCGCCGCGCGGCAGCGACAGGATCTTGCCCTTCGGCGTGAAGACGTAGACCTCGTCGGGGAAGAGATCCACCTTCACGTGCTCGAGGAACTCGTGGGGGTCGCCCGACTGGTTCTGGATCTCGAGCAGCGACTGCAGCCACTGGTGCGTCTGCTTCTGCAGCTCGGAGAGCTTGTCCGAGTCGTCCTTGTACATCCAGTGCGAGGCGACGCCCGCTTCGGCGAGGCGGTGCATCTGCTCGGTGCGGATCTGCACTTCGACCGGCACGCCGTAGGGGCCGATCAGGTCGGTGTGGATCGACTGGTAGCCGTTCGCCTTCGGGATGGCGATGTAGTCCTTGAACTTGCCGGGGATCGGCTTGTAGAGCGCGTGCAGCGCGCCGAGCGCGAGGTAGCAGCCCGGCACGTCCTTGACCACCACGCGGCAGCCGAAGATGTCGTGCACCTCGGAGAAGGAGAGGTGCTTCTCGATCATCTTGCGATAGGTCGAGTAGACATGCTTCTCGCGCCCGTACACCTCGGCGGTGATCTTGCTCGCGGCGAGCTTGCGCTTGATCGCGTCGAGCGTCTTGCTGATCATCTCGCGCCGGTTGCCGCGCGCCGCCTTGGTCGCCTTGGCGAGCACCTGGTAGCGCAGCGGGTGCAGGTGCGAGAAGGCGAGCTCCTGCAGCTCGTGGAACAGCGCGTTGAGCCCCAGGCGGTTGGCGATCGGCGCGTAGATCTCCATCGTCTCGCGCGCGACGCGCCGGCGCTTGGCGGGCGGCACCGCGCCCAGGGTGCGCATGTTGTGCAGCCGGTCGGCGAGCTTGATGAGGATGATCCTCACGTCGCGCGCCATCGCCAGCAGCATCTTGCGGAAGTTCTCCGCCTGCGCCACCTCGGCCGACTGGAACTCGATCTTGTCGAGCTTGGAGACGCCGTCGACCAGCTCTGCCACGGGCTTGCCGAAGGTGTCGGAGATCTCGTCCTTGGTGACCTTGGTGTCCTCGGTGACGTCGTGCAGCAGCGCTGCCATCAGCGTCTGGCCGTCGAGGTGCCAGTCGGCGAGGATCTCGGCGACGGCGAGCGGGTGCGAGATGTACGGGTCGCCCGACTGGCGCGTCTGGCCGGAATGCGCGGCTTCGGAGAAGCGGTAGGCCTCGGCGAGGCGCGTCACGTCCTTCGGCTTGAGATAGCCGAAACGGCCCTGGTCGAGTGAAGGAACTGCGGCCATCTTGAGAGGGTACCTCTCAAGATGGAGGGGATACAACGTTCAGGCCTACAACATAGGCCCGGCGGAAGGCGTCGGATTCTTCTTCAATATCTCGGTGCCGACCTTGCCGCTGGCGATCTCGCGCAGGGCGATCACCGTCGCCTTGTCGCGGTTGGCCTCGACCAGCGGGCTCGCGCCCGAGCTGAGCTGGCGCGCGCGGTAGGTCGCCGCCAGCGTGAGGTGGAAGCGGTTCGGGATTCTTTTCAGGCAGTCGTCAACGGTGATGCGGGCCATGCCGGGTTCTTTCCTTTTGGAGGATCGCCGCCAGCTCCTGCTTGGCGGTTTCGAAGTCTTTGTTAATTATAGCGTAATTGAACTCGCCGGCGTGGGTCAGTTCTTCGCGGGCGTTTTCCATGCGGCGCTGGATCACCGCGTCGGCGTCCTGGCCGCGCGTGCGCATGCGCCGCTCGAGCTCCTCGACCGACGGCGGCAGGATGAAGATGCCGACGCAATCCGGGTGCAGCTTGCGCACCTGCCGCGCGCCCTGCCAGTCGATCTCGAGGAGCAGGTCGTCGCCGCGCTCGAGCGCCTCGACAATCACCCGCTTGCCGGTGCCGTAGCGATTGCCGTGCACCTCGGCGTTCTCCAGGAACTCGCCGCGCTCGCGCATGGCGAGGAAGGTCGGCTCGTCGACGAAGTGATACTCGCGGCCGTTCTGCTCGCCGGGGCGCGGCGCCCGCGTGGTGTACGAGGTGGAGAGCCTGAGCGTCGGATCGTCCTTCAGCAGCGCGCGGATAAGCGAGCTCTTGCCCGCGCCGGAGGGTGCAGTGATGACGAAAAGCTGCCCCTTCTTTTTCATTCGATGTTTTGAGCCTGCTCGCGAATCTGCTCGATGAGCAGCTTCAGCTCGAGCGCGCAGTCGCCGATCGCCTTGCTCGCCGCCTTCGAGGCGAGCGTGTTCGCCTCGCGGTTCAGCTCCTGCGCGAGAAAATCGAGCCGCTTGCCGGCCGCACCACCCTGTTTGAGGACGCGCTCGGCCTCGGCGAGGTGCGCGCCGAGGCGTTCCAGTTCTTCGTCGACGTCGATCTTCGCGGCGAACACGGCGAGCTCCGCGCGGATGCGTTCGTCGTCGGGCGAGCCGAGCGCTTCCTTCAAGCGCTCCGCAAGCTTCGCGCGATACGCCGCCACGGCCTGAGGGATGTGCGGTCTGACCTCCTCGATGTGGGAGCGCATGGCGCCGAGCCGTTCGGCTATGACCGCGGCGAGGCGCGCCCCCTCGCGCGAGCGCGCCGCGACGAGCTCGTCGAGCGCCTGGCTCGCGAGCGCCGCCACCGCGGGCCGCAGCTTCTCCTCGTCGAGCGGCGCCTCGGCGGCGACGCCTGGCCAGCGCAGCACGTCGGCGAGACGCAGCGCGCCGGCGTCGGGAAAAGCCTTCTTCGCTTCCTCACCCAGCGCGCGCAAGCGCGCGAGCGCCGCGGGATCGAGATGCTGAGGCAATTGCGCGGCGGAGGACTCGTTGAAGAACAGCCGGCAGTCGACCTTGCCGCGCGCAAGCCGCGCGGCGATCGCTTCGCGCACGAGCGGCTCGAAGGCGCGCAATTCTTCGGCGACGCGGAACTGCAAGTCGAGGAAGCGCGCGTTCACCGAGCGCAATTCCACGCTCAGCCGGCCACGAGGGGAATCGGCGGAGACAGCCGCATAGCCGGTCATGCTCTGGATCATGTGTGAAAAAAGTTGCGCGATCGGCCGCGCGGACGGCGCCGCATAGATGGACGCGTATCATAGAGGAGATGCCATCGCAGGCCAACCAACCGCTGCCCGAGGGCGCGCAGCTCGAGAACTACCGCGTGCTGCGGGTGCTCGCGACCGGCGGCTTCTCCTTCGTCTACCTCGCGCACGACGAGAACGAGGTGCCGGTGGCGATCAAGGAGTACCTGCCCGCGACGCTGGCGGTGCGCGTGAACGGCGCCGCGCATCCGAAGGTGCCGGATGCCGACCTCGCCAAGTTCCGCTACGGAATGAAGTGTTTCTTCGAGGAGGGCAAGGCGCTCGCCGGCCTGTCGCATCCGAATGTGGTGCGCGTGCTGAACTTCTTCCGCGCGAACGAGACGGTGTATCTCGTCATGCGCTACGAGCGCGGCCGCACGCTGCAGGAGCACATCAAGAGCCGCCGCGGCGAGCTCGAGGAAGAGTGGATCCGCAAGACCTTCACCCAGCTGCTGAACGGGCTGCGCGAGGTGCACTCGAACAAGCTGCTGCACCTCGATATCAAGCCCGGCAACGTCTACGTGCGCAACGACGGCACGCCGCTGCTCATCGACTTCGGCGCCGCGCGGCAGGCGCTTTCGGCCGAAGGCATGGCGCTGCCGCCGACCTACACGCCTGGCTTCGCCTCGCCCGAGCAGTACGCGCGGCGCGAGCTGCTCGGGCCATGGAGCGACATCTATTCGGTCGGCGCGACGATGTACGCCTGCCTCGCGGCGGCGGCGCCGCAGCCCGCCGACGAGCGGCTGGAGAAGGATCTGCTGGTGCCGGCGCGCCGCAAATGGGCCGGCAAGTATTCCGCCGACCTGCTCGACATCGTCGACTGGTGCCTGCGCATGGACCACCTCGAGCGGCCGCAGAGCGTGTTCGCGCTGCAGAAGACCATCACCGGCGAGAAGGAGCCCGAGCACCACGGCCGCGCGCCGCTCCTCGACCGCATGCGCGGCATGCTGGGGCTGGGATGAAGTACACCATCGTCCAGGAGAGCCGCCTCGGCGCGCGGCGCATGAACCAGGACCGCGTCGGCTACTGGCGCACGCCCGAGTCGCTGCTGATGGTGGTGTGCGACGGCATGGGCGGGCACCTGAACGGCGAGGTGGCGGCCAATCTCGCCGCCGATCTCTTCGGCGCGGCGTTCCAGCGCGAGGCGCGGCCGCGCCTCGCCAACCCGGACGAGTTCCTCGCGCAGTCGATCGCGGTGGCACATGCGCGGATCCTCGCCGAGGCGGCGAAGCGCGGCCTGCCCGAGGCGCCGCGCACCGTGATGGTCGCCTGCGTGGTGCAGGAAGGGCAGGTGCATTGGACGCACGTCGGCGACTGCCGCTTCTACCTGTTCCGCAAGGGACGCGTGGTGGCGCGCACACGCGACCACACGCGCGTGCAACAGCTCGTCGACGAGGGCCGCATCCGCGAGGAGGCGCTGGTCTCGCACCCGCTGCGCAACCAGCTCCTGCAGTGCCTCGGCGGCTTCCAGCCGCCGCGCCCGGAGGCGGCGGCGCGCGCCGCGCTCGAGAAGGACGACATCCTGCTCCTCTGCTCCGACGGCTTCTGGGCGCCGCTCACGCAGCGCCAGATGCTCAACGCGCTGCTCGCGCGCGAGCTGAACGACGCGGTGCCCGAGCTGGCCTCGCTCGCCGAATCGCGCGCCGGCGGCGAATGCGACAATCTGTCGGTGCTGGCGGCGAGCTGGGAACAGGAGGCGAAGCCCGCCGCCGTCTCGCCCGACTCGCGCACGCTGCCCTACTACGAGCTGCCCACCAACGTGCAGGACCTCACCGCCACCGACCCGGACTTCCTGCGCGTGTCCGACGAGGACATCGACAAGGCGATCGCCGAGATCAAGGCGGCGCTACGCAAGAACGTGCCGGGACGGCAATGAGCGCGGCGAGCCGAGCGGGCGGGCGCCGGCCCGACGAGCTGCGCCCGGTGCGCCTCACCCGCGGCTATACGCGAAACCCGGAGGGATCTGTTCTCGTGGAGTTCGGCGACACGCGCGTGCTCTGCACCGCGAGCGTCGAAGAGCGCGTGCCGCCCTTCCTCAAGGAGTCGGGCCGCGGCTGGGTCACCGCCGAGTACGGCATGCTGCCGCGCGCGACCAACACGCGCGGCGACCGCGAGGCGGCGCGCGGCAAGCAGTCGGGCCGCACGCAGGAGATCCAGCGCCTGATCGGCCGCTCGCTGCGCGCGGTGATCGACACCGCGGTGCTCGGACCGCGCAGCATCCAGATCGACTGCGACGTGATCCAGGCCGACGGCGGCACGCGCACCGCGTCGATCACCGGCGCGTTCGTGGCCCTGCACGATGCGATCATGTGGTTGAAGCACAAAAAACTCCTCGAAAAAATGCCGATCAAGGATTTCGTTGCGGCTGTGTCGGTCGGCATCCACAATGGCGTTCCGGTGCTCGACCTCGACTACGCCGAGGATTCCTCGAGCGGGACCGACATGAACGTGGTGATGACCGGCGCGGGGAGCTTCGTCGAGGTGCAGGGCACCGCCGAAGGCGAGGCGTTTTCGCGGCGCGAGCTCGACGCGCTGCTCGACCTCGCCGGCCGCGGCATCGCGCAACTCGTCGCGGCGCAGAAGAAGGCGCTTGGAGTCCCCTGACCTCATCGAGTACTACCGGCGCCGTGCCGGCGAGTACGAGGCTTTCTACGCCAAGCCGGAGCGCCAGCCCGATCTGCTGCTGTTGAAGAAAAAGCTTGCAGAGCTGCTGAAGCACGCGCGCGTCCTCGAAGTCGCCTGCGGCACCGGCTACTGGACCACCGTGATCGCGAGCGCGGCGCAATCCATGACGGCGACCGACGCGGCCGAGGAGCCGATGAACATCGCGCGCGCCAAGCCCTACCCGAAGGCGAACGTCGCCTTCGTCGAGGCCGATGCCTACGCGTTGCCGGAAAGCCTGGGCCGCTTCAACGCCGCCTTCGCCGGCTTCTGGTGGTCGCACGTACCGCGCCAGCGCCTCGCGGAATTCCTCGCCTCGCTGCGGTCGCGCCTCGAGCCCGGCGCGAGCGTGATCCTGCTCGACAACCTGTACGTCGAAGGCAACAGCACGCCCCTCGTCGAGGCCGACGCGCACGGCAACACCTACCAGCTGCGGCAGCTCGCCGACGGCAGCCGCTTCCGCGTCATGAAGAACTACCCGACGAAGGACGAGCTGCGTGGGTTGCTGCCTGGTGTGCACTACCGGGCGCTGCAATACCACTGGCTCGCTCAATACAAGGCGTGAAGCGCCTCGTCCTCGCCTCGGCAAACCCCGGGAAGATCCGCGAGATCCGCGCGCTGCTCGAGCCGCTCGCCATCGAGATCGTGCCGCAGACCGAGCTCGGCATCGGCGAGGCGGAGGAGCCGCACGAGACCTTCCTCGAGAACGCGCTCGCCAAGGCGCGGCACGCGAGCCGCGCAAGCAGCCTGCCGGCGCTCGCCGACGACTCGGGCCTGTGCGTCGAGGCGCTCGGCGGCGCGCCCGGAGTGCATTCGGCCCATTACGCCGGCCACGAAGGCGAGCGTGAAACGCGCGACGCGCGCAACAACATGAAGCTGCTCGCGGCCCTGAAGGACGACCGGCGCGCGCACTACGCCTGCTTGATGGTTTTGGTAAGGAATCCCCAAGATCAGGAGCCGCTCGTCGCCGAGGGCCTTTGGCACGGCGAAATCGCCCGCGCGCCGCGCGGGACCAACGGCTTTGGCTATGACCCTCTCTTTTATGTCGAGGAATTCAAGAAAACTGCCGCCGAGCTCGACCCGGAGGTCAAAAACCGCATCAGCCACCGGGGGAAGGCGCTGGCGAAACTCCTAGAATTGCTCGGTGGAACCAGTCGTTCTTGAGAAGCCCGGCGCGGTGAAGCTGCAGGCGTTGCCGCCGCTTGCGCTCTACGTGCATATCCCCTGGTGCGTGCGCAAGTGTCCTTACTGCGATTTCAACTCGCATGAACGGAACGGTGCCCTCCCTGAGAAAGATTACGTTGGGAAGCTCCTGAATGATTTGGAAACGCTCCTTCCGGCCGTCTGGGGGCGCAGGTTGACCAGCGTTTTCATCGGCGGGGGTACCCCAAGCTTGTTTGCCCCCGAGTCGATCGACGCGCTGCTCTCCGGCGTGCGCGCCCGGCTGCCGCTCGAGCCGGGCGCGGAGATCACGCTGGAAGCGAACCCGGGCACGGTGGAGGCGGCGCGCTTCCGCGGCTTCCGCGAGGCAGGCGTCAACCGCATCTCGGTCGGCGTGCAAAGCTTCGACGATGCGATGCTGCGCGCGCTCGGCCGCATCCACGGCGCCGGCGAGGCGCGCTGCGCCGTCGACGCCGCGCTCGCCGCGTTCGACAACGTCAACCTCGACCTGATGTACGGCCTGCCCGGGCAGAGCCTCGACATGGCGCACACCGACGTCGAGGCGGGCGTCGCGACCGGCGTGCCGCACCTGTCCGCGTACCAGCTGACCATCGAGCCGAACACGGTCTTCTTCAGCAAGCCGCCGCGGCTGCCGGAGCATGACCTGTGCGCGGACATGCAAGTGATGATCGAAGAAGTGTTGAATCAACATCAATTTGAACACTACGAGACCTCGGCGTTTGCCAGGCCGGGCCGCCGCTGCAAGCACAATCTCAACTACTGGGAGTTTGGCGACTACCTCGGCATAGGCGCGGGCGCGCACGGCAAGATCAGCTTCCCCGACCGCGTCACCCGCCACGAGTGGGCGAAGCAGCC
>DASXKY010000040.1:0-17438 GCA_036496555.1 Burkholderiales bacterium | reverse complement strand
GTCGCCTATTTCGGCGACGCATTCGCAGCCTACGTCGCCTTCTTCTTCCTCACCACCGTCGGCTGGGGGCTGCGCTTTGGCCGGCACTACCTGGTCATGACCAGCGGCCTGCAGATCGCCGGCATGGGCTACAACATGATGTTCAGCGACTACTGGCGGCACAACCAGATGTTCGGCGCAGTGGTGATCATGGCGATGCTCGCGAACGCGATCAACGTCGCGATTCTGCTGCGCCGCATCGCCTGGGGCAATCGTCGCCTCGAGCAGAAGACCGAGGAGATCGCGCGCCTCGCCTGGCAGGACCAGCTCACCAAGCTGCCCAACCGGCTGTATTTCCACGAGCGGCTGTCGCAGAGCCTCGCCTCGGCCGAGCGCACGCAGCGCAGGATCGCGCTGATCCTGTTCGACATCGACGGCTTCAAGAGCGTGAACGACACGCTGGGGCACGAGGCCGGCGACCGGCTGCTGCAGGAGATCAGCCGCTGCGTCGGCGCGCGCATTCGCCAAGCCGACACCTTCGCCCGCCTGGGCGGCGACGAGTTCGTCGTCATCATGGACTCGCTGCGCGACGAAGCCGACGCCCGGCTCGTCGCCGAGACCATCCTGCGCACCATCGCCGATATCGATCTCTTCGCTGCGCAGGGCCTGCGCATCGGCGCGAGCATTGGCGTCGCTTGCGGCGCCGGGCGGCGAGAGATTCCCGATCTCCTCAAGCAAGCCGACCGGGCGATGTACGAGGCGAAGCGAGCGGGGAAGGGGTGCTACCGGTTCGCCGACGAAAGCCCGCGGCCGCGCGAGGGGACCTAGGCTAGAAGCCCCGGCAACTGCTCGGCAGGAATCCCAAGTCCAGATCCGTGCCGTCGAGCGAGGAGCCGCAGCGCCAGCGGAACACGGAGGAGCCGAGGTCGTCGTCGCTCATTACCTGGTTGGCGCGGTTGATCGGTGCGAGGGTGATGTCTGCGTTGGCGATGCGGCCGTCCCCGACCGCGGGGCTGATGCGCACCTTGATCACGCCGACGTCCGAAGTATGGATCGATTCCACGTACTTTGAGGTATTGCCGGTCTCGCAACCCCAGTTGTCGGTGCCCGGCAGCGTATCGCCTGTGGAAAGGTAGACCTCCTGCACCGTATTGCGGCAGGTCGTCAGCGCGAGCAAGGCCTCGGAGATTTTCGCCCGAGCACTGTAGTTCTTCACCGCCGGCATGATGATGCTCGCCAGCACGCCGATGATCATCACCACCGACATCAGCTCGATGAACGTGAAGCCCGATTGCTTACGACGCGCTTTCATACCGTCCGTTCCAAAGCGGATTCTGCGTTATTCGCTACGAATCGCAAACTGTATGCCATTTGCGCGGCATTTTATTTAAGCCATTCATATACTGAAGTATTTTCGGGCAGATAGGAAGCAAGTCACACGCGGCGCAGGTGCCGCCCGGGGCGGGTTCTGACAATTTGTGTCAGGTCGCGGCCCGTATTTTGCAGCCCCGGGTCACACCCCAATTCCTGGAGACCCGATGAAAACCATTTTTGCCTTCCTGGCGGCCGCTACTTTGATCGCCGCCTGCGAACGTCCTGCGCAGCCGAAAACCGATGCCGCCGCGAGCGGAGCCACTTCGCCCACGCAACCGCTGCCGCAGACGAGCGCATCGCGTCCCGGTGCGACGGCGGAAGAGAAGAAGGAAAGCGCGAATCCGCAGCAGGGCCAGGTCGATCCCAAAGACGGCGCCCAACACCGCGATTTCCAGCAGAGCGGCGACGGAGCGGGTCCGGCCAGCCCTGACGCAAAGCCCAAAGGCGGTTGATCCGGGCGCGTCGTCGCGGCCCAAAGCTTGCTGCTACCGGGCTGCAACCTAACTCAAGGAGGTAACATGAAGTTTTCGACTCTCGCAGTTGCAGTTTCCGTCGCTCTTGGCGCGAGCCTGATGGTGGCATGCGATCGCGGCGCGGATCGTAGCGGTGCTGGCTCCACTTCCGGCTCCAGCAGCGGCAGCATGACCTCGCCGTCGTCTTCGTCGAGCAAGAGCAGCCCCTCGGCGACGCCGTCCTCGCCGTCGTCGTCCTCGTCGGGTAGCGGCAGCACCGCTTCGCCGTCGTCCTCGTCCCCATCGTCCCCCTCATCGTCCGCGTCCACCCCGTCTTCGTCGGGCTCGAGCTCGTCGAGCGGCCAGTCGGGCAGCGGCTCGACCTCGGGCTCGTCGAGCGATTCGACCAAGAAGCAGTAAGGCCGCAAAAGCAAGGTAATCTCCTCCCGAGCAACCGGGGGGAGAGCCTTGCGCATCTGCGTTTTCGGCGCCGGCGCGGTCGGCGGCCATCTCGCCGCCAAACTTGCAGCCGCGGGTCATGACATTTCCGTAGTCGCCCGGGGCGCGCATCTGGAAGCGATCCGCGCAAAGGGCATCGCGCTTCTACACGGCGAGCAGACCATCCGCGGAAACGTTCGAGCCGAGGCCGACGCGCTGACGCTCGGCGCGCAGGATTTCGTCTTCGTCGCGCTGAAAGCCAACCTTCTCGGCGCCTTCGCCGAGGCCGCGCCGCTGTTTGCCCGCGACGCGGCGGTGGTGTTCGTTCAGAACGGCATTCCGTGGTGGTACAGCCAGGGAGTCGGCCGTGCCTTGCCAGATCTGTCGCGCCTCGACCCCGGCGGCGCGCTGGCGAGAGCCGTCGCTCCTGGGCGGGTCCTCGGCGGCGTAGCGTTCTCATCCAACGAGGTGATCGAGCCCGGTATTGTGCGCAACCTCGTGCCCGGCCGGAACATGCTCGTGGTCGGCGAGCCGGACGGCAAGGAAACCTCACGCGTCCGCCAGTTGCGGCAGGCCCTCGACGCAGCCGATATGCACTCGCCGCCGACCAGCGACATCCGGCAGGTTATCTGGTCGAAGCTGGCCCTCAACCTGGGTACCTCGGTCCTCTGCACGCTCGCCGGCGAGACGGTGGGCGGCGTGCGCGGCAATCCCCAGCTTGCCGCCGTCGCCGACAGCCTGAAGGCCGAAGGCCAGGCGATCGCCGCCGCCTACGGCATTTCCACGGAGGGCACCCCGCAACGCCCCGGCGGCGGCCAGAGCTCGGGCCTGACCGCCCACAAGCCCTCGATGCTGCAGGACTACGAGCGCGGGCGGCCGATGGAGATCGACTCGCAGGTCGTCGTGCCGCTGGAATTCGCGCGCGCCGCCGGCGTCGCGGCGCCGACCCTCGAGGCCCTCGCGCCCCTGCTCGTGCTCAAGGCGCGTGGAAAAGGTCTCTACGGCTAGCCGTGGCGCTTTGCGCTGCGGCGCGGCAACCTTATCCGCGCGTCTTTCTTCACAGCGTTCTCACAATGTCTCACACAGTCGGTGCGGAAAGCGCTCGCGCCGCGAAGAGCGAGATTAGAATTTCGGAACAATGAAGCCGCGCCGCAGCCCCGATCTGAGCGCGACCGCCGAGCGCGCGGCGCTGCAGGAAGCGCTCGAGGCGCTGCGCGAGAGCGAGGCGCGCTTCCGCGCGGTCATCGACTCGGCGAACGAGGGGATCCTGGTCTACGACGACGCCCTGCGGGTGACGGCGGTCAACGCCGCCGCCGAGCGCATCATCGGGCTGCCCGGCGTCGAGATGATCGGCAAGCCGGGCTTCACTTCCCTGTTGCCCTGCGTGCGCGAGGACGGCACGCCGCTCGCGCCGGAGGACCGGCCGACGCGGATCACGGTGCGCAGCGGCAAGCCGCTCACCGGGCAGATCATCGGCATCATGCGGCCCGACCACTCGGTCACCTGGCTGGACGTCAATACCGGCTTCCTGCAGCGGCCCGGCGAACAAGACTTCTACGGTATCGTCTCCACCATCAGCGACGTCACGGCGCGCCGCACGGCCGAACGGGCGCTGCGCGACAGCGAGGAGCGCTTCCGGCAGACCTTCCAGCTCGCCGCCTCGGGCATCTGCGAGGTGGTCGAAGGCCGCTTCGTCCGCGTGAACAAGAGCCTGTGCGAGATCCTCGGCTATGCCGAGGACGAGCTGCTCGGCAAGACGGTGAAGGAGGTCTCGCATCCCGACGACCGCAACGTCACCGACACCGAGCGCGCTCGCATCCGCAACGGCGAGATCGACTCCGCCCGCTTCGAGAAGCGCTACGCGCGCAAGGACGGCACGGTGGTCTGGTGCGAGCTCGCCATCGCGCTGGTGCGCGCGCCCGACGGCGCGCCGCAGTACGAGATCGCGGTGTTCGACGACATCACCGAGCGCAAGCAGTCGGAGGACGCGCTGCGCGAGGCGCACGAGGAGCTCAAGCGCTCCAACGCCGAGCTCGAGCAGTTCGCCTACGTCGCCTCGCATGACCTGCAGGAGCCGCTGCGGATGGTGTCGAGCTACACCCAGCTGCTGATGCGCCGCTACGGCGATCGCCTGGACGGCGACGCGAGGGAATTCACCTCCTACATCGTCGACGGCGCGACGCGGATGAAGCAGCTGATCGAGGACCTGCTCGCCTACTCGCGCGTCGGCACCAAGGGCAAGGAGTTCAAGCCGGTGCCGGTCGAATCGGCGCTGCGCCGCGCCATCGTCAACCTGCGCGCCGCGATCGAGGAGTCGGGCGCCGCGGTGACCTACGACACGCTGCCGGTGGTGCGCGGCGACGACATCCAACTCGCGCAGCTGTTCCAGAACCTGATCGGCAACGCTTTGAAATTCCGTTCCGCGTCGGTGCCGAGAATTCATGTTTCTTCCGTTGAAAAACAGAATGAACACGAGATCGTCGTCGCCGACAATGGCATCGGCATCGAGGCGCAATACTTCGAGCGCATCTTCATGGTGTTCCAGCGCCTGCACAACAAGGGAGAATATCCCGGGACCGGCATCGGCCTCGCCATCTGCAAGAAGGTGGTCGAGCGCCACGGCGGCCGCATCTGGGTCGAGTCCACGCCCGGCGAGGGCAGCGCATTCCATTTCACGCTACCGAACAAGGGGGGAGCATGAGCGACACGAACAGGTCGGCGCCGCCGGTCGAGATCCTGCTGGTCGAGGACAACCCGGGCGACGAGCGCCTCACGCGCGAGGCGCTGAAGGAAGGCAAGGTCTACAGCAACCTGCACTGGGTGAAGGACGGCGTCGAGGCGCTCGAGTTCCTGCGCGGCCAGGGCAAGTATGCCGGCAAGCCGCGCCCCGACATCATCCTGCTCGACCTCAACCTGCCGAAGAAGGACGGCCGCGAGGTGCTGCAGGAGATCAAGAACGACGACGCGCTCAAGCGCATCCCGGTGGTGATCCTGACCACCTCCAAGGCCGAGGAGGACGTGCTGAAGACCTACAACCTGCACGCCAACTGCTACGTCACCAAGCCGGTGGACCTTGAGAAGTTCATCGTCGTCGTGAAAAGCATCGACGCGTTCTGGTTGACCGTCGTCACTCTGCCGAACGGCCACTGAGAATGCACAAGGTCCTCCTGATCGAGGACAACCCGGGAGACGCGCGGCTGATCCGCGAGATGCTCTCGGAGGAGCCCGAGTCGCCCTTCGCGCTGCACACCGCCGACCGCCTGCAGAACGGCCTCGAGCAGCTCTCGGCGGGCGAGACGGTGCTGGTGCTGCTCGACCTCTCGCTGCCCGACAGCTTCGGCCTGGAGACTTTCGCCAAGGTGTACGCACACTCGCCGACGGTGCCGATCATCGTGCTCACCGGCAACGACGACCAGACGGTGGCGCTCTCGGCGGTGAAAGGCGGCGCGCAGGACTACCTCATCAAGGGCCGTCTCGACCGCGACCTCCTGCTGCGCTCGATGCAGTATTCCATCGAGCGCAAGCGCTACCAGGTGCAGCTCGAGCACCAGGCCAACTACGACGCGCTCACCGGGCTGCCCAATCGCAACCTGCTGCACGACCGGCTGCGCCAGGCGGTTTACGCGCAGCGCACGCCGCGTGCGATCGCGGTGGTGTTCATCGATCTCGACCACTTCAAGTTCGTCAACGACTCGCTCGGCCACTCGACCGGCGACAAGCTGCTGAAGGGCATGGCCGACCGCCTGCGCGGCGTGCTGCGCGAGGGCGATACGGTGGCGCGCCTGGGCGGCGACGAGTTCGTGCTGATCCTCAACGACCAGTCCAACGAGGAAGTGATCTTCCGCGCCATGCAGCGCATCTCGCAGCAGGTGTGCCAGCCGATGGTGATCGAAGGCAAGGAGCTGTACCTTACCTGCAGCGCCGGCATCAGCCTCTACCCGCAGGACGGCCCCGACGTCGACACGCTGCTGAAGAACGCCGACGCGGCGATGTACCGCGCCAAGGAGCACGGCCGCAACAATTTCCAGTTCTATACGTCGGAGATGAACGATCGGGTGAACGAGCGCCTCCAGCTCGAAGCGGCGCTGCGCCGCGCGCTCGAGCGCAAGGAGTTCCTGCTGCACTACCAGCAGCGCATCGACCTGCGCACCGGCACCCTGCTCGGCGCCGAGGCGCTGGTGCGCTGGATGCACCCCGAGTGGGGCCTGGTGCGGCCGGCGCGCTTCATCGCGCTCGCCGAGGAGACCGGACTGATCGTGCCGATCGGCGAGTGGGTGCTCGGCGAGGCCTGTCGGCAGAACCGCGCCTGGATCGACCAGGGGCTCAATCCCGGCTTCGTCTCGGTCAACCTGTCGACGCGCCAGTTCCGCCAGGAGGGCCTGGTGCGCGTCGTCTCGCGCATCCTCGAGGAGACGCGGCTCGACCCGTCGCTGCTCGAGATGGAGATCACCGAGAGCATGGTGATGCACAACATGGGCGCCGCGGTGGCGACGCTGCAGGGCTTGAAGTCGCTCGGCGTCGGCCTCTCGGTCGACGACTTCGGCACCGGCTACTCGTCGCTTGCCTACCTGAAGGAGCTGCCGCTCGACGCGCTGAAGATCGACCGCTCCTTCGTGCGCGACATCGGCACCGGCGACAACGCCCAGGACGGCGTGCTCGCCTCGGCGATCATCAACCTCGGCCACAGCCTGCACCTCAAGGTGGTCGCCGAGGGCGTCGAGACCGACTCGCAGGTGCGCTTCCTCAAGCGCCAGCGCTGCGACGAGGTGCAGGGCTTCTTCTACAGCGAGCCGGTGACGCCCGAGTCGCACGCGAAAACGCTCGGCCGGGCGCAGCCCAAAGGCAGGAAATGAGATTCGTCGTATTGGCAGCCTTGTCTTTCCTCACCAATCCTGCGTGGGCAGACGAATTGAAAGTCCTGTCGGGCGGCGCGGCGCGCGGCTTCGTCGAGCCCCTCGCCGCCTCGCTGCCCGGCCACAGCGTGAAGCTCGACTTCCAGACGATGGGCAAGCTGCAGCAGTCGCTCGCCGGCGGCGAGAAACCCGACATGGTCATCGTCACGACCGAGGTCGCGCAGCGGCTCGAGAAGGAAGGTCGCATTCCCGCGGGCAAGACCGTGCCGCTCGCGCGCGTCGGCATCGGCGTGGCGGTGCACGAGGGCGCGCCGCTGCCCGACATCTCGACGCCGGCGGCGATGCGCCGGACGCTGCTCGCCGCGAAGTCGGTGGTCTACATCAATCCGCAGACCGGGACCAGCGGCAAGTACGTCGAAGACATGTTCTCCAAATTAAATATTTTGGAAATAATGAAAAGCAAGGCCACCCTCGTGAACGAGGGCTACGCCGTCGCGCCGGTCGGGCGCGGCGAGGTGGAGCTCGGCATCCACCAGATCAGCGAGATCCTGCCGGTGAAGGGCGTTCGTCTGGTCGGCCCGTTGCCGGCGGAATTCCAGCGCTACACGGTCTACGCCGCGGTTCCGCTGAGCGAGAAGCAGTCCGTCCGAGATCTTATTTCACACCTCACCGGCGCAGAGGCGCGCGAAAGGCTCAGGCGGGCGGGATACACTTCCCCGCAGTGAGCGATGCCGGCAAGCCCGTAGTCCTCGCCGTCGACGACGACGGCGACCTCCTCGCCCTCATCGGCAAGGTGCTGTCGCACGAGTACAAGGTTCTGGCGGCGGAGGATCCCGGCACCGCGCTCGACTACGCCACCGGCAAGCCGCGGCCCGACCTGATCCTGCTCGACATCGAGATGCCCGGCGCCTCGGGCTTCGAGTTCTTCGAGGTGCTGAAATCCGAAGGCAACAGCGCCGACATCCCGATCATCTTCCTCACCGGCAACACCGACGCCAAGACGCAGGTCGAGGGCCTGCAGATGGGCGCGGTCGACTACATCACCAAGCCGATCAACGCCGCGGTGCTGGCGGTGCGCGTGCGCAGCCAGGTGGCGCTCGCCAACCGCCGCGCCGAGCTCGAGCGGCTGGTGAAGGAGCGCACCGCTGCGCTGGAGAGCACGCGGCTGCAGCTGATCCGACGGCTTTCGCGCGCGATGGAGCTGCACGAGAGCGCCGCGGTGGGCAACCGCGTCATGCGGCTCAGCCAGTACGCGCGGCTCATCGCGCACTCCGCCGGCGCCAAGCCGGCGGTGTCGGAGATGCTGGCGGTGGCCGCGCCGCTGCACGACGTCGGCAAGCTCGGCGTCCCCTCCGAGATCCTCAGGAAGCCCGGCAAGCTCTCGGCTCCCGACTGGGAGCGCGTGCGGCGCCACCCCGAGATCGGCGCCGACATCATCGGCGAGCACGACGACCCGCTGCTCAAGCTCGCGCGCCAGGTCGCGCTCACCCACCACGAGAGCTGGGACGGCAGCGGCTATCCCAAGGGACTGAAGGGCGACCAGATTCCCTGGGCCGGGCGCGTGATGGCGATCGTCGACGCCTTCGAGTCGATGACCACCACCCAGTTCTGGCGCGCGCCGATGAAGGTGATGGAGGCCGCCAACGAGATCGCCGAGAGCGCCGGGCGGCGCTATGATCCCAAGATCGTCGAGGCGTTCCGCAAGGCCCTGCCGCTGATGAAGAAGGTGCGCGAGGCTTACAACGACTCACTCGGCGACATGATCAACCTCGATTTCTCGCCGGCCCGGGCGGCGGTGGACCGCACCGGCAAGGGCAGGCGCTTAGCGCAGGCGAAAGCGAAATGAGCAAGACCTTCGACAAGCTGAAAGAGGCCGAGCGCGAGCGGCAGGCGCGCGTGAGCGACCAGATCGAGGAGCTGCGCTCGCGCATCGCCGCGGAGCGCACCGCCGACGAGGTGGTGCAGGCGCGCGGCGGCGAGGAGCGCCGGGCGCTCGACCTCGCGCGCGAGCGGCAGATCGCCGAGGGCGAATTGCGGCGCATCGCGCACTCGCGCGCCGAGGCGGAGGCCAAGGCGGCGCGCGTCATGGCCGAGCGCGAGCGCGCCGAGGCGCAGGCGCTAGCGGAGGCGCGTGCCCGGGAAGAGGCGGAAAAAAAGGCGGCGGCGCTAGCCGAGGGCCGCCGGCAGAAGGAGGAGGAGGCGGCGCAGCACTCGCGCGACCGCGCGGAAGCCGAGGCGCAGGCCGCTGCTGCGATGCGCGAGCGGGCGGCGGCGGAGGAGCAGGCGCGCCGCGCCGCGCGCGAGCGCGTGCAGGCCGACACGCGCGCGCTCGAGTCGGTGCGCGAGCGCAAGGCGGCCGAGGAGAAGCTCAAGCGCGAAGCCGACGCCCGCATCGCGGCCGAGAACGAGGCCGGCCGGCTCGGTCGCGAGCGCGCCGAGACCGAGCAGGCCGCGCGCGAGCAGGCGCTGGCGCGCACCGAGGCGGAGTCGCGCGCCGCGGCCGCCGCGGAAGAGCGCAAGCGCGCGGACACCGAGGCGGCGCAGGCTGCCCGCGCCCGCGCCGAGGCGGAAGAGAAGGAGCGGCTCGCCGCCGAAGGCAAGATCGCCGCCGAGCGCGCCGCGGCCGCCGCGGCGCGCGAGCGCGAGGCGCAGACCGCGCAGGCGACGCGCCGCGCGCAGTCGCGCGCGGACGCCGAGGCCGGCGCGTTGCAGGCCGCCGCCGAGCGGCGCCAGGCGGAGGAGGGCGCGGCAGAGGAAGCCGGCGCGCGGCTGGCGACGGAGGAGCGCGGCACCGCGCTCGCCGCCGAGCGGCGCGAGATGGAGCAGGCGGCCGACGAGAAAGCGCGCGAGCGCGCAGCGCTCGAGCAGCAGGCGCTCGAGGCGGCGAACCGGCACGCCGCCGCGGAAAAAGCGGCGCAGCAGGCGGCCCAGGCACGCGCGCAAGCCGAGCAGGAAGCGTCGCAGCTCGCTGAGGAGCGCGCCTCTGCCGACGCTGACCTGAAGGGCGCCGCGCGCGAGCGCGCGCAGGCCGAAGCGGACGCGGCGCAGGCGGCGCGCACCGCTGCCGAGGCCAAGGTGCGCGCGCTGGCCGAATCGGAGGGGCGCGCGGCGGCCGAGCAGGCGCAGGCTGCGGCCGCAGCCGAGCGCGCCGAGGCGGAGGAGCTGATGCGCAAGCGTGCCGCGGTGGCGGCGCAGGCCGACCGCGCCGCCGCGGAAGCGGCGCGGGAGCGGGAAGCGGCCGTAGCGCAGGAGCGCGCCGCGGCCGAAGCGAGCGTGCGCGCGCAGGCGGAGGCGGCGCAGGCGGCGCGCGAGCGCGAGCAGGCGGAGATCGCCGCGGAAGCGGCACTGCGCCAGCGAATGGAGGCCGAGGCGCAGCGGCGCGCGGTGGCCCAGGAGCTGGCCGCGGCCGAAGCCGCGGCCTCGGCGGAGCTGCAGGCGCGCATCGAGGCCGAGCGCGAGCTGCGCGCGAGCGCCGAGGCAGCCGCGCTGGCGGAGAAGCAGGCCACGGAAGCGGCGCGCCAGCGCGAATCGCTCGACGCCGAGCTGCGGCGGGCCGCGCAGGCGCGCGCCGAAGCCGACGACGAGACGGTGCGCCGCGCCCGCGAGCGCGAGCAGCTCGAGGCGCGCGCGGCGAAGGGACTGAAGGCGCGCGTGGAAGCCGAGCGCGCAGCCGAGGCGCTCGCAGCCGAGCGAGCCGAGGCTGAGACGCGGGCGACTGCCATGTTGCAGGCGCGCATCGCCGCCGAGGAGGCCCTCGTCGCGAAGTCGGCGGTAGCCGCGGCGGCGGCGCAGACGGCCGCCGAAGCGAAGCAAACGCGCCTCGCGCACGAGCAGGAGCTGAGGCGCATGCGCGCAGGATCGGGCAAGCGCGCTTGGCCGTGGGTAGCCGCACTGCTCGTCGCCGGCGCCCTCGTCGGTTTCCTTTGGTACGACAAGCCGATACGGACGCAACCTGCCGTCGCGGTCTCCGGCGAGTCTTTGAAACTCAAGCTCGACCCGCAGCTGCACCAGTAGCCGATTTGCGTTTTGTGCAGTGCGGGGGTAGCGTCACGCCCGCCTCTTGGACCAAGACGACCAAGCCAGGAAGTCCTCCACCGCCGCGCTGACCCTTGCCGCCCTCGGCATCGTGTTTGGCGACATCGGCACGAGTCCGCTCTACGCGGTCAAGGAGACCTTCTCCTCCGAGCACGGCATCCCGCTCACCCCCGAGAACGTCACCGGCGGCGTCTCGGCCATCTTATGGGCGCTGATGATCGTGGTGTCCCTGAAGTACGTGATGCTGATCATGCGCGCCGACAACCGCGGCGAGGGCGGCATCATGGCGCTGATCGCGCTCGCCTCGAGCGCGGTGAAGGACCGCCCGCAGTGGCGGCTGCCGCTGCTGCTGATCGGCTGCCTCGGCGCGTCGCTCTTCTACGGCGACGCGGTGCTGACCCCGGCGATCTCGGTGCTGTCTGCGGTCGAGGGTCTCGAAGTCGGCACGCTCGCCTTCAAACCGTACGTCGTGCCGATCGCGGTCGTGGTGCTGCTCGCGCTCTTCGCGCTGCAGGCGAGCGGCACCGCGGCGGTAGGCCGCCTGTTCGGGCCGGTGACCATGCTCTGGTTTTTCGCCATCGGCGCTGCGGGCTTGTACGGCATCGCGCAGCATCCGGCGATCCTCGAGGCGCTCCACCCGCTGCACGCGCTCGCCTTCGCCACCGCGCACGGCGTCGCCTCCTTCCTGGTGCTCGGCGCGGTGGTGCTCGCGGTCACTGGCGCCGAGGCGCTCTACGCCGACATGGGCCACTTCGGCAAGGGGCCGGTGCGCATCGCCTGGTTCAGCCTGGTGGCGCCGGCGCTGGTGCTCAACTACTTCGGCCAGGGCGCAGTGATCATCGCCAACCCGGCGATGGTGCAGAACCCGTTCTACCTGCTGTTGCCGGGCTGGTCGCTCTACCCGATGGTCGCGCTCGCCACCGCCGCCACCGTGATCGCCTCGCAGGCAGTGATCTCGGGCGCCTACTCGCTCACCAAGCAGGCGGTGCAGCTCGGCTTCCTGCCGCGCATGACCATCGTGCAGACCTCGGCGCGCGAGATCGGCCAGATCTACCTGCCGGGCATCAACTGGCTGCTGTGCGCCGCGGTGGTCGCCGCGGTGATCGGCTTCGGCTCGTCCTCGCGCCTTGCCGGGGCGTACGGCGTCGCCGTCACCGGCACCATGCTGGTCGACACGCTGCTCACCTTCTTCGTCATCCGCTTCGGCTGGCGCTACCCGCTCGTGCTCTGCATCCTCGCCACCGGCTTCTTCCTCGTCTTCGACCTCGCCTTCTTCAGCGCGACGCTCACCAAGATCCACGACGGCGGCTGGTTCCCGCTCGCCATCGGCGCGTGCGTGTTCGTCGTCATGACGACCTGGCGGCGCGGGCGCGAGGTGCTGTTCGAGCGCCTGGCCGAGACCTCGGTGCCGCTCGAGCCGTTTCTCAAGTCGCTGTTCGCCGACCCGCCGCAGCGTGTGCCGGGCACGGCGATTTTCCTCACCGCCACGCCCGACGCCACGCCGCACGCGCTGCTGCACAACCTCAGCCACAACAAGGTGCTGCACGAACGCGTGGTGTTCCTCACCGTCGAGACGCACGACGTGCCGTGGGTGCCGTTCGAGGACCGCATCAGCTGCGAGCCCCTCGGCCAGGGCTGCTGGCGCGTGCACGTGCGCTACGGCTTCATGAACCGGCCCGATGTGGTGCGCGCGCTCGAGCTGTGCGGCGCGCTCGGGCTGGAGTTCGAGATGATGCAGACCTCGTTCTTCCTCTCGCGCCAGCAGGTGGTGCCCTCGAGCGCCGGGCCGCTGTCGATGGCGCTGTGGCGGGAGCGCATGTTCGCCGCGATGGCGCGCAACGCCGCCAACGTCACCGACTACTTCAACATCCCGACCAACCGGGTTATCGAGCTCGGCACGAAGGTGGAGATCTAGTCTTCGTCCGCGAGCAGGCGGTAGCCGACGCCGATCTCGGTCAGCAGGTGCTTCGGCCTGACCGGATCCGCTTCCAGCTTCTCCCGCAGCTGCCTCATGTACACGCGCAGATAGTGCGTGTCGCTGGAGTGCGTGGGCCCCCAGACTTCGGTGAGCAGGTGCTGGTGCGTGACGACGAGGCCCAGGTGCCGCGCCAGGCAGCCGAGGAGCTTGAACTCGATCGGCGTCAGGTGAATTTGATCCTGGCCCCTCGATGCGTGTCTCTTCGTCAGATCGAGGCGTACTCCGCCGAGGGTCAGCACCGCGCAGCCTTGCGCCGAGCGGGCGAGATGCCTTAGCGCGACGCGCACCCGCGCGAGCAGCTCGCCGACGCCGAAAGGCTTGGTGATGTAGTCGTCTGCGCCGGCGTCGAGCGCATCGATCTTGGCCCGCTCCTGCACCCGCGCCGACAGCACCACGATCGGCATCGGCGACCAGGCGCGGATGCGCCGGATCACCTCGACCCCGTCGAGGTCGGGCAGGCCGAGGTCGATGATCGCCATGTCGGGCTTGTGGCTGGCGGCGTCGATCACGCCACGCTCGCCGCCCGCCGCCTCGACCACGCGATAGCCCTCGGCCGCGAGCGACGCGCGCAGGAAGCGGCGGATCTCCGGCTCGTCCTCGACGATCAGGATCGCCGGCGCAGGCATGCTCAGGCCGCGCCTTCAGCCGGCGAGGCGGGCACCGCCTCGAGGGCCAGCGCGAAGCGGAAGGCGCTGCCGCCGCCGGGTAGCTGCTCGGCCCAGATGCGGCCGCCGTGGAGCTGCACGATCGCGCGGCAGATCGACAGCCCGAGTCCGAGGCCGCCGCCCTCGCCGCCGCCGCGGCGATGGAACTTGGCGAACACGCGCTGGAACTCCTCGGCCTCGAGGCCGAGCCCGAAATCCTCCACTGAGACGACCACCTCGCTCTCGCCGCGGACCGCGCGCAGCCTGACCAGCGTGCCGGGCGGCGTGTGCTTCGCCGCGTTCTCGAGCAGGTTACCGAGCGCCTGCTCGATCAGCGTCGCGTCGACCCGCACCAGCGGCAGCTCGGCGGGCAGCTCGAGCATCAGGCGGTGGCGCGAGAGCGCGCCGGCGAGGCGATCGAGAACGGCGCCGGCGATCTCGCCGAGCGAGGCCCAGTCGCGCTCGAGGACGACGGCGCCGGTCTCCAGCCGCGTCATCTGCAGCACGTTTCCCATCACGTCGGCCATGCCGCGCGCCTGCGCGTAGATGCTCTCGGCGAGGACGCGCCTGTCGGCGGGCGGCATGCGCTCGCCGCTCTCGAGCAGGGTCGACGAGGCGCCCGACATGACCGCGAGGGGCGTACGCAGGTCGTGCGAGATGGAGGAGAGCAGCGTGCCGCGCAGCCGCTCGGTCTCGGCCTCGAGCGCCGCCGCGGCGCGCGCGCGGGCCTCGCGCCGCGCGCTTTCCGCGAGATCGGAGATCACCAGGCCGGCGACAAGGAGGATGGCGAAGGTGAGCAGATACTGCAGGTCGTCGACTGCGAAAGTCAGGTATGGCGGCACGAACAGGAAGTCGAAGGTCGCCACGCCGAGCACCGCGGCCGTCGCGGCCGCGCCTCGGGTGAAGAAGCGCGCGATGACCAGCACCGGCAGGAGATAGAGCATCGCGATGTTCACCGGGTCGACGTGCGGCCGCAGCGCGAATCCCGCCGCCGTGCATGCCGCGGTCGCGGCGACGGCCCAGGCGTAGCCCTTCATGGATCCACTGTAGCGCACGCCGCCGTTAAGACGGCGTAAAAAAAGGGCGCGCTCGCGCGGCGCGGCTTGCGGCGGGCGTAAGCTGCGCGGCCCATGAACCCATCCAGGCAACATACCCCTGCGCTGGCGCTGCTCGCGCTCGGCGTGGTTTACGGCGACATCGGCACGAGCCCGCTATACGCGGTGAAGGAGACCTTCAATCCCGAGCATGGCATCGCGCTCGAGCCGGCCAATATTGTTGGCGGCGCCTCGGCGATCTTCTGGGTGCTCATGATCGTGGTGTCGCTGAAATATGTAGCCCTCGTGCTGCGTGCCGACAACCGCGGCGAGGGCGGCATCATGGCTCTGCTCGCCCTTGCGAGCAGCGCGGTGCGCAACCATCCGGCATGGACCGCGCCGCTCATGACCATCGGCGTGCTTGGCGCGTCGCTCTTCTACGGCGATGCGGTGCTCACGCCGGCGATCTCGGTGCTCTCGGCAGTGGAGGGCCTCGAGGTCGGCACCGCCGCCTTCAAACCCTATGTAGTCTGGATTTCGGTCGGCGTTCTGCTGTCGTTGTTTCTCATTCAAAAGCATGGCACCCGGATGGTCGGCATGCTGTTCGGGCCGGTGTGCGCGCTCTGGTTCATCGCCATCGCCGCGGCGGGGGCCTGGAACATCCTGCGCCAGCCGGCGATCCTGCAGGCGCTCGATCCGCGCCACGCGCTCGCCTTCGTCACCGGCCACGGATCTGCCTCCTTCGCGGTGCTTGGCTCGGTGCTGCTGGCGATCACCGGCGCCGAGGCGCTCTATGCGGACATGGGCCATTTCGGCAAGCGCGCGATCCGTTACGCATGGTTCGGCCTCGTCGCGCCAGCGCTGGTGCTGAACTATTTCGGGCAGGGCGCGCTGCTGCTCGACAACCCGAAAGCGCTCGAGAATCCGTTCTATCTCGCCTTTCCGGCCTGGGCGCTCTATCCCATGGTCGCGCTCGCCACCGCCGCCACGGTGATCGCCTCGCAGGCGACGATTTCGGGCGCCTACTCGATGACGCAGCAGGCGATCCAGCTCGGCTACCTGCCGCGCATGGAGGTGCGGCATACGTCGGCCGGCACCATCGGGCAGATCTACGTCCCAGCGGTGAACTGGCTGCTGCTCGCCGTCGTCGGCGCGGCGGTGATCGGTTTCGGCTCTTCGTCGCGGCTTGCTTCGGCCTACGGCGTCGCCGTGATGGGCACCATGCTGGCGACCACCTTCCTCACGTTCTTCGTCATCCGCTTCGCCTGGGGCTACCCGCTCTGGCTGTGCGTGCTCGCGACCGGCGCGTTCTTTCTCATCGATGCGACGCTGCTCGGCGCGGCGCTGCTGAAGGTCATGGACGGCGGCTGGTTCCCGCTCGCGCTCGGCATCGGCGTCTTCGGACTGATGACGACCTGGCGCGAAGGCCGCATGCGGCTCTTCGAGCGGCTACGCGCGGACTCGGTGCCGCTCGCCGACTTCCTGCGCTCGCTTTTCGTCGCGCCGCCGCAGCGCGTTCCAGGCACCGCGGTCTTCCTCACCGCCACGCCCGATGCCACGCCGCATGCGCTCCTGCACAGCCTCAAGCACTACAAGGTGCTGCACCAGCGCGTGCTGTTCCTCACCGTCGAGCTCGTCGAGCAGCCCTCGATCGCCGACGCGGAGCGCGTGGAGATGGAGGCGCTGCGCCCGGGGTGCCTGCGGCTGCGCGGCCGCTTCGGCTTCATGGAGCAGCCCGACGTCATGCAGGTGCTCGAAGCGGCGCGGCGCAAGGGCGTCGACTTCGACCCGATGGATGTGTCGTTCTTTCTCTCCCGCGAGAAGATCACGCCGCGCGGCCGAAGCGTGGCGAGCTGGCGCGATCGGCTGTTCGCCGTGCTCTCGCGCAACGCGGCGGCGGCTTCGGACTATTTCAACGTGCCGACCAATCGCGTGATCGAGCTGGGAACGAAAGTCGAGATTTAGCGGCCGGCGAGCTGGTAGTGCGCGCCGCGGCGGTCGGGCAGCGCCTGGCGGCCGAGCGAGCCGAACAGCATGCCGGCGCCGCCCATCAGCAGTCCGGCGAGCTGGGCGGGGAAGACGTTGCCGATCGGCGTGGCGAGGCACAGCAGCCAGCTTCCCATCCCGAGCACGACCGAGAGCGCCGCCCCCTGCGTCGTCGCGCGCTTCCAGTACAGGCCGCAGACCAGAGGCCAGAACGCGCCGACCAGCGGCAGGGTGTAGGAGGCGGCGACGAGGTCGTAGATCGGCGTGCCCTGCGAGGCGATGGCGTAGCCGCAGACGATGGCGGCGAAGCAGAGCACCGTGATGCGCATGGTGAGGAGCTCGGCGCGGTCGGACATCTGCGGCCGCAGCGGGCGCCAGATGCTCTCGACGAACGTCACGGAGGGCGCGAGCAGCGTCGCCGAGGCCGTCGATTTGAGCGCGGAGAGCAAGGCGCCGAAGAACAGCACCTGCATCGCGAGCGGCATGTGCTCGAGCACCAGGGTCGGCAGCAGCTTCTGCGGGTCTTCCTTGAGCAGCACCTGCGCCTGCTCGGGCATGATGAGCAGCGAGCTCGCCACCAGAAACCTCGGCACGAAGGCGAAGGCGAAGTAGCACAGGCCGCCGATCACCGGGCCGCGTGTCGCCGCCTGCTCGCTCTTCGCCGA
>DASXKY010000039.1:0-5723 GCA_036496555.1 Burkholderiales bacterium | reverse complement strand
GCGCATCGCCCATCAACCGGTGCAGCGCCGGCAGGAGCTTGCGGTGCATGAGATCGCCGCTCGCGCCGAAAATGACGAACAGGCAGGGATCGATCTTGGGCGTCAACCGGCGTTGCCCCTTGACCGGCGATAGCGGCGAATCAGGGCATTGGTCGAGCTGTCGTGCGCGAGCTGAGGCTCCGCGGCGCTTTCCAGCTCGGCGGCGGTTTTCTGCGCCAGCACCTTGCCGAGCTCCACGCCCCACTGGTCGAACGAGTCGATGTTCCAGATCGCGCCCTGCGTGAAGACGCTGTGCTCGTAGAGCGCGACCAGGGCGCCGAGCGTCCCGGGCGTCAGCTGCTCGGCGAGGATCGTGTTGCTCGGCCGATTGCCCTCGAAGCTGCGGTACGGCTCGCCCTGGTCCTCCTTGCCGAACGCCAGTGCCTCGCCCTGTGCGAAGAGATTCGACATCAGCAGATCGTGTTGCTTGCCGAGCGGGTTGAGCGAGCGGCAAAAGCCGATGAAGTCGCAGGGCACCAGCCGCGTGCCCTGGTGGAGGAGCTGGTAGAACGAATGCTGGCCGTTGGTGCCGGGCTCGCCCCAGTAGACCGGGCCGGTCTGGCCGCCGACCCGCGTGCCGTCGAGCGCGACGTGCTTGCCGTTGCTCTCCATGGTGAGCTGCTGCAGGTAGGCGGGAAAACGCTTGAGGTATTGATCGTAGGGCAGCACCGCGACCGTGTGCGCGCCGAGGAAATCGTTGTTCCAGACCGCGAGCAGCCCCATCAGCGCCGGCAGGTTGCGCTCGAACGGCGCGCTGCGGAAATGCAGGTCCATCGCGCGAAAGCCCGCCAGCATGGCGCGGAAATTCTCCGCGCCGATGGCGAGCATGGTCGAAAGCCCCACCGCCGAGTCCATCGAGTAGCGGCCGCCGACCCAGTCCCAGAAGCCGAACATGTTGGCGGGGTCGATGCCGAACTGCGCCACGCCCTCGGCGTTGGTCGACACCGCGACGAAGTGGCGGCGCACCGCGCGCTCCTCGCCGAGGGCGCGCAGGCTCCAGGCGCGCGCGGCGCGGGCGTTGGTCAGCGTCTCGAGCGTGGTGAAGGTCTTCGAGCAGACGATGAACAGCGTCTCGGCGGGATCGAGGTCGCGCACGGCTTCCGCGAAGTCGGTCGCATCGACGTTGGAGACGAAGCGGAAATTCATCTCGCGCCGGCTGTAGTGGCGCAGCGCCTCGTAGGCCATCACCGGGCCGAGGTCGGAGCCGCCGATGCCGATATTGACGACGTTGCGGATGCGCTTGCCGGTATGGCCCAGCCAGGCGCCGCTGCGGACCTGCTCGGAGAAGGCGGCCATGCGCTCGAGGACCGCGTGCACCTCGGGCACCACGTCGACGCCGTCGACCATGATCCGCTCGCCCTTGGGCGCGCGCAAAGCGGTATGCAAGACGGCGCGCTGCTCGGTGGCGTTGATCTTCTCGCCGCGGAACATCGCTTCGATGCGCCCCCGCAGGCCGCGTTCCTCGGCCAGGCGCATGAGCAGGCGCAAGGTCTCGTCGTCGATGCGATTCTTCGAATAGTCGAGGTACAGGCCGGCGGCTTCCGCCGCGAAGCGCTCGCCGCGCCCCGGGTCGCCGGCGAAGAGCCGGCGCAGGTGCGCGCCGCCGGTCTTGCGGGCGTGCGCCTCGAGCGCCTGCCACGCCGCGCTCATCGGTGCGCGGCGTTCTCCAGCGCCACGCTTTTCGACGCGATGCGCTTCAGCAGGGCCTGCCACGATTTGTCGAACGCCTCGGCGCCCTCGCGCTGCAGCCGGGCGGCGAGCGCCGCGTCGTCGATTCCGAGGCGCGCGAACTCGGCCAGCACCGCCTCGGCATCGCCGCCGTCCATCGGCATCGCGCCCTTCAGCGTGCCGTGGTCGGCGAAAGCCATCAGCGTGTTCTCCGGGATGGTGTCGATGGTGTCCGGCGCCGCCAGCGCCTCGACGTACAAGGTGTCGCGCGCCGCCGGATCCTTGGTGCCGGTGCTCGCCCAGAGCAGGCGCTGCTCCCAGGCGCCGGCGGCGGCGAGCGCCTGCCAGCGCGGCGACTCGAACAGCTCGATGTAGGCCTTGTACGCGCGCCCGGCGATCGCGAGGCCCAGGCGGTTGCGCATCGGCGGCGGCACCTTGTCCTTCACCGCCACGTCCCAGCGGCTGATGAAGATCGAGGCCACGGAGGCGACCTGCGGCGCGCGTCCCGCGGCGATGCGCCGCTCGATGCCGCGCAGGTAGGCCTCCGCCGCGGCGAGGTACTGCTCGCGCGAGAAGAGCAGCGTGACGTTGATCGGCACGCCGGCGAAGATCGCCTCCTCGATCGCCGGCACGCCTTCGGGCGTGCCGGGAATCTTGATGAAGAGATTGGGCCGCTTCGCGCGCCGGTGCAGCTCGATCGCCGCCTTGACGCTGCCGGCGGTGTCGTGCGCGAGCAGCGGCGAGAGCTCGAGCGAGACCCAGCCCTCGAGGCCGCCGGTGGCGTCGTGCACCGGGCGGAAGAGATCCGCCGCCTGCGTCAGGTCCTCCAGCTCGAGCTCGAGGAACAGCGCCTCGCCCGATTTGCCCTCGGCGCTCTTGCGGCGGATGGCGTCGTCGTAGAAGCCGCCTTCCTGGATCGCCTTGTCGAAGATCGCCGGGTTGGAGGTCAGCCCGGTCACCGAGAATTCGTCGATGTAGCGGCGCAGCGTGCCGCTCGTCAGCAGTCCGCGGGTGATGTTGTCGAGCCAGAGCCTCTGGCCGAGCTCATGCAATCGTTGGGTCGTCTTCATGGTGCCTTCCTAGCAGGGTCGGTAAGTCGCAGTGGATGAGATCGCCGATGCGCTCGATGGCGAGATCGGCGCTCGGATAGGCGGCGAGGGTCTCCGGATCGAGCGCGTAGTGCCCCTGGCGCGGGAACACCGTGGTCAGCCGGCCGCCCCAGGACGCCTTCATGGCGGCGAGGATGCGCAGCTTGTCGTCCACCATCACGTAGTGCCGCGCGGGATACAGCCGCGCGACCTCGTCGAGCATGCGCTCCTTGTGGATGTAGATCAGCACCCGTCCCTCGACGGCCTGCCACAGGCCGGAGCGCTGGATCTTGCGCGGCTGGAACACCACGTCGCCGTCGGACAGGACCACGGTCGGCGCGAATTTGCCGAGGTGCGCGAGCGCCTCGAGCGCGCCCGGATAGAGCCGCTCGGCGAACGGATAGTCGACCAGGTACGACGACATCCGCAGCAGGCGCGGCTCGTTCATGGCTGCCAGGCGATAGCGCTGCAGCGCGCCCAGGTAGTCGGTGTAGCCCAGCTCCTCGCGCAGCGCCTCGAGGATTTTCCAGTAGCGGTCGCGGTTTGCCGCGCCGAATTCGCGCTCCAGGTGCGCGCGCAGGTCGGCCTGCACGCGGTCGTTGTCGAGCAGCGTGTTGTCGCAGTCGAGCAGGAACACGACGTCGCCCGGCTTCCTAATGCGCGCTGCTCCCCGGCTGCTGCGCTTCCCACAGGCGGAAGCCGCCCAGGAACGCAGCCGCGTTCTCGCCGCGGCGGGTGTGCGGCGGCAGGTGCTTGAGCCTGCGGGCGTTGCCCCCTCCGAGCACGATGTCCTCCGGCAGCAGCGCTTTGCGGAACTCCTTCACCGTGGCGGCGACCTTGGCGCGCCACTTCCTGAGTCCAAGGCGCTTGCGTCCGTGCTCGCCCAGGTGATCCTCGTAGACGTGCTTCTTCGAGTAGCGCAGGTGCCCGAGCTCCATCGCCTCGATCGCGCCCTCGACGATGAGCGCGGAGCCCAGGCCCGTTCCCAGGCCGAGAAACAGCAGCCTGCCGCCGCGGTAGTCGCCCAGGGCCTGCATCGCCGCGTCGTTGATGATCTTCACCGGGCAGCCGAACGCCGCGCGGAAATCGAAGCCGACCCAGCCCGGGCCGAGGTTGTGCGGCTCGCGCGCGATGACGCCGCGGCGCACCACGCCCGGGTAGCCGATCGACACCGCGCCGAAGCTCCATCCCCGGGTGAGCTTGAGGACGGCGTCCACCATCTCCTGCGGCGTCATGCGCGGCCCGGACTTGAACTCGAGGTGCGTTTTGCGTCCGCTCGCCAGGAACTTGACGTGCGTGCCGCCCACGTCGAGCACGAGAATTTTCGGGCTACTTTTTTTCGTCATGCCCTCCAAACTGCTTTCTCATTGCCGAGAGCAACCGGTCGGCGTAGCCCGCTTCGCCGCGCGATGCGAAGCGCCCGAACAGCGCCGCGCTGATCACCGGCGCCGGCACGCCTTCGTCGATCGCGGCGGCGAGCGTCCAGCGGCCTTCGCCCGAATCCGACACGCGCCCGGCGTAGTCCTTCAGCGCCGGATCCTCCAGCAGCGCGCGGGCGGTGAGGTCGAGCAGCCACGAGCCGATCACGCTGCCGCGGCGCCAGAGCTCGGCGATCTCGGGCAGGTCGAGCTCGTAGCGGTAGTACTCGGGGTTGCGCAGCGGCGTCGTCTCGGCGTCCGCGTCGCGCTCGCGCGCGCCGGCGTCGGCGTGGCGCAGGATGTTCAATCCTTCGGCGTAGGCGGCCATCAGGCCGTACTCGATGCCGTTGTGGACCATCTTGACGAAGTGCCCGGCGCCGCTCGCGCCGCAATGCAGGTAGCCCTGCTCGGCGGTGCCCTCGCGCTTGCCGCGGCCAGGTGTGAGCGGGGCCGCGCCGGCGCCGGGGGCGAGGGCGGCGAAGATCGGCGCCAGGTGCCGCACCGGCTCTTTTTCGCCGCCGATCATCAGGCAGTAGCCGCGCTCGAGGCCGGCGACGCCGCCGCTCGTGCCGACGTCGACGTAGTGGATTCCCCGCGGCTTCAATTCGGCGCCGCGGCGGATGTCGTCGTGGTAGTAGGAGTTGCCGCCGTCGACGACGATGTCGCCGGCTTGCAGCAGCGGCGCGAGCTGCGAGAGCTCCGCGTCGACCGCCGCCGCGGGCACCATCAGCCAGACCGCCCGCGGCCTGGCGAGCCGGGCGACGAAGTCCTCGAGCGAAGACGCACCGAGGGCGCCCTGCTGCACGAGGCTCGCGACGGCCGGCGGATGCATGTCGTAGACCACGCATTGATGGCCGGCCCGCGTCAGGCGCCGCACCATGCTGGCGCCCATGCGTCCCAGCCCGATCATGCCCAGCTGCATCTTTATTGGAGCGAATCCACGGCGATCGGTTCGGCTGTTTTCGCGGGAGCAGGGGGTTGGACGGCAAAAGCCTAACGGACTAAAGTGACACCCCATGACTTACCTCGCCAAGCCCAAGCTCCACCACCCCAGCCTGCCGAAGAACAAGAGCGGCTTCACCCGCCGGGACTACGAGGGCAAGGTCAGCACCCTCTGTGCCGGCTGCGGCCACGACTCGATCTCCGCCGCGCTGATCGAGGCCTTCTTCGAGCTCGACATCCTGCCGCACCGCGTCGCCAAGCTCTCCGGCATCGGCTGCAGCTCGAAGACCCCCGACTACTTCCTCGGCCAGTCGCACGGCTTCAACACCGTGCACGGCCGCATGCCCTCGGTCCTCACCGGCGCCAACCTGGCCAACCGTGACCTGATTTATATCGGGGTTTCCGGTGATGGCGACTCGGCCTCGATCGGCCTCGGCCAGTTCGCCCACGTCATGCGCCGCGGCGTGAACATGGCCTACATCCTCGAGAACAACGGCGTCTACGGCCTCACCAAGGGCCAGTTCTCCGCCACCGCCGACAAGGGCTCGAAAGCCAAGAAGGGCGCCGT
>DASXKY010000038.1:0-11718 GCA_036496555.1 Burkholderiales bacterium | reverse complement strand
CGCTTCCTCCATGCGCTTCTTCAGGTCGCCGGCCGTCTGGAACCAGGCCGGGTTGCGCCGGCCGCCCGCGGCGAGGTGCGTGCGGATCGCCTGGCGCGAGGCGTCCCACTGGCGCTCGAGCGGCGCGAGCGCGGCCTGGTGCCGCGCGATCTCGCGCGCGCCGAGCACGTAGTCCTCGGCCGCCTCGGCGAGCGGCGTGCGCACCGCCGCCTTGATCATCGCGAGGTGGGCGTCGAGCCGCGCCGCGGCGTCCTCCGGCGGCTGCGGCCCGAGCGCCGCGCGCAGGAGCCGCGAGCTGTCGGCGACTGCGTCAAGGATCGCGCTCTCCTCGTGCTGCTTCTTGCCCTTCTGGAACACGGCGCCGGCGACGATGCCGAGCACCAGCACGGCAACGAAGGCAGCGACCAGGAGCGGAACCTGTTTCATGGAGCGCGAGCGTAGCCGATATGTTTAAATCGCGCCTGCCTTGCGTACTCTTCTATATCTGACGGCGGCCCTTTGCCTCGCGGCATGCGAGTCGACGCCGCAGATCTATTCCACGCCGAAGCACGAGGTCCTCAATCTGGCGAAGGACGACCTGCGCGCGGGCGGCCTCGCCTTCCTCACGCCCTCGACGGTGACCGGCCAGGAAGAGGACAAGCAGACCCTGGCCTACGTCTTCGCCGACACCGTGCAGAAGGAGCGGCCGGAGCTTCGCTTCGTGCCGCTCTCGCGCACCATCAGCGCGGTCAACCTCGCCGGGCTCGCCGACGTGTACCGCAAGATGTACACCGACTACCGCGACTCGGGCGTGTTCGACGTCGCCGGCATGCAGCGCGTCGCCAACGCAGCCGGCGTACGCTACCTCGGCCAGCTCAAGCTCGCGCGCATGGACCAGAGCTCGCGCAGCCGCTTCGGCCTGCTCGGCCTCAACCTCATCAACACGCAGTACGCCAACATGCGGGTCTTCTTCCAGGTCTGGGACAGCCGCGACGGCACCATCGTCTGGGAGGGGATCGACGAGGTCACCCTCGCCATGGACACGCAGAAGGAGATGCCGATGAGCTTCCAGTCGATCGCCGAGGAAGCAGCCAGGAACCTGGTTTCGCGGCTGCCATGAGAAAAGCGCTTTTTTTAGCATTCATTGCTCTAACAGCCTGCACTTCAGGAAGCCGGCAAGGAACGGCGCTCAACCGCATCCAGACCATCGTCGTCATCTACGCCGAGAACCACAGCTTCGACAACATGTACGGCCTGTTCCCGGGCGCGAACGGCGTCGCCAGCGCCACCGCCGGGCAGAAAACGCAGGTCGACCACGACGGCACGCCGCTGCCGACGCTGCCGCCGGTCTATGCCGGGGACAAGGTCGACCCGCGCTACCCGCGCGCGCTGCCGAACGCGCCGTTCCGCATCGACGCGCCGCCGGTCAACGAGCGCCTCGACCATGTGGTGCCCGGACCGATCCACCTGTACTGGCAGAACATCGAGCAGATCAACGGCGGCCGCAACGACAAGTTCGTCGCCATGACCAACGTCGGCGCCTGGGTGATGGGCTACTACGACGGCTCGGCGATGAAGGTCTGGCAGTGGGCGCGCCGCTACACGCTCGCCGACAACTTCTTCATGGGCGCCTTCGGCGGCTCGTTCCTCAACCACCAGTGGCTGATCTGCGCCTGCACGCCGCGCTTTCCCGACGCGCCGGCGTCGATGCGCCCGCAACTCGACGAGCGCGGCCTGCTCAAGCGCCGGCCGGGTTCGCCCGCCTCGGTGATGAGCGGGCCGGCGCAGCTCTTCGACGGCGCGGTCACGTCCGACGGCTACGTGGTGAACACCGCGCAGCCGCCCTACCAGCCGAGCGGCATCCCGCCCGCGGCGGGCGGCAGCCTCGATCTTTCCGATCGCGCGAAATATCCCGTTCCGCCGCAAACGCAGAAGACCGTCGGCGACACGCTCTCGGCCGGGGGCGTGTCGTGGGCGTGGTACGGCGGCGCGTGGCGCCGCGCGCTCGAGGACGGTCGGCGCGACCCGAAGGAGAAGCGCGCGATCATCTACAACCGCGCCGCCGACAGCCCGAACTTCCAGCCGCACCACCAGCCGTTCAACTATTACGCGCGCTTCGCGCCGGGCACGGCCGACCGCGCCGAGCACCTGAAGGACGGCGAGGATTTCTACGCCGCGATCGACCAGGGCACGCTGCCCCAGGTGAGCTTCTACAAGCCGCCCGGCCGCCTGACGCAGCACCCGAGCTACACCGATATCCAGAGCGGCGACCTGCACATCGCCGAGGTCCTCGAGCACCTCGAGAAGAGTCCGCAGTGGCCGGGGATGGTGGTGATCGTCACGTACGACGAGAACGGCGGCTACTGGGACCACGTGCCGCCGCCGTCGGGCGAAGGCTGGGGCGACCGCTGGGGCCCGGCAACGCGCATCCCGACGCTGGTCGTCTCGCCCTTCGCCAAGCGCGGCTTCGTCGACCACACCGCCTACGACACCACCTCTATCCTCAAGCTGATCACCGAGCGCTTCGGCCTGGAGCCGCTGCCGGGCGTGCGGCAGAAGATGGGCGACCTGACGAACGCGCTCCAGTAGCGGCGGTACCGAAGAAGATGTGCTTGAAGCGCGGATAGCGCGCACGGATCGTCTCGCGCAGGCGCGTCACCGTGCGGCGGATCTCGCGGCCGTGGATCTCGGCGCGGAAGCGCAGCTCGACCGCCAGCAGGATCTCCTCGGGGCCGAGGTACATCGTCAGCATGCGGTCTACGCACTCCACTCCGGGTTGCGCCAGCACCAGCTCGCGCAGGCGCTCGAGCGTCGCCGGCTCCACGCCCTCGCCGACGATCAGGCCCTTGCTCTCGTACACCATGACCAGCGCGACGACGCAGAGCAGCAGCCCGATGGCGATCGAGCACGCGCCGTCGATCCACGGCTCGCCGAGCGCCGCGCTGAGGTAGAGGCCGGCCAGGGCGAACACCAGGCCGGCGAGCGCCGCCGAGTCCTCGAGCAGCACGGCGAACGTCGCCGGATTCTTGGTGCCGCGGATCGTGTCCACCACGCCGCGGCCGCGGCGCTCGGCGCGGAAGGCGCGCAGGCCGAACCACCACGTGCTGCCCTCGAACGCCATCGCGGCGACGATCACCGCGTAGTTCCAGCCGCTCGCTTCCGCCACCGCGCCGCTGCGGATGTGCAGCACGCCGGTGACGATCGACATGCCGCCGCCCAGCGCGAAGATCAGGATGCCGACCACCAGCGTCCAGAAATAGAGCTCGTGGCCGTAGCCGAACGGATGCTGGCGGTCGGCCGGCTTGCGGCTGCGGCGCAGGCCGTAGAGCATCAGCGCGCCGTTGCCGGTGTCGACCACCGAGTGGATCGCCTCCGCGAGCAGCGACGCGCTGCCTGAAAACGCCGCCGCGGCGGCCTTCGCCGCCGCGATCAGCAGGTTGCCGGAAATCGCGGCGAGGACTGCGGAGCGCGTTTCGCCGGCCGCCATGCGGCGAACGGCTGCAACCCGCGTGCCCGCCTCGCGATCAGGCCGCAGGACGGCGGGTCAGGCCGGCGGCCTCTTTTCCGCGCTCCTGCGGCACGTCCATTGCTGGGTCTCTTGCGGAGGCTTTCGATGAACACCCATACCCTCTCCGGCCAGCCCTCGCTTTCGACGCCGCGCTGGCTCATCGCCGGATTCATCTCCGGCGCGCTGGCCGTCCTGATCTTCCACCAAGGCGCGGCTGCGCTTCTGCACGCGCTCGCGCTGACGCCGCGCGCTCCCTACTCCTTCGCGCACACGGCGCCGCTCGGTGTGCCGTTGCTGTGGTCGCTCGCCTTCTGGGGCGGCGCCTGGGGCGTGCTGCTCGCGGCGGCGCTCGCGCGGGTGCACGGCGCGGCGTTCATCCTCGCGGCCACGATCTTCGGCGCGGTGCTGCCGACGCTGGTTGCGTGGCTCGTCGTCGCGCCGCTGAAGGGCCAGCCGATGGCGGCCGGCCTCGCGCCGATGGCGATGCTGATCGGCCCGATCGTCAACGGCGCCTGGGGCCTCGGCACCGGCATCGGCCTGGTTCTGTTCGGCGAGCCGCACCGCCGCTAGAGGCGCGAATTGGCGGGCGCCGCGCGCCGCCACAGCGCCTCGCGCCAGCGCCAGCCGATGGCGAACGTCGCGACGAGCCCCGTGCCGGCGTAGAGCAGCGTGCTGGCGGCGAAGCCCAAGCGCTCGATTACCGGGCCGGCGGCCACCAGCCCGAGCGGCAATCCCCAGATCGCGAGCATGCGCATGCCCATCACGCGGCCGCGCATCTCCTCGCTCGCGCCGCGCAGCATCACCGCGGCGAGCGGCGTCATGCACAGGCTCTGCGCGACGCCGCCGACGAAGAGCAGCACCAGGCCCGTCGCCATCGTCGACGACTGGCCGAAGGCGAGCAGCGTGGCGAACCAGACCGCGGCGGCGACGAGCATGGTGCGCGCCGGCCGCAGCGGCAGGTGCGCGGCGAGCAGCAGCGAGCCGGCGAGCGCGCCGCAGGCCCATGACGCGGCGAGGTAGCCGAGCGCCGCGCGATCGACCGCGTAGACGTCGCGCGCGACGAACGGCAGCAACCCGAGCACGAAGGGAAACGCCAGCAGATTGACGAGGAACGCCACGGCGAACGCGCCGAGCTGGTCGGGCTTGGTCCAGACGTAGTGCGCGGCGAGCTTGAGGCTGGCGAGCGCCTTCGCCGCGCCCTCGCCCGCGTGGCGCGCCGCGGGCCCCGCGACGCCGAGCGAGAGCAGGAACGCCACCGCGTAGAGCGCCGTGACCGCGACGTAAGCCGGCCCCATGCCGATCAGCGCGACGCCGCCCGTGCCGGCGAGCGCGCCGGCGATGCGCGCGGTATCGGAGGTGGTGCGCGAGATGCCGAGCGCGCCGACCAGCAGCTCGGGCCGGATGGTCTGGCCGACGAGGACGCTGCGCATCACCATGTCGGAGGGGCGCATCAGGCCGGCGAGCGCCGCCACCGCGAAGATGTGCCACATGGCGAGCGCGCCGCTCAAGGTCAGCGTCGCCAGGATCGCCGCGAGCACCGCGTAGGCGGCGCGCGTGGCGCAGAGCAGCGCGCGGAAGCCGACGCGGTCGCCGAGCACGCCGAAGAACGGCGAGATGAGCGAGCCGAGCCACACCAGCGCGCCGAACAGCACCAGCTTTTCGACCGAGCCGGTAGCGGAGAGGATGAACCAGCCGAGGATCAGGTTCTCCATCTCGAACGCCCACGAAGTAGCGAGGTCGGCCGGCCACTGGAAGCAGAAGCTGCGGACGCGGAACGGCGCCAGCACCGACGCGCGCCCGGTGCTCAAGCTCCGCAGCCTTCGTGTATCTTCAGACGCGATGAAGGATCCAAAACGTCCGCAAGAATACGACAACCGCTCGATCGCCGGCAGGTGGCGGCCGGCGGCGTTTTACTCGGAGGACCAGGCGAGCGGCGAGCGCCGGCAGCCTTTCGGTGAATCGCCCACCGGCAGCCTGGTCATCACCGAGGACGGCTACGTGATGGTGATCCTCACCGCCGCGGACCGGCAGCCGGCCAGCACCGCAGCCGAGCGCGACAAGGCCTTCCGCTCGGTCTACGCCTACTCGGGCAAGTACACCTTCGACGGCAAGAGTTTCGTCACCGAGGTCGACGCCTCGTCGCTCGTCGAATGGATCGGCGCGCGGCAGGAGCGCGCCTTCAAATTCCTCGGCCCCGACCGCATCCAGTTCGTCTCGAAGTGGTCGCCGAACCCGCACGATCCTTCGCGCGTCTCGCGCGGCATCATGGAGTTCGAGCGGGTGGCTTGAGCTTCGACGCTGATGGCGTCCCCACGGGGATTCGAACCCCGGTTACCGCCGTGAAAGGGCGATGTCCTAGGCCTCTAGACGATGGGGACTGCGTGCTGCAGATCGGTTGGTGGAGGTAAGCGGGATCGAACCGCTGACCTCTTGCATGCCATGCAAGCGCTCTCCCAGCTGAGCTATACCCCCGACCGAGGGGGCGGATTATAGCAGCCGAGACAGGCGGTTGAGCACCTTCTCCCGCCCGAGAAGCTCGAGGACGGCGTCGATCGACGGCGTCTGCGTGCGGCCGGTGACGGCCTGGCGCAACGGCATCGCCAGCTGGGGCATTTTCAAGCCGGTTTCTTTCAGAACGAGCTTCATGGCGTCGCTCAGGGCGGCCCTTTCCCACGTCGTCGTTTCGAGCTTTACCCTGAGCCGCGCCAGCGCCTGTGAAGCGTCCGGAGGGATCGCCGCAGGGGAAATCTCCTCGGCGTAGAAGAGCATCGCCTCGTCGGCGAGCTGCGGGATCGAGTTCGCGCGGTCCTTCACCAGCGCTGCTACGCGCTCCAGTGGGGGACCGTTTTCCAATGAAACGTTTCGTTTTTCGAACTCCGCGCGGAGCAGACCGGCGAGGCGCGAGTCCGGCGCGGCCTTGATGTACTGCTGGTTGAGCCAGGCGAGCTTCTCGGGATCGAAGCGCGCGGGCGAGCCGCTGACGTGCCCCAGGTCGAACCACTGCACCAGTTGCTCTTTGGAAAAGACCTCGTCGTTGCCGTGCGACCAGCCCAGGCGCGCGAGATAGTTCACCAGCGCTTCCGGCAGGTAGCCCTGGTCGCGGTAGTCGGTGACGTTGGTCGCGCCGTGGCGCTTGGAAAGCCGCTCGCCGTCGGCGCCGAGGATCATGGGAACGTGCGCGAATTCGGGAATTTTTGCTTCTAGCACTCTATAAATATGAATCTGGCGCGGCGTATTGTTGACGTGGTCGTCGCCGCGGATCACGTGCGTGATGTCCATGTCCATGTCATCGACGACGACGCCGAAGTTGTAGGTCGGCACGCCGTCGGCGCGCAGCAGCACCAGGTCGTCGAGCTCGGCGTTGGGGAACTCGATCGGGCCCTTGACCAGGTCCTTCCAGCCGACGTGCCCTTCGTGCGGCGTCTTGAAGCGCACCACGCCCGGGCCGGAGCCCTTGAATTTCATGCCGATGGCCCGGTCGTAGCGCGGCTTCTCGCCTCTCGCGAGCTGCTGCTCGCGCAGCTTGTCGAGCTCTTCCTTCGGCATGTAGTCGCGGTAGGCATGGCCCGCGGCGATGAGCTGCTCCGCAACTTCCTTGTAGCGCGCGAGGCGCTTCATCTGGAAGAACGGGCCCTCGTCCCAGTCGATGCCGAGCCACTTCAGGCCTTCGAAAATGGCCTGCACGGAAGCTTCGGTCGAGCGCTCCAGATCGGTATCTTCGATTCTTAAGACAAAAACCCCTTCGTGTCTTCGCGCATACGCCCACGAGAAGAGCGCCGTGCGCGCGCCTCCTATATGGAGGGAGCCCGTCGGGCTCGGCGCAAAGCGCGTGCGCACGCTCATCAGTCCGTTCCGCCCTCGACCGGGAAGCGCTGCGAGCGCCAGCGCAGCATGCCGCCGGACAGGTTGGCGACCTTTCCGAAGCCCGCTTTGGCCAGCAGCTGGGTCGCCTGTGCCGAGCGCGCTCCGGAACGACAGACAGTGACGACGGGTCTCGCCTTGTCCAGGTTCTTTGCCTTCTCGGCGAGGGATCCGAGCGGAAAAAGCATCGCGCCCGCCACATGCCCCAACGCGCCGTTGAACTCGTCGGGCTCGCGCACGTCGACGATCTGCACCTCGCCGGCGTGCTCCTCGAGCCAGCTGGGCTGCACTTCCCAGATTCCCGCAAACGTATAAGTAAGCGGCGCCCAGTCCTGGTCCTTTGAAAAAGAAACGTCCTGTGAAGGACGTCCACATTTCAGATTCGCAGGCACCGCCTGCTCGATCAGCTGCGGATGCGCGAGCCCGAGGTGCTGCATGTAGCCGACGAAGTCCTGCTCGCCGATCGATTCGCCGAGGCGCGGGTTGTAGAGCTTCTCCTCGCTGACGCTGGTCGAGGTGAGGCCGCGGTAGTCGTGGCCCGGATAGAGCTGGCAGGCGTCCGGCAGCGAGAAGATGCGCTCGCGCACCGAGCGGAACAGCGCGCGCGGATCGCCCTGCTGGAAGTCGGTGCGGCCGCAGCCGCGGATCAGCAGCGCGTCGCCGGTGAACGCGGCGAGGCGGTCGTCGAGGACGTAGGTCAGGCAGCCCCCGGTGTGTCCAGGGGTTGCATTTGCCTGCAAATACCTTCTTCCAAATTGAATCAGTTCCAAATCCTTCAAGAAACGGTCGGCACCGTCGGCACCGCTTTTCGCCGGCAACGCGATCTCGCTGCCGAGGCGCTCCTTGAGGAGCCATGCGCCGGTGACGTGATCCGCGTGCACGTGCGTCTCGAGCGTCCAGATCAGCTTCAGGCCCAGCTCCTCGACCAGCGCCGCGTCGCGCCGCGCCTGCTCGAACACCGGATCGATCAGCAGCGCCTCGCGCGACAGCTCGTCGGCGAGCAGGTAGGTGCAGGTCGAGGACTGCTGATCGAACAACTGACGGAAAATCACGCGGCCGGCCGGAAAATCATGGCCGCACTTTACGCTACAATTCCGCGGTCGAGCGCGGGTGCTTAGCTCAGCGGTAGAGCACTACCTTCACACGGTAGTGGTCACAGGTTCGAACCCTGTAGCACCCACCAAGCCCTCAGGAAGTCGGCAATCTCTCCGGATCGTTCCAGCGCGGCGCGCGCTGGTGCGCGTGCTCGAATTCCGCGATCAGCTCGCGGTAGCGCGGCTCCGGGTCGTCGGCGATTTCCCAGCTGCAGCGCGTCGGGCGCTCGCTCTGGAAGCTGCGGCCGCACAGGTGCGCATCGAGCGCGCTGCGGATCGTCGCGCCGCCGCTCGACGCCTTGCCGTAGTACACGATCGCGCCGTCCTGCCAGAGCGCGAAGACGCCGCTCGTTTCCGGCGCCGCTGCGACGAGCGGCGCGGTGAAGGGAAGATTCGGGTGCTTGATCGACATGGCTCGCCTCCCGCGATTCGAGCCGCCAATGCTACTCCCGCGGGCGTTCGCCTACACGTGTCGAATGCGAGCGACAAATCCCTGGCAAGGGCGTTGCAGTGCAATGCTGCATCGCAACCCGGACGACCCGACGCTCAGACGAGCGCGCGCTCGAGCATCTCCGCCAGCGCGTCGACGTCGACCGGCTTGGCCATGTAGTCGGTCGCGCCGGCCGCGATGCAGCGCTCGCGGTCGCCCGGCATCGCCTTCGCGGTGACGGCGATGATCGGCAGCGCGTCGAGGCCGTCGAGCTGGCGCACGATGCGGATGGTGTCGAGGCCGTCGAGGCCCGGCATCATCACGTCCATCAGCACGGCGTCGACCCCGCCGCCGCTCTTGAGCGTGTCGATCGCCTCCTTGCCGCTGTCGGCGTGCGCGACGTGCAGGCCCTTCTGCTCGAGCGCGCTCGCTAGCGCGAACACGTTGCGGATGTCGTCGTCGACGACCAGCACCTTGCGCCCGACGAGGCCGCCTTCGGCAGGCGGCTTCGCCGGCTCCTCGAGCGCCGGCGCCTCGATCGCCTCGGATTCCGCCGAAGGCGGCTCGACCGCGCTCGTCTCTTCGCCGACCCACTGCGCCTGGGTGCCGCCTTCCGGGCGGTACTCGAGCGGCAGGTAGAGCGTGAAGGCGCTGCCCGCGCCGAACTCGCTCCGCACGCGGATCTCGCCGCCGAGGAGCCGCGCCAGCTCGCGGCTGATCGACAGGCCGAGGCCGGTGCCGCCGTACTCGCGGCTGGTGGTGCCGTCGGCCTGCTGGAAGGCCTCGAAGATCAGGCGCTGCTTCTCGGGGGGGATGCCGATGCCCGTGTCGACTACGGAGAAGGCCACCACTGCGCCGCGCGCCGCATCGAGCACCGCATGGCCCGGCGACCAGCCCGACTCGGCCGGCGCGATGCGCAGGCGCACCGCGCCCTTGCTGGTGAACTTGATGGCATTCGACAGCAGGTTGGCGAGGATCTGCTGCAGGCGCTTGCCGTCGGTGTCCAGCGTCTCGGCGAGCGCCGGATCGATCTCCAGCGCGAACTCGAGGCCCTTGTCGGCCGCCGTCTGCCTGAAGGTGCGCTCGGCGTAGTGGCGCAGGTCGGCGAAGCGCTCGGTGGCGATGTTGAGCGTGACGGTGCCCGACTCGATCTTGGCGAGGTCGAGGATGTCGTTGATCAGCGAGAGCAGCTCCGCGCCCGACGAGTGGATGGTGCGCGCGAACTCGACCTGCTTGCCGGTCAGGTTGCCGGCGACGTTGTCGGCCAGCAGGCGCGCCAGGATCAGGAGCGAATTGAGCGGCGTGCGCAGCTCGTGCGACATGTTCGCCAGGAACTCCGACTTGTAGCGCGACGAAAGCGAGAGCTGCTCGGCCTTTTCTTCCAGCGCCGAGCGCGCCTGCTCGATCTCGCGGTTCTTGAACTCGACCTCGCGCATCTGCTCGGAAAGCTCGCGCGCCTTGTCCTGCAGCTGCTCGTTGGCGGTGCCGAGCTCGACCTGCTTGCCCTTCAGCAGCGACTCGGACTTCTGCAGGTTGAGCGCCTGCTGCTCGAGGCGGTCGTTGGTCTTCTTCAGCTCCTCCTGCTGGCTTTGCAATTCCGCAGTGAGCGACTGGGACTGGTGCAGCAGGTACTCGGTCTGCATGTTGGCCGAGATGGTGTGCAGCACGACGCCGATCGACTCGGTGAGCTGGTCGAGGAAGCTCTGGTGGATCTCGCTGAAACGCGAGAACGACGCGAGCTCGATCACCGCCTTCACCTGGCCCTCGAACAGCACCGGCAGGATCAGGATGTTCACCGGCGAGCCCGAGCCGAGCGCCGAGCCGATGCGCACGTAGTCCGCCGGCGCGTGGCTCAGCACGATGCGCTTCCTCTCGACCGCGCACTGGCCGACCAGGCCTTCGCCGAAGCCGATCTTGCGCGGCAGGCCCTTGCCGTGGCGCTGCGCGTAGCCGGCGAGGAGCTCGAGCTGCGGCTCGCCGCCGCGCTGGTCGGCGACATAGAAGGCGGCCTGCTGCGCGTTGATGAGAGGCGTGAGCTCGGAAAGAATCAGCCGGGAAACGGTCACCAGATCCCGGTGCCCCTGCAGCATGCGCGTGAAGCGCGCGAGGTGCGTCTTCAGCCAGTCCTGCTCGGTGTTCTTCCGCGTGGTGTCTTTCAGGTTGCGGATCATCTCGTTGACGTTGTCCTTCAGCAGCGCCACCTCGCCCGCGGCCTCGACCGCGATCGAGCGCGTCAGGTCGCCCTTGGTCACCGCGGTGGACACTTCGGCGATCGCCCGCACCTGGGTCGTGAGGTTCGCCGCCAGGCGGTTCACGTTGTCGGTGAGGTCGCGCCAGGTGCCGGCGGCGCCCGGCACGCGCGCCTGCCCGCCCAGCTTGCCTTCGATGCCGACCTCGCGCGCCACGTTGGTCACCTGGTCGGCGAAGGTCGCCAGCGTCTCGATCATGCCGTTGATGGTCTCGGCGAGCGTCGCCACCTCGCCCTTGGCCTCCACCACCAGCTTGCGGTCGAGGTCGCCGTTCGCCACTGCCGTCACCACGTTCGCCACGCTGCGCACCTGGCTGGTCAGGTTGGCGGCCATCGAGTTGACGTTGTCGGTGAGGTCCTTCCAGACGCCGGCGACGCCCTTCACCTGCGCCTGGCCGCCGAGCTTGCCTTCGGTACCGACCTCGCGCGCCACGCGCGAGACTTCGCCGGCGAACGCGTTCAGCTGGTCGACCATGGTGTTGACCGTCGACTTCAGCTCGAGGATCTCGCCCTTCACGTCGACCGTGATCTTGCGGCTCAAGTCGCCGCGAGCCACAGCCGTCGTCACCTCAGCAATGTTGCGCACCTGAGCCGTCAG